>NZ_JBEAIJ010000001.1:0-424845 GCF_040065315.1 Klebsiella sp. CN_Kp100
TAGTCCGGACCGGTGCGCGGCACCGCCAGCGGGAAAAGCATCTGGTATCACCGTGGAAAACGCGGTTGCCAGAGCGGAAGCACTGCTGTGATTATTCTCACAGCCTGATAAAACGGGTCGCTCAGGCGGCCCGTTTTTTTTAAACCACTCGCAGCAGTCTGCCTTTTTCCATGCGCACCTGGCGGGAAAAGTGCCGCTGTGTAAAAGCCGCGTCATGGCTGATAGCCACTACGCTGGTTCCTCTTTTGCGGCAAACTGTCAGCCATGCTTCAAATATTGCCAGCCAGTGCCGATCAAAATCGCGGCTGGGTTCGTCGAGCAGCAGAATCTCTGGCGCCATGGCTTCCAGACAGGCAACGGCGACCATACGGCGCTGGGCGGTATGCAAATCCAGCGGATGCGCATCAGCTACGCTCTCCAGCCTGCATAAACGCAGCGCCGCCGCGGTGCGTTGCGCAACTTCCGCTGCCGGTAATTTCTGTAACCGCAGCCCATAGGCGACCTCTTCAGAGACTTTGCTGTGGAAGAGCTGGTTTTCGGCCTCCTGAAACAGGACGCCGATAATTTTGGCGCGTTGACGATTTTTATACTGCGCCATCGGCTTATTCAACAGATTGACGCTACCGGACGTTGCCGACAGCAGCCCGGCCATTACCCGCAGCAGGGTGGATTTTCCCGCGCCGTTATCGCCGGTAAGCGCCAGCCATTCGCCCTGGCCGAGCGTCAGGGAGATATTTTGCAAACAGTCATCCGCCGCGCCGGGCCAGCGCCAGGTTACCTGATTCAACGTTAACATAGCGGGGAAAGCGCTCCATCATGTAGTCGCCATCCCTGCTGACACCAGGCTAGAAAAGGCGAAGGGGTGCGTTCAAAAAGGATGATCAGTGAATGCTGCGCCAGCGCCCTGTCCCGCAGACGTGTCAGAAGCATGGCGGTAGCTTGCGCCGTCAGGCGGCTAAAGGCTTCATCAAGGATCAGTAGCGTTGGCTGCATAGCCAGCGCGCAGGCGATCGCCACGCGCTGGGTTTCTCCACCGGAGAGCGTGGACGGATGGCGGTGACGTAACTCCTGGCACTCCATCAGCGAGAGCGCCGCGTCAACACGACGCATAATCTCGTCTTCGTGAAGGCAAAGATTTTCAGGGCCAAAAGCGACCTCTTCTTCGACGCTGAAGGTACAACCGGAAAGCTGGAGATAGGGGGATTGCTGGACCAGCTGGATGGTCTGCGCCCGTTCGACCAGCGATTGCTGTCCAATAGGGATGCCAAGCAGAGTGCCATGACCTTCGATATCGCCGGGCAGAAAATCCGGATACCAGCCCGCCATGATCTGCGCCAGAGTGCTTTTCCCGCTGCCGTTATCGCCAAAAATCGCCACCATGCCGGGCTGCGAATAATGGAAATCAAAGCATGATGAAGGACCCGTTGCCCGGGTCGGGTGATAACGGAACTGTTCTAACGTAACCATAGCCAGGCTCCCGCTTCAGCGACCATCGCCAGCAGCATGCCGTAACGCGCCAGACGTTGTAAGGTGCTGTCTTTCGGCGCCCAAAGCGTAGTGCGCCGACGATGTAAACGAAATGCCCGCATATCCAGCGCCGCCCCGCGTATCGCCAGATCGTTAAGCGCGTTATGGGTCAGAGGGATAATGAGCGCAGGCATTGCGCGCAGCCGCTGATATCCATTCTCGTCCAGCGGTACGCCGCGGGCGCGTTGGGCTTCGTGGATAATCGTCAACTGGCGCTTTAGCTGTTCGACAACCAGCAGCGGGCCAGCGAACAGATAAGCGACGCCCGGCGGCAGGCGTGAGGCAAACAGGGCGCGAATAAAGCGCTGTACCGGTACGTACTCCATCCAGAGCTGTGACGTGGAAACAATCGCCAGAATTCTCAGCCACAGCGTGATGGCGTTCGCCCAGCGCTGCGGGTCGCGGGGCTGGCCGCTCAGCCACTGGGTAAACCAGCCGCCGTGGACCAGCCACAGGCCAATGCCCAGCGAGAGTAGTAGCCAGGCGACATATTTTGCCCGCCGTCGCGTTGCTTTTAGCAGCACTAAACTGAGAAACGCCGCGGTGCTATACACCGGCAGCACCGTATCCGTCGGTAGCAGCAGCGTGGTCACTGCCGCCAGCGCCCAGAGCGTTAAGGAGGTAAAAGGGTGCATTTAGCGTACGGCGGACATGGCAGGAAAATGGCGCAACGTACGCAGCGGCAGCTGGCGCAACAGGGTCCAGACGATAATCGCGGTAAGAATTTTATCCACCAGATTGGCGCCTAAGACGGTAATCGCCACCGACTCCAGCAGATTCTGACCTACCGAATGCATCCAGGCGACGAACAGATCCGCACCGCTTCCCGTCACGCCGCCAAACAGCGCCGTCCGCAGCGGCACGGCAACCGCGGTCACGGCGAGGGTAATGACAACCCCGCTAATGATCACCTTAGGTAAAGTGCGGAACCATCCCGCTCTCGCCAGCCATCCGGCAACCAGGCCAATCACCATAGCCACTGGCGCAAAGGCGGCGGCAATCGGATCGGTCAGCAGACCCCACAGAAGATTGGTCAGTAAACCGGTCAACATGCCAATGACCGGTCCGAGTAGAACCGCGCTGATTAAGGTGCCGATTGAATCGAGAAAAATGGGAAGTTTTAACATACTGATGAGCTGTCCGCCGATCATGTTGATGGCGACGGCGATCGCAATCAGCACCAGGGACTGGCTGGTAAATTGGCGACGAGCCATAGAAACCTCTTTAAGGGAAAAGTTATCGGGATGAGATGACCAGTTCGTCATAGCCGGAAAGTGCGCACGGCTGACGGCTAAATGCCAGGGAGGTCAGTTCGCCTATCACCAGCTCAAGGGTGGTGCGGACGGTACAGCCGGGCATCATATGGCCGCCGAGCATCGCGCCTTGCGGATCGGATATCGCTAAATGAAGATGTTCTCCTTTCAATTCCAGCGTGCCATTCAGCGAGATAACCTCGTAGGTTCCGTTCAGTAAGGTGGTCTCATCCTGGCCGGCAAAACGTAGTGCCGCATTGCTTAAGCTACCGGTACAGCCGGCGATCCAGGCTGACTGAATATGGTGCAGTTGCAGGAAGGCGCGCAGGCGTGAAAAAACCTCCTCGCCCGGAAGTAAGCGAAGCGCATAGTAACGTGCCGCAGAGGGCTGCAAGTGGGGAATGGTCATCTTTTTCGAGGGACTCCGAGACTCGGACGTAGCGGCAATAATATCGCCGCTGTTCAGTATGGTTTCTGATATAAATCAGTAATTGCGGCACGACAACGAAAAGATCTTGCTACGCTTATTCGTAATTCTGGAATGTGGAATAAATGCCGCCCCAGAAGGGGTGAAAAGTGTGATGTAAGTCAGATAAATGGTTTCTCCAGCTGGACAATCATTCCTTTTATTCCTCGTTTGGCTTATTCTAGCTGAAGCGTTTCAGTCGTCTAAATGTTCGACAATTAATCAATCAGTCGCAGTTTGCGACAGGTAAGGTTTCCCTTAGAGCGTTGCTGCATTACTCTGTCAGCCACCTCATATCATGGATAGCCTTGCAGGAGACCTATGACCATACGCATTGCGATTAATGGCTTCGGTCGCATCGGGCGTAACGTGGTTCGTGCTTTGTATGAATCCGGACGTCGTGCGGAAATCACCGTGGTGGCAATCAATGAACTGGCGGATGCTGCCGGCATCGCGCATTTATTGAAATATGACACCAGCCATGGACGCTTTGCCTGGGATGTGCGCCAGGAGAGAGAGCAGCTGTTTGTCGGCGATGACGCCATCCGTCTGCTGCATGAATCTTCCCTTGAGGCGTTGCCCTGGCGGGAACTGGCGGTTGATGTGGTGCTTGACTGCACCGGCGCTTATGGCAGCCGCGAGCATGGCGAAGCCCATCTGCGGGCCGGCGCGAGGAAAGTGCTCTTTTCACATCCTGGCGGCAACGATCTCGACGCGACGATCGTGTTTGGCGTCAACCATGATGAGCTGCGCGCTGAGCACCGTATCGTCTCCAACGCCTCCTGCACCACCAACTGCATTATTCCGGTCATTAAGCTGTTAGATGATGCCTACGGCATAGAGTCAGGAACGGTAACCACGATTCACTCCGCGATGCACGATCAGCAGGTTATCGATGCTTACCATCCGGATTTGCGCCGGACGCGAGCGGCCAGTCAGTCGATCATCCCGGTTGATACTAAGCTTGCTGCGGGGATCACGCGTATTTTCCCTCAGTTTAACGATCGCTTTGAAGCTATCGCGGTCCGTGTTCCGACGATTAATGTGACGGCGATCGACCTTAGCGTCACGGTGAAAAAACCGGTAAAAGCGAGTGAAGTCAACCAGTTGCTGCAAAAAGCAGCACAGGGTGCATTTCATGGTATAGTTGACTATACGGAATTGCCGTTAGTCTCGATAGATTTCAACCACGATCCGCATAGCGCCATCGTCGATGGCACGCAAACGCGGGTAAGTGGCGCGCATTTGATCAAAACGCTGGTCTGGTGCGATAACGAATGGGGCTTTGCTAACCGGATGCTCGACACCACGTTAGCGATGGCCGCACAAGGTTTCAGGTAAGGCGCTCAGGCGCCTGCAAAACTTTATCAAGAATCAACGAGAGGATTCACCATGTCTGTAATTAAGATGACCGATCTGGATCTGGCTGGTAAACGCGTTTTTATCCGTGCGGATCTGAACGTACCGGTTAAAGAAGGGAAAGTAACCAGCGATGCGCGTATCCGTGCTTCTCTGCCGACCATCGAACTGGCCCTGAAACAGGGTGCGAAAGTGATGGTCACTTCCCACCTGGGTCGTCCTACCGAAGGCGAGTACAACGAAGAATTCTCTCTGCTGCCGGTTGTTAACTACCTGAAAGACAAACTGTCTAACCCGGTACGTCTGGTTAAAGATTACCTGGACGGCGTTGAAGTCGCTGCCGGCGAGCTGGTGGTTCTGGAAAACGTTCGCTTTAACAAAGGCGAGAAAAAAGATGACGAAGCGCTGTCGAAAAAATACGCTGCGCTGTGCGATGTCTTCGTTATGGATGCGTTCGGTACTGCTCACCGCGCGCAGGCTTCTACTCACGGTATCGGCAAATTCGCTGACGTCGCTTGTGCAGGTCCGCTGCTGGCCGCTGAGCTGGACGCCCTGGGTAAAGCGCTGAAAGAACCGGCTCGTCCGATGGTAGCTATCGTCGGTGGTTCTAAAGTTTCCACTAAACTGACCGTTCTGGACTCCCTGTCTAAAATCGCTGACCAGCTGATCGTCGGCGGCGGCATCGCCAACACCTTCGTTGCCGCTCAGGGCCACAACGTGGGTAAATCCCTGTACGAAGCCGATCTGGTTGACGAAGCTAAACGCCTCCTGACGACCTGCGATATCCCGGTTCCGACTGACGTTCGCGTAGCGACCGAGTTCTCTGAAACCGCAACCGCTACCCTGAAATCTGTTAACGACATTAAAGATGACGAGCAGATTCTGGACCTGGGCGATGCTTCCGCAGAGAAACTGGCTGAAATCCTGAAAAACGCCAAAACCATCCTGTGGAACGGCCCGGTCGGCGTGTTCGAATTCCCGAACTTCCGCAAAGGGACTGAAATCGTGGCTAACGCCATCGCAGATAGCGAAGCGTTCTCCATCGCAGGCGGCGGCGACACCCTGGCAGCAATCGACCTGTTCGGCATTGCTGACAAAATCTCCTACATCTCCACCGGCGGCGGCGCATTCCTCGAATTCGTGGAAGGTAAAGTTCTGCCGGCAGTAGCCATGCTCGAAGAGCGCGCTAAGCAGTAATTCAGTTCAGGCGGGGTGACCCGCCTGTTTTTCAGCGCGCGTAAAAGCTCGCGAACCTTCTTCAACGGTCGAAGATACAGATACAGGACTACGTAACATGTCTAAAATTTTTGATTTCGTAAAACCGGGCGTCATCACTGGCGACGACGTTCAGAAAGTGTTCCAGGTAGCTAAAGAAAACAACTTTGCCCTGCCAGCGGTAAACTGCGTGGGTACTGATTCCATCAACGCCGTTCTGGAAGCAGCTGCAAAAGTTCGTTCTCCGGTTATCGTTCAGTTCTCTAACGGCGGCGCAGCGTTCATCGCGGGCAAAGGCGTGAAAACTGACGTTCCTCAGGGCGCAGCCATCCTGGGCGCTATCTCTGGCGCGCATCACGTTCATCAGATGGCTGAACACTACGGTGTTCCGGTTATCCTGCACACTGACCACTGCGCTAAGAAACTGCTGCCGTGGATCGACGGTCTGCTGGACGCGGGTGAAAAACACTTCGCCGCGACCGGTAAACCGCTGTTCTCTTCTCACATGATTGACCTGTCTGAAGAGTCCCTGCACGAAAACATCGAGATCTGTTCTAAGTACCTGGCGCGTATGGCCAAAATGGACATGACTCTGGAAATCGAACTGGGCTGCACCGGCGGCGAAGAAGACGGCGTGGACAACAGCCACATGGACGCTTCCGCTCTGTATACCCAGCCGGAAGACGTTGATTACGCCTACACTGAGCTGAGCAAAATCAGCCCGCGTTTCACCATCGCCGCTTCCTTCGGTAACGTACACGGCGTTTACAAGCCGGGCAACGTGGTGCTGACCCCGACTATCCTGCGCGACTCTCAGGAATACGTTTCTAAGAAACATAACCTGCCGCACAACAGCCTGAACTTCGTCTTCCACGGCGGTTCCGGTTCTTCCGCTCAGGAAATCAAAGACTCCGTAAGCTACGGCGTGATCAAAATGAACATCGATACCGATACCCAATGGGCAACCTGGGACGGTATCCTGCAGTACTACAAAGCTAACGAAGCTTACCTGCAGGGTCAGCTGGGCAACCCGAAAGGCGAAGACCAGCCGAACAAGAAATACTACGATCCGCGCGTATGGCTGCGCGCTGCACAGACGTCCATGGTGACTCGTCTGGAGCAGGCATTTAAAGAGCTGAACGCGATCGACGTTCTGTAAGAAAGTTTCGTTTCTTACCCGGAAGCCCGCAGAAATGCGGGCTTTTTTATTATCTCAATGACATGAAATGTTGCTAAATAAATGTGATCAATTTGGCAAAACGGACTCTTTTTGTTTACCCTTAACCTGTTTGCAATTATCAGGTTTGGTTATTTTATTTCCCGTCCGGGTATCCATAAGGAAAGTTGAATGGAAGATTTGAACGTTGTCGATAGCATAAATAACGCCGGTTCATGGCTGGTGCGCAATCAGGCATTACTGCTGAGCTATGCCGTCAACATTGTCGCGGCCATCGCGATTATTATTGTTGGTCTGATCGTGGCGCGGATTGTTTCCAACACCGTCAATCGCCTGATGCGGGCTCGACATATTGATGCCACCGTTGCCGATTTTCTTTCTGCGCTGGTACGCTACGCCGTCATTGCTTTCACGCTGATCGCCGCCCTCGGCCGCGTGGGTGTGCAAACCGCTTCGGTTATCGCGGTACTTGGCGCCGCGGGCTTAGCCGTCGGTCTGGCGCTGCAGGGGTCGCTGTCTAACCTTGCCGCTGGGGTCCTGCTGGTCGTTTTCCGCCCATTCCGCGCTGGTGAATACGTTGACCTTGGCGGTATCGCGGGTACCGTGCTGAACGTGCAGATTTTCTCCACGACCCTGCGCAGCGCAGATGGCAAAATTGTGGTGGTACCGAACGGTAAAATCATTGCCGGGAATATCATCAACTTCTCTCGCGAGCCGGTACGTCGCAACGAGTTTATTATCGGCGTGGCCTACGATGCGGACATCGACCAAGTGAAGCAGCTGCTCACCAACATCATCGAATCGGATGAACGTATTCTCAAAGATCGTGAAATGACCGTTCGCCTGAATGAACTGGGCGCTTCATCTGTGAACTACGTGGTGCGCGTATGGAGTAAGAGCAGCGATCTGCAAAGCGTGTACTGGGACGTCCTGGAGCGTATTAAGCGCGATTTTGACGCCAACGGCATCAGCTTCCCGTATCCGCAGATGGACGTTCATGTCATTCGTCCGCAGGAAAAAGCAGAATAATTTCCCTTTTAATACAGGCCGGCATATCCGGCCTTTTTTGTACCCAGTATTAGTCGTCCTTATTAGCGATTAAAATTTTCAATTTCCTCTAATGATTTCTGCACGCTATATTCCCCGGCATTGACTCTTTCAGTGGAAATTCCTCTCGATGTTATCGTATTACTTTCAGGGCCTTGCCCTGGGAGCGGCTATGATTTTGCCGCTCGGTCCGCAAAACGCTTTTGTGATGAATCAGGGTATTCGTCGTCAGTACCATCTGATGATTGCTTTGCTATGCGCCATCAGCGATCTGCTGCTTATCTGCGCCGGAATTTTTGGCGGCAGCGCGCTGCTGATGCAGTCCCCGTGGCTGCTGGCGCTGGTGACCTGGGGCGGCGTCGCTTTTTTATTGTGGTACGGTTTTGGCGCACTGAAAACGGCCTTTAGCAGCAATCTGGAGCTGGCCAGCGCGGAGGTGATGAAGCAGGGGCGCTGGAAAATCATCGTCACCATGCTGGCGGTGACCTGGCTGAATCCTCACGTTTATCTGGATACGTTTGTGGTGCTTGGAAGCCTCGGCGGACAGCTGGAGATGGAGCCAAAGCGCTGGTTTGCCCTGGGCACCATCAGCGCCTCATTCTTATGGTTCTTTGGTCTGGCCCTGCTGGCCGCCTGGCTGGCCCCGCGCCTGCGCACGGCAAAAGCGCAGCGAATTATCAACGTGCTGGTCGGTCTGGTCATGTGGATCATCGCGCTGGAGCTGGCGAAAGACGGCTTCGCTCATGTGCAGGCGCTGCTTAACTAAGCCTTGTCCGATGGACTTTCTCCGCGTAAGCGCTAAGCTTGCAGGCATGCGTCTGCGTATAGACGACCAATGTAAGATGGAGAAACGACAGTGAAGTTAAAAGTCATGGCCCTGGCGGCGGCACTCGGATTTAGCGCAATGGCAGTTCAGGCCAATGAATTGCCAAACGGCCCACATATTGTTACTTCAGGTACCGCCAGCGTCGCTGCGGTTCCTGATATCGCCACGCTGGCGATTGAAGTTAACGTCTCCGCGAAAGATGCGGCATCCGCTAAAAAACAGGCAGATGAACGCGTGGCCCAGTATCTCTCCTTCCTGGAGAAGAGCGGCATTGCGAAGAAGGATATTAACTCTGCCAACCTGCGTACCCAGCCTGATTATGATTATCAGAACGGCAAAAGCATTCTTAAGGGCTATCGCGCGGTGCGTAGCGTTGAAGTCACGCTGCGCCAGCTGGATAAGCTCAACGGGTTGTTAGATGGGGCATTAAAAGCCGGTCTGAACGAGATCCGTTCGGTTTCACTGGGCGTGGCGCAGCCGGACGCTTACAAAGATAAGGCGCGAAAAGCGGCGATTGACGATGCGATTCATCAGGCTCAGGAGCTGGCTAGCGGATTCCACGGCAAACTGGGGCCGGTTTATAGCGTTCGCTATCATGTCTCCAATTACCAGCCGAGCCCGATGGTGCGGATGATGAAAGCCGATGCGGCGCCGGTATCTGCTCAGGAAAGCTACGAGCAGGCGACCATTCAGTTTGATGACCAGGTGGACGTGGTGTTTGAGCTGCAGCCGACCCAGCCTGCGTCGCCAGCGAAACCGGCTGAAGAGCCAAAAGCAGCGCAGTAATCCTCCCGCCCGGCCTTCGCGCCGGGCTTTTTCTGTGACTATCTGTAAAAATGAGAGCGCAGCACAAGTCTTTTCCCTGAATGAGGTAAGGATAGATCCCTGTTTTCCTGTGAGGTGAGCATGGATATCTTTATTTCTAAAAAGATGCGCAATTTCATTCTGTTGGCGCAGACCAATAACATCGCCAGAGCGGCGGAAAAAATCCATATGACCGCATCGCCCTTTGGCAAAAGCATTGCTGCGCTTGAGGATCAGATCGGCTATACGTTATTTACCCGCAAAGATAACAGCATCAGTCTCAATAAAGCGGGGCAGGAGCTCTATCAGAAGCTGTTTCCTATTTACCAGCGCTTATCGGCCATCGATAACGAAATACACTATTCCGCGCGCCGCTCGCGCAACGTTGTTATCGGCATCGACAACACCTATCCGACGATAATTTTCGACCAGCTCATCAGCCTGGGCGATAAATACGATGGCGTGACCACCCAGGCCGTGGAGTTCAGCGAGAATGGCGTGATTGATAATCTTTTCGACCGTCAGCTGGATTTTATTATTTCGCCGCAGCATGTTTCGCCCCGCGTGCAGGAGCTGGAAAATCTGACCATCAGCGAACTGGCGCCGCTGCGTCTGGGGTTTCTTGTTTCTCGCCGTTATGAAGATAAGCCGCCGCAGGATCTGTTACGTGAACTGCCCTGGCTGCAGATGCGTTTCCAGAATCGGGCCAATTTTGAGGCGATGCTGGACGCCTATATGCGCCCCTGCGGAATCAACCCGACGGTTATCTATCGCCCCTATAGCTTTATGGCGAAAATTAGCGCCGTAGAGCGGGGGCAGTTTTTAACGGTTATTCCTTACTTCGCCTGGCGTCTGGTAAATCCGGCGAAGCTGAAGTACTTCGACGCGCCCGGTAGCGCCATGTATATGCAGGAGTATCTCTATTCGCTGAAAAACCATCGCTATACCGCCACGATGCTTCAGCACATAACTGAAGATCGCGACGGTACGGAGGGCTAACCGAGCATTGAACCGTGCTCAAGCAGATTACGATGCAGGTCGAAGGCGTGGGTGAGGTCGTGGTGAATATGCCCGCCGGGAGCGCTCTGCAGATAGCGATGTAAATAGTCCCGGTAGAGCGGATGCGCGCAGTTATCAATGATAGCGCGGGCGCGCTGCAGCGGCGACAACCCGCGCAGATCGGCGATACCCTGCTCGGTAACGATCGCCTTCACGCTATGCTCGCTGTGATCGACATGGCTGCACATCGGCACGATAGTGGAGATCTTCCCGTCTTTGGCGATGGACGGCGCCATAAAGATAGAGAGCCAGGCGTTGCGTTCAAAATCGCCGCTACCGCCGATGCCGTTCATCAGATTCACCCCGGCTACGTGCGTGGAATTGGCGTGTCCGTAGATGTCAAACTCCAGCCCCACGTTGAGGGCAATAACTCCCAGACGGCGGATAATTTCCGGATGATTGGAGATCTCCTGCGGGCGCAGGACAATGCGGCTGGCGAAGAAATCCATATTGGCGTAAATCTTGCGCAACGAATCGGCGGATATTGTCAGGCTGGAGGCGCTGACGCCGGTGACTTTCCCTGTTTCCAGTAGATGGACTACCGACTCCTGTAAGACCTCGGAGTACATCATAAAAGAGGGAATATCCGGATTCTCACCCAGCCGCGCCATGACCGCGTTATTGATATTACCCACGCCGCTTTGCAGCGGCAAAAATTCAGGCGGGATGCGCCCGCGAGCCATCTCTTCCAGCAGAAAGGTGACCACGTTATCGGCAATTTTCTGACAAACCGGATTATTTTTATCGAGCAGGTTTCCGGCGTCGGGCAGTTCGGTCTCCACGACCGCGACAATTTTTTTCGGATCGATTTGCACGTACCGGCTACCCACGCGATCCATCGCATGAAAGATGGCGATGCTGTTGCGCCGCGGCGGGGCGCCGGGGAGCACGATATCGGCCAGCTCGGCAACCCGAGGGCTGTGATAATGATTGAGTTCGATGATCACTTTCTTCGCCCGTAGCAGCCAGGTGGGCGCGTTGCCGATACCGCTGGTGAGCCAGACCCGCCCGTCCGGCGCGATAGCCGAGGCTTCGATCACCGCGACATCAATCTCACCAAAGAAGCCGTAGTTAACCATTTGCGCCACTTCGCTCAGGTGCAGATCGACAAACTTCACCTTCCCCTGATTGATTTTTTGCCGCAGGCCCGACGCGGTCTGATACGGCGCGCGCCACGAGACGGCATCGGCTGCCGATAATGCATCATCGGCGGCGGCGCTAATTGACGCGCCGGTCAGCAGGCGGATCTGGAAAGGCTTCTGCGCCCGATGTAACTCACCGGCGCGGCGAGCGATAGCCGCGGGCAGCGCTTTGGGCGAACCGGCGGGAGTGAAGCCGCTGAACGCCACCATCTGGTCGTGCTGGATAATCTCCGCCGCTTCATCGGCGCTCATCCGTTTCATTTTGCACTCCTTAACCGGGATGATTAATGGCCGACGAATTCAGGTTTACGCTTTTCCATAAACGCGCTCATGCCTTCCCGATAATCCTCACTGTCGTAGACGGCGCGGCGCATTCCCTGAATACGTTCGAACTCATCGGAATTCATGGTGTGCGCCTCGCCAAGCACGCGCAGCTCTTCCTTAATGACCGCTATCGCCAGCGGCGCTTTCTCGGCAATGTGGTGCGCCATCTGTAAGGTAAAATCTTCCAGTTCGCCAGCGTCCACCACGTGATTGAGAATACCGACCGCCAGCGCGCGCTGGGCGGTAATCGGCAGGGCGGTGAAAATCAGCTCTTTCACGATATGAAAGCCAGCGTCACGGGTCAGATTGTGAATGCCGACCAGGTTGTAGGGCACGCCGAGATTCACCGGCGTCATGGAGAACGTTGACGTACTGGCGGCGATGATCAGATCGGAGCTCATGATCATCTCAAACGCGCCGCCCCAGACGCTCCCTTCGACCATGGAGATCACCGGTTTCGGATATTTTTGGATCATGCGGGTAATCTGGCGCAGCGGATCGTCATACGAAAGCGGATCGCGGCGTCCGCCGGGTAATTCGTGGATGTCATGGCCGGCGGAGAAAACTTTTGATCCGCCAGGCGCGCGTAAAATGACGCAGCGAATTTCCGGCCTGTTGAGGTCGCTCAACGCCTGCATCAGGTCGTCGATAAACACCTTGCTTAAGGCGTTAAGCTTGCGGCTATAGTTGAACTCAATCACCGCAACCTTCTGGATAATTTCGACGTTAACATATTGATAAGACATAACTATCCCTTTATGCAAAGTAATGATTCTGGAGGAATTCGCTAATCTGCCGCAGGCCGGTGCGCGGCGAGAGGCCATTGTTTTTCACCGCCTGTAGCGTTTGCTGGAAGTAGCGATCAAAGTCCGCTCGGGCAAACAGCAGATGCAGCGCCTCGGTTTCGGTCTGCTTTTGCAGCCACTCCAGCGCCTGACGCTGGCGCAGCTTTTCAAGATCGCCGCTGTCGGTGAGGGTGGTTTTGAAGTTAAGGATAGCGAGCCAGACGGCTTCGATACCGCGCTGCTCCAGCGCGCTACAGCTCAAAACGCGCGGCTGCCACGCGGCGTGCTTGCGGCGCAGAATATGCAGGGCGGATTCATACATATGGCGGGTGATAGCCACGCTGGCGCGGTTCTCGCCATCATCTTTATTGATAACCACGATATCCGCCATCTCCATGATCCCTTTTTTAATGCCCTGCAGATCGTCACCGCCGCCGGCGATCTGCAGTGAAATGAAGCAGTCCACCAGGCGGGAGACCTCCGTTTCCGACTGGCCGACGCCGACGGTTTCGACAATGACCACGTCATAGCCCGCCGCTTCGCACAGCAGTATCAGCTCCCGCGTGCGCAGGCTGGTGCCGCCCAGATGGCCGCTCGAGGGCACCGGGCGGATAAATGCCGAGTCCGAGCGCGCCAGTTCGATCATGCGCGTCTTGTCGCCAAGAATGCTGCCGCCGCCGATTGGGCTGCTTGGATCGACCGCTATCACCGCGACCCGCAGGCCATGGCGAATCAGCAGCATGCCGAAGGCTTCCAGAAAGGTACTCTTTCCGGCTCCCGGCGTGCCGGTGACGCCGAGGCGCAGGGCGTTGCCGGTGAAGGGCATAATCGCATCGACCAGCTGGGCGCTCAGCGCCTGGTGGCGGGGATGCTGACTCTCTACCAGCGTCATGGCCTGGGCGAGCGTGGCCCGCTCGCCCAAACGTAATCGCCGAATGGCGTCGCTCAGGGTGGATGAGTTAATCATGATGCTGGCTAATCCTCATCAGGACGTCGCGTACGCTCTCCAGCATCGGCGTGCCGGGGCCATAAATAGCGGCCACGCCGCGCGCCTGCAGAAACGCGTAATCCTGCGGCGGAATGACGCCGCCGGCGATGACGCAGATATCTTCCCGTCCCCATTTTTTCAACGCATCGACCAGCTCGGGGATCAGCGTTTTGTGGCCTGCCGCCAGCGATGAGGCGCCAACCACGTGTACGTCGTTCTCCACGGCGAGGCGGGCGATCTCCTCCGGGGTAGAAAACATCGGGCTCAGGTCAACATCGAAGCCAAGATCGGAATAGGCGCTGGCGATCACTTTGGCGCCGCGATCGTGACCGTCCTGACCCATTTTGGCGATCAGAATGCGCGGGCGACGGCCGCGTTCCGCGAGGAATTTTTCGGTTTGCGCAACAATGGCGTCAAACTCGCAGGCGGCTTTATCTGACTGATGGTAGCTTTGCGCAATCACGCCGGTGACGCACTGGCTGGGCACCAGATAGCGGTCAAAGGCCACCTCCAGTGCGTCGGAGATTTCACCCAGCGTAGCGCGCACGCGGGCGGCGTTGATGGCGGCGGCCAGCAGATTTTCATCATGCTGCGCGGCGTGGGTGAGGGCGTTCAGCGCGGCTTTTACCGTCACATCGTCCCGACTGGCCCGTATTTTTTTCAGCGAGGCGATCTGCTCGTTGCGTACCTTGACGTTGTCGATCTCCAGCACTGCCGTTTCATCTTCTTTTTCCAGCTTGTACTTATTGACGCCGACGATGACGCGCTTGCCCTGGTCGATCAGCGATTGCTCGCGGGCGGAGGCCTCTTCGATCATCCGTTTCGGCAGTCCGGCTTCGATCGCCTTCGCCATCCCTCCCGCTTCGTCGATCTGCTGCATAATGGCTCGCGCCTGCTTAACGATTTGATCGGTCAGCGACTCGACGTAATACGATCCCCCCAGCGGATCCACGGTGCGGCAGATCTCCGACTCCTCCTGAATGATGATCTGCGTATTACGCGCGATACGTGCGGAAAAGTCGGTGGGCAGGCCGAGCGCCTCATCAAAGGCGTTAGTATGCAGCGACTGGGTGCCGCCGAGCGTGGCGCCGAGCGCTTCAATGGTGGTGCGGATCACGTTGTTATACGGATCCTGCTCGGTGAGGCTCCAGCCGGAAGTCTGGCAGTGGGTGCGCAGGGCTAACGATTTTGGATTGGTGGCGCCGAAGCCGCTCACCGCTTCGCTCCACAGATAGCGAGCGGCGCGCAGCATCGCGACGTTCATAAACAGATCCATGCCGATGCCGAAGAAGAACGACAGGCGCGGGGCGAAGTCATCGATTTTCAGACCGGCGGAGAGCGCGGCCTTAATGTATTCGATACCGTCGGCCAGGGTAAAGGCCACCTGCTGCACGCAGTTGGCTCCGGCTTCGCCCATGTGATAGCCGCTGATGCTGATGGTATTAAAGCGCGGCATATTGCCCGAACACCAGGCGATGATGTCGGCAATAATGCGCATTGAGGGCTTCGGCGGGTAAATATAGGTATTCCGGCACAGATACTCTTTCAGAATATCGTTCTGGATCGTGCCGGTGAGCCGTTCCGGCGCAACGCCTTGCTCTTCCGCCGCGACGATATAAAATGCCATTACCGGCAGCACCGCGCCGTTCATGGTCATCGACACGGACATTTCATCCAGCGGGATGCGATCGAACAGAATCTTCATATCTTCGACGGTATCGATCGCTACCCCCGCTTTCCCCACGTCGCCCGCCACGCGAGGATTGTCGGAGTCATAGCCCCGATGGGTCGCGAGATCGAAGGCGACGGAAAGCCCTTTCTGCCCGGCAGCGAGGTTGCGGCGATAGAAGGCGTTGGACTCTTTCGCGGTAGAGAAACCAGCGTACTGGCGGATGGTCCACGGCTGGGCGGTATACATGGTGGCGCGGGGGCCGCGGACGTAAGGCGGCAGGCCGGGCAGGGTGCCGGTCACTTCCAGATTATCAATATCGGCTTCGGTATACAGCGGTTTAACGGCAATCCCTTCTGCCGTCTGTTTTACCAGAGCATCGACGGTTTTTCCCCGCCGGCTAAGCTCCTTGTTGGCGAGCGTTTGCCACTCTCGTAACTCTGACATTTTGTGCTCCGTATGCGCAATAAAATAGGGTATTGCAAATACGGTGAGCCTTTTAAGCCGCTCTGTCGCCAGCAAAAAATAGCCATCAGCGCGTCGTTTTTTGCCGCATGAAATGTTCTATTTTGTGATGAATTTCAAAGATATGAATAGAAGAAGGTGGGTCATGCAGGCCGGACGGCGCCGACCTGCCTGGGAGGCTTAATCTTGTCTCAACACTTTATGGCCATAATCGATCAGCGCATCGGTCACCCGGCGCATCATACGGCTTTCCGGCGCAAAACGGTGCCAGTAGAGCATCCGGCGCTGGAACAGGCCCGGCGTGAGATTAATAAGTTCGCCGCTGTTCAGCTCTCGCTCAATTTGCAGATGCGGAATCATACAGCAGGTTGTCCCCTGGCGGGCTAGCTGCACAAAGGCTTCCGAAGAGTTCACGATATGGCAGGGAACGCTGCCCGGCGGCAAATCGAAGTTCTGCTGTAAAAAGGCCTGGTGCATATCATCGAGATGATCGAATGCCACCACCGGCGCTTTGAGCAGCGCCGAGCGGGTCACCCCATTGGGGAAATAGCGCTGGGCAAACTCTTTTGAGGCGACGAACAGATAGTCGAGGGCGCCGAGCTGATCAACCAGGCAGCTTGGCAGCGCCTGCGGCTGGATACTGACCGCGCCGACGACTTCACCGCGGCGCAGGCGTTCCTGGGTTCGGGTCTCGTCCTCCACCTGTAGGTTCAGGCGAATAGGGGAGTCGGAAAGCACGCTGGAGAGCGCGGGCAACAGCCAGGTGGCGAGACTGTCGGCGTTGACCGCCAGCGACAGCAGCAGCGGCGTTGAGCCGGTTTGTTCATCGCCCAGCCACTCCTCTTCCAGCAGTTCAACCTGGCGCAGCAGGGCCAGCAGCTTTTGCCCCTGTTCGGTGGGACGCGGCGGTACGGTGCGTACCAGCAGCGGTTGTCCAAACATGTTTTCCAGCTGTTTGATGCGCTGAGAGACGGCGGACTGCGTAATACAAAGCTTCTGCGCGGCGCGCTCAAACCCTCGTTCCCTGATTACCGCGTCCAGCGCCTGTAGTGTTCTGTAGTCCGGTCGTTTCATTGCTCTGGCGTGCCCCCTAATACTTTTCGTTAACTCGCACTATGACATAAATTTGTTTTTGATGAAGATGAAAAAATGGCGACTGCGTTGTGTGATCGCCGTCGCAGGGACAATGACCCCCCTGATGTTCTATAATGCGCCACAGGAATTCACATCTCGGACCATAATCATGACGCAAGATGAACTGAAAAAAGCAGTAGGCTGGGCGGCATTGCAGTATGTACAACCGGGCACCATCGTTGGGGTCGGCACGGGCTCCACGGCGGCGCATTTTATTGATGCGCTGGGCACCATGAAAGGTCAGATTGAAGGCGCGGTTTCCAGCTCTGATGCCTCTACTGAAAAACTGAAAAGCCTCGGTATTACGGTTTTTGATCTTAACAGCGTTGACCGTCTTGGCATCTATGTCGACGGCGCTGATGAAATCAACGGCCATATGCAAATGATTAAAGGCGGCGGCGCGGCGCTGACGCGCGAGAAGATTATCGCTTCGGTCGCTGACAAATTTATCTGTATCGCTGATGCTTCCAAGCAGGTGGACATCCTGGGTAAATTCCCGCTGCCGGTGGAAGTGATCCCGATGGCGCGCAGCGCCGTGGCGCGTCAGCTGGTTAAGCTGGGCGGCCGTCCGGAGTACCGCCAGGGTGTCGTGACCGATAACGGCAACGTGATCCTCGATGTGTATGGTCTGGAAATCCTGGACGCTATTGCGCTGGAAAATACCATTAACGGTATTCCGGGCGTCGTGACCGTCGGCCTGTTTGCGAATCGCGGTGCGGACGTCGCGCTGATTGGCACCGCTGATGGTGTAAAAACTATCACTAAATAGTCTGAACCGAGGGAGCGAATGGCTCCCTCGCAAATATTTTTTCTCCAGGCCTATTTTGGTGACTTCTGTCACATTTATGCGCCTTGTCTTAGTAACAATCTACCTTTCTTTTACTTTCTGGTGTTTTGTCCTGCTATTTCCCGCTGATTGATATTTCTTCAGGTTGTCGACGCAAACGTTCATATTGCCGCAATAGTTTTTTTTGATATGTTGCTGAGAAGAACTTTCGTTCCGCACGACATCAGTTAAGACAAAAACAGGACGGGGAAATGGCTAAGGTATCACTGGAAAAAGACAAAATTAAATTTCTGCTGGTTGAAGGTGTGCATCAAAAAGCGGTGGACAGCCTCCGCGCAGCAGGCTACACCAATATCGAATTTCACAAAGGCGCGCTGGACAGCGAAGAGCTGAAAGCGTCCATTCGTGATGCCCATTTCATCGGCCTGCGTTCCCGTACTCATCTGACTGAAGAGATCTTCGCGGCGGCGGAAAAACTGGTTGCGGTTGGCTGCTTCTGTATCGGTACTAATCAGGTTGACTTAAATGCGGCGGCAAAACGCGGTATTCCGGTATTTAACGCCCCGTTCTCTAATACCCGTTCCGTTGCGGAGCTGGTGATCGGCGAGCTGCTGCTCATGCTACGCGGCGTGCCGGCGGCAAACGCCAAAGCGCACCGCGGCGTATGGAACAAGCTGGCGGTTGGCAGCTTTGAAGCACGCGGCAAAAAGCTGGGTATTATCGGCTATGGTCACATCGGTACGCAGCTGGGCATTCTTGCCGAATCGTTGGGGATGCACGTCTATTTCTACGATATTGAAAGCAAACTGCCGTTGGGTAACGCGACTCAGGTACAGCATCTCTCCGATCTGTTGAACATGAGCGATGTGGTAAGCCTGCACGTGCCGGAAAATGCCTCAACGAAGAATATGATTGGCGCGGAAGAGCTGGCGCTGATGAAACCGGGTGCGCTGCTGATCAACGCCTCCCGCGGTACCGTGGTAGATATTCCGGCGCTGTGCGATGCGCTGGCGAGCAAGCACCTGGCGGGCGCGGCGATCGACGTGTTCCCGACCGAACCGGCGACCAACAGCGATCCGTTCAACTCTCCGCTGTGTGAGTTCGACAACGTTATCCTGACCCCGCATATTGGCGGCTCAACTCAGGAAGCGCAGGAAAACATCGGTCTGGAAGTGGCGGGCAAGCTGGCGAAGTATTCTGATAATGGTTCAACGCTCTCTGCGGTGAACTTCCCGGAAGTGTCGCTGCCCCTGCACGGTGGGCGCCGTCTGCTGCATATCCATGAAAACCGTCCGGGCGTTCTGACCGCGATTAACCAGATTTTCGCCGCGCAGGGCATTAACATTGCGGCGCAGTATCTGCAGACCACTCCGCAAATGGGCTACGTGGTCATTGATATTGAAGCCGAAGAAGATGTCGCCCAGAGCGCGCTGCAGGCGATGAAGGCTATTCCTGGTACCATCCGCGCCCGTCTGCTGTTCTAACTCCTTTTATGCCAGCGGGCAGGTCATCGACCTGCCCCTTTTCTCCTGCTAGACCCTTCTGCAATTTCCCGTCGCCACCCAAACGCTTTGCGAGTCTTGCCGCAAACGGCGATTAAAACCGTCGGATGTCGTTGTGCCTGAAAGAAAGGGATTTACGATAAAGACTCAGCGTGGGGCTGAAACGGGAAAGCCCCTACCGAGGCAGGGGCTCTAAAAGGAAAGGGACGATGATGAGACTCTTCATCATGCTGCTTATCCTGTTAATCATCGCCTGGCCAGCATATTAACAGAGAGAATGCAGGAGGGAGGTTCGCCTCCCTCACCCTTTACCCAGGAATTTAGGTGAAAAAAACAGCAATGTCAATTGTTCGGACGTTTTACCAGAGCCAGGTTTTTGACGGCGTGATGACCGCTGGCAGCGGGATATCCCACTGCTCCGTCGGCAGCGCGTCGACCTGCTGGCAATCATGAGCGTAGCCCACCGGCTGCAGACGATGCTGCCGCCAGTTTTGCAGCGTCCGGTCGTAAAATCCGCCGCCCATACCCAGGCGCTGTCCGGCGGCATCAAATGCTACCAGCGGCGTTACCAGCACATCCAGCTGGCTAAGTGGGAGGACATCGCGCACGTCGAGTTTCGGTTCGCGGATTTTCAGACGATTCACCACCAGCTCGCTGCTTGGGTGGTAGTGCAGAAACAGAAGATTGCCGGGGCTGAACGGATGAAGCACGGGGAGATAAACCCGTTTGCCTGCCCGCCAGAGCTGGTCAATAAGCGGCAGCGTATCCAGCTCGCCATCAAACGAAAGAAATACCGCGACCGTCTGCGCGAGCAGAACCGGCGGATAAGCCATCATTCTGTCCGCCGCCTGGAGGGCGAACTGCGTTTGCTGCTCCGGCGTTAACGCGCGTCGGCGCTGGCGGATCTGCTGGCGAATTTGCTGTCTGGTATAGGGGGCATCTGGCAATAGGGTCATACCTGAGTCTCATCGGTGAGCAAACGATACAAACAGGCGTAGTCTAATACACGACGGTAAAAGCCGAAAATTAACTTATGGGGGATAAAACGAAAGGAAGGGAATCTCCGAGATGCCGCCGCAGGCTGTAACCCTTGAACCCTTGGTTCAAGGTGAATGTGTCGTCACAGTTTTAAGGCTTCTCGGACGGACCGAGCATGCTCACCAACCGTGGAGCGCCACATTCTTGTGGTATGAAATATCGGCTCAGGGGACTGGCCCGCTTGCAAACATCTCAGAGAAATTTTGTTCTTGCGATTACTCTAACACAGTTAAATGCAAAGTGTTATTCAAACTTCTGCCCGGGTCTTTCGCTTATGCGACCTTGCTCAAGCAATGCTTGCTCGATGGTCTGCTGAAGCATCCGAATACGCTGTTCCATGCTGGCGGCGTAGTCGCGGGTTTTCGCTTTTTCCTGAGTCAACTCATAGCTGATGTTCAACGCGGCGATGAAGACCAGCTGCTCAGTATTTGTGACTCTAGTGCGTTCTTTTAAATCTTGCAACCGCTGATTCAGGTCGTCAGCTGCCTGGTTCAGGGCATCCCTTTGTTCAGGCGGGCAATTCACTCGCAGTGAACGGCCAAAAATTTGGAGATCTACGGGTTGTGCAGACATGCCACCTTCCTGCTGATTGACTGCGCGGCCTTCACGCCCTGGGAGGGTCTGCGAAGGGGCGACACTATAGCTACCCTGGTTCTAAGATACAAGCCCTATTCTGGTTCACCAGGGTCCAAAGTGGTAGCATATCATGAATATTCCTCCCAACGATGACGAATGCGCATGTCTATACAGAACGAAATGCCTGGTTACAACGCTGTAGACCAGTTACTGAACCAACAAGGGGTAGGATTAACCCCTGCCGAAATGCACGGTCTGATCAGCGGGATCCTGTGCGGCGGCAATAAAGACAGCAGCTGGCAGCCGTTGGTGCACGACCTGACCAACGAAGGCCTGGCTTTTGGGCATGAGCTGGCGCAGTCGCTGCGTAACATGCATTCCGCCACCAGTGATTCGCTGGAGGACGACGGCTTCTTATTCCAGCTCTACCTCCCGGATGGCGATGAGGTGAGCGTGTTCGATCGCGCCGATGCGCTGGCGGGTTGGGTGAACCATTTTCTGCTTGGGCTGGGCGTAACGCAGCCCAAGTTGGATAAAGTCAAAGACGAAACGGGTGAAGCCATCGACGATCTGCGCAATATTGCTCAGCTCGGGTATGACGAAGACGAGGATCAGGAAGAGCTCGAAATGTCTCTGGAAGAGATTATCGAATACGTACGCGTTGCCGCGTTGCTGTGTCACGACACTTTCTCTCTTCAGAAACCCACTGCGCCGGAAGTGCAAAAACCGACGCTACACTAATTAATCATTAAATCGTTCAGGGGGCGTCATGACTCAGCAGGAATTTCTCTCTCGTCGCCAGGCTCTACTGGCGCAGATGCAGCCAGGCAGCGCCGCGTTAATTTTTGCCGCGCCGGAAGCGGTACGCAGCGCAGATTCGGAATATCCCTACCGCCAGAGCAGCGATTTTTGGTACTTCACCGGTTTTAATGAGCCTGAAGCGCTGCTGGTATTGATTAAAAGCGATGAGACGCATAACCACAGCGTGTTGTTTAACCGCGTGCGCGATCTGACTGCTGAAATCTGGTTTGGCCGACGCCTTGGGCAGGATGCCGCGCCTGAGAAGCTGGGCGTCGATCGCGCGCTGGCATTTAGTGAAATCAATCAGCAACTGTTCCAGCTCCTTAACGGCCTCGATGCTATCTATTTTGCGCAGGGCGAATATGCCTACGCTGACGAAATCGTGTTCAACGCGCTGGAAAAACTGCGCAAAGGCGTGCGGCAGAATCTGCAGGCGCCAAACTCGGTCATTGACTGGCGGCCGATGGTGCATGAGATGCGCCTGTTTAAGTCGGCGGAAGAGCTGGAGGTGATGCGCCGCGCAGGCGAGATCTCCGCCCTTGCGCATACCCGCGCCATGGAAAAATGCCGTCCGGGGATGTTTGAATATCATCTGGAAGGCGAGATCCTTCACGAGTTCAACCGTCACGGCGCGCGCTATCCCTCTTACAACACCATCGTGGGCAGCGGCGAAAATGGCTGCATCCTGCACTACACCGAAAACGAAAGCGAACTGCGCGATGGCGATCTGGTGCTGATTGACGCAGGCTGCGAATATCGCGGCTATGCGGGCGATATCACCCGAACTTTCCCGGTAAACGGCAAGTTTAGCCCGGCGCAGCGCGAGATTTACGATATCGTTCTTGAGTCTCTGGAAACCTCGCTGAAGCTTTATCGCCCCGGCACCTCCATTAACGAGGTTAATCAGCAGGTAGTGCGGATCATGATTACCGGCCTGGTGCGTTTGGGGATCCTGAAAGGTGAAATTGATGAGCTAATTGCTAATAACGCTCATCGTCCTTTCTTTATGCATGGCCTGAGCCACTGGCTGGGGCTCGACGTACATGATGTCGGCAACTATGACGTCGACCGCTCGCGTATTCTCGAACCGGGAATGGTGCTGACCGTGGAACCGGGGCTGTATATCGCGATGGATGCCGACGTCCCGGCCCAGTACCGCGGCATCGGCATTCGTATTGAAGACGACATCGTCATTACCGAAGACGGTAATGAAAACCTCACCGCTGGCGTAGTGAAAAAAGCGGATGATATCGAGGCGCTGATGGCGGCGGCGCGCCAGCTATGAGCGTACTGATCGCTGGCGGCGGAATGACCGGCGCGACGCTGGCGCTGGCAATATCTCGTCTGACCGGCGGTAAGCTGCCGGTGCACCTGATTGAAGCAACAGCGCCGGAATCTGCCCGGCATCCGGGCTTTGACGCCCGGGCAATCGCACTTGCTGCCGGCACCTGTCAGCAGCTGGCTCGCGTTGATATCTGGCAGGAAATTGCCGACCGCGCCACGGCTATTCAGCGCGTTCACGTCAGCGATCGCGGTCACGCGGGGTTTGTGACGCTCGAGGCTAAGGACTATGGGCTGGCGGCGCTGGGTCAGGTGGTTGAGCTGCACGACGTCGGCCAACGCTTGTTTGCCCAGCTGCGTAAAGCGCCGGGCGTGACGCTACACTGTCCGGCAAAAGTGGAAAATGTTAGCCGCCGCGAAGAGAGCGTAAGCCTGGTTCTGGACAACGGTAATACGCTGAGTGGCAAACTCCTGGTCGCGGCCGATGGCTCGCGCTCAACGCTCGGGGCCCGCTGCGGTATCAGCTGGCAGCAAGAGCCCTATGAACAGCTGGCGATTATTGCCAACGTCAGTACCGCTGTGCCGCACAACGGGCGCGCCTTCGAGCGTTTTACCCAACACGGTCCGCTGGCGATGCTGCCCATGTCTCAGGGCCGCTGCTCCCTGGTGTGGTGTCATCCGCAGTCGCGGCAAGAAGAGGTCCTGAGCTGGTCGGACGAACGCTTCTGTCATGAACTTCAGCAGGCATTCGGCTGGCGTCTTGGCCGGATCGTCCAGGCAGGCAAGCGCAGCGCGTATCCGCTCTCGCTCACCCGAGCTACCCGCACCATTGCCCATCGTCTGGCGCTGGTCGGCAATGCGGCGCAAACGCTGCATCCTATTGCCGGACAGGGTTTTAACCTTGGCCTGCGCGACGTGATGAGCCTGGCGGAAATGCTGGCGCAGACGCATGCCGAAGGAGAGGATCCGGGTGGCTATTCGCTACTGAGTCGCTATCAGGCCCGCCGCGCCGCAGATAAAGCCGCCACCGTCGGTGTGACCGATGGGCTGGTGCATCTGTTCGCTAATCGCTGGGCGCCGCTGGTGGCGGGGCGCAACGCAGGCCTGATGGCGATGGAATTATTTACCCCGGCGCGCGATGCGCTGGCGCAGCGTACCCTCGGTTGGGTCCCCCGTTAAGGAGTGAAACGTGCAAAGTGTTGATGTCGCTATTGTTGGCGGTGGAATGGTGGGGCTGGCGGTTGCCTGTGGTTTGCAGGGCAGTGGATTGCGCGTCGCCGTGCTGGAGCAGGCCGCGCCGCAGCCGTTAAGCGCGGATGCGCCGCCGGCGCTGCGGGTGTCGGCAATTAATGCCGCCAGCGAGAAGCTGCTGAATAAACTGGGCGTCTGGGAGGACATAGTCGCCCGGCGCGCCAGCTGCTACCACGGTATGGAAGTGTGGGACAAAGACAGTTTTGGCCGTATCAGCTTTGATGACCAGAGCATGGGCTTTAGCCACCTTGGGCATATTATTGAAAACGCCGTGGTGCATCATGCTCTGTGGCAAAAAGCGCAGCGCTGTGCTGACGTCACGCTACTGGCCCCGGCGCAGCTGCAGCAGGTCGCGTGGGGCGAGAATGAGGCCTTTCTTAGCCTGCAGGACGGCAGCATGTTAACCGCCCGGCTGGTGGTTGGCGCCGATGGCGCCAATTCGTGGTTGCGTAATAAAGCCGATATCCCGCTGACCTTTTGGGATTATCAACATCATGCGCTGGTTGCCACTATTCGCACCGAAGAGCCGCACGAAGCGGTGGCGCGTCAGGTATTTCACGGCGATGGTATTCTGGCGTTCCTGCCGTTAAGCGATCCTCATCTCTGTTCTATTGTCTGGTCGTTGTCTCCTGAAGAGGCGGAACGAATGCGGCAGGCAGACGAGGCCGCTTTTAATCAGGCGCTGAATATTGCCTTCGATAACCGTCTGGGTTTGTGTTCCGTAGAGAGCGAACGTCAGGTTTTTCCGCTCACCGGCCGCTACGCGCGGCAGTTTGCCGCCCACCGTCTGGCGCTGGTTGGCGATGCCGCCCATACCATTCATCCGCTGGCGGGGCAGGGCGTTAATCTTGGCTTTATGGATGCCGCCGAACTGATTGATGAGCTGAAGCGCCTGCATGCGCAGGGCAAGGACATCGGCCAGCATCTCTATCTGCGTCGCTATGAGCGCAGCCGCAAGCACAGCGCTGCGGTGATGCTCGCGGGGATGCAGGGCTTCCGCGACATGTTCTCCGGCAGCCATCCGGCGAAAAAGCTGCTGCGCGATATTGGACTCAAGCTGGCGGATACTCTCCCTGGCGTGAAGCCGCAGCTTATTCGACAAGCAATGGGGCTAAACGATCTCCCGGCCTGGTTACGTTAAGTACGTCACACTTCTCTTTCCCGGCCTGCGCGCCGGGTTTTCCCTCTCATTTGAAATAATCTAATTTCACCTCTTTTTTCGCATTAGTTTTATTAATGTCACCTTTTTTTTGTTATAGAAATTAGGCTCATCTTTTCGCAGAAAATATCATCATTCTCTGCTTTTTTAACGCTGTTGTTTGTTTTTGTGCGGGCTTAATCGCTTTTTTGTAGGTAAAAATTCTGTAGCCTCTTCGGATGATTTTGGTCATAAGCTAATGTGATGTCCTGACCGGGCTTATGGTTTAGTGCGGATATCGGTGGTAAGTTCAGGCCAAAGAGAACGTTTGCGTCGGCATCCGTTTGCGATGCTGGCGGCGCGTTTCGTGGCGCAATATTGGCAAAAATAGTGGCTGGTTCCGTTTTATTCGATGAGGAAAAGATGGCTCAACAGACTCCGTTGTTTGAACAACACACGCTATGCGGCGCGCGCATGGTGGATTTCCATGGCTGGATGATGCCGCTGCATTACGGATCCCAGATCGATGAGCACCATGCGGTGCGCGGTGATGCCGGAATGTTCGATGTGTCGCACATGACCATCGTTGATTTTCACGGCAGCCGAATTCGCGAGTTCCTGCGCTATTTGCTGGCTAACGACGTGGCGAAGCTCACCGTCCCGGGCAAAGCGCTCTATAGCGGCATGCTGACCGCCTCTGGCGGCGTCATTGACGACCTGATTGTTTATTTCCTTTCTGAAGATTATTTCCGCCTCGTTGTTAACTCCGCCACCCGTGAAAAAGACCTCGCCTGGATCACCCAGCAGTCTGAATCCTATGGTCTTGAAATGACCGTGCGTGACGATCTTTCCCTGATCGCTGTACAAGGTCCAAAGGCAAAAGAGAAAGCGGCGACGCTGTTTACCGACGCGCAGCGCCAGGCTGTAGAAGGCATGAAGCCTTTCTTTGGCGTGCAGGCGGGCGATCTGTTTATTGCAACCACCGGCTATACCGGCGAAGCGGGTTATGAAATCGCGCTGCCGAACGAGCAGGCGGTGGATTTCTGGCGCGGCCTGCTGGACGCGGGCGTTAAGCCGTGCGGCCTTGGCGCGCGCGATACGCTGCGTCTGGAAGCGGGAATGAATCTTTATGGCCAGGAGATAGACGAAGGCGTCTCTCCGCTGGCGGCTAACATGGGCTGGACCATTGCCTGGGAGCCTGCTGACCGTGACTTTATCGGGCGTGAGGCGCTGGAACTCCAGCGTGAAAAAGGCACCGAACAGCTGGTCGGTCTGGTGATGACCGAGAAAGGCGTTCTGCGCGGCGGCCTGCCGGTACGCTTCAGCGATGCCGAGGGCAATCAGAAAGAAGGCATTATCACCAGCGGGACCTTCTCCCCGACGCTGGGCTACAGTATTGCCCTGGCGCGCGTACCGGAAGGCATCGGTGAAACCGCCGTGGTGCAGATTCGCAACCGCGAAATGCCGGTCAAAGTGACGAAACCCGTTTTTGTACGCAACGGCAAAGCCGTGGTGTGATTTCCCATTTGGAGATGAATTAATGAGCAACGTACCAGCAGAACTGAAATACAGCAAAGAACACGAATGGCTGCGTAAAGAAGCGGACGGTACCTATACCGTCGGAATCACCGAGCACGCGCAGGAGCTGCTTGGCGATATGGTTTTCGTTGACCTGCCTGAAGTGGGCGCCGCCGTTGAAGCGGGCGCCGACTGCGCGGTGGCCGAATCCGTCAAGGCGGCTTCCGATATCTACGCGCCAATTAGCGGCGAAATCGTTGCCGTCAATGAAGAGCTGAACGACTCACCTGAGCTGGTCAACAGCGAGCCGTACACCGGCGGCTGGATTTTTAAAATTAAAGCCAGCGATGAAGCTCAGGTTGCCGCGCTGCTGGATGCGACCGCATACGAAGCTCTGTTAGAAGACGAATAAATACGCATCTTCCTTCACGTAGCAGTGGCGTTGGCTTCCTGCAACGCGAATGATTTTGCATATTCTGGCCCGGTAAGCATCAGTGCTCGCCGGGCAAACCAGTCAGACAATCACGATTCACCGCACGTTCAGGAACCATCGCTCATGACCCAGACTTTAGGCCAGCTTGAAAACCGTGACGCCTTTATTGAACGTCACATCGGCCCGGACGCCCGACAGCAGCAGGAGATGCTGAATACCGTTGGCGCCGATTCGCTTAACGACCTGATTGGCCAGATTGTGCCGCAGGATATTCAGCTGGCGACGCCGCCGCAGGTGGGCGAAGCAACCACAGAATTCGCCGCGCTGGCGGAGCTGAAGGCGATTGCCGGTCGTAACAAGCGCTTCAAGTCGTACATTGGCATGGGTTACACCGCCGTGCAGCTGCCTCCGGTTATTCAGCGCAATATGCTGGAGAACCCGGGCTGGTATACCGCCTACACGCCTTATCAGCCGGAGGTTTCCCAGGGTCGCCTGGAATCACTGCTGAACTTTCAGCAGGTGACGCTCGACCTGACCGGTCTGGATATTGCTTCGGCCTCGCTGCTGGACGAAGCCACTGCCGCCGCGGAAGCGATGGCAATGGCCAAACGCGTGAGCAAACTGAAAAACGCTAACCGTTTCTTTGTTGCCGCCGATGTTCATCCGCAGACGCTGGACGTGGTACGTACCCGCGCAGAAACTTTCGGTTTCGATGTGATTGTCGATGATGCCGAGAAAGCCCTCGACCATCAGGACGTCTTCGGCGTGCTGCTGCAGCAGGTAGGGACGACCGGCGAGGTTCATGATTACAGCAAACTGATTGCTGATCTGAAAGCGCGCAAAGTGATTGTCAGCGTCGCAGCCGATTTTATGGCGCTGGTTCTGCTGACAGCTCCGGGCAAGCAGGGCGCGGACATTGTGTTTGGCTCCGCCCAGCGCTTCGGCGTACCTATGGGCTACGGCGGCCCGCACGCGGCGTTTTTTGCCGCAAAAGATGAATTCAAACGTTCCATGCCGGGCCGTATTATCGGCGTATCGAAAGATGCGGCGGGCAATACCGCGCTCCGCATGGCGATGCAGACCCGCGAGCAGCATATCCGCCGCGAGAAAGCGAACTCCAATATCTGTACCTCCCAGGTACTGCTGGCTAATATTGCCAGCCTGTACGCCGTGTTCCACGGCCCGGCCGGCCTGAAGCGTATCGCCAGCCGCATTCATCGCCTGACCGATATTCTGGCCGCAGGTCTGCAGAAAAAAGGCCTCAAGCTCCGCCATGCGCACTACTTTGACACCCTGTGCGTGGAAGTGGCTGATAAAGCGGCTGTGCTGGCGCGGGCGGAAGCGCTACAGATCAACCTGCGTAGCGATATTCATCACGCCGTCGGGATCACGCTCGACGAAGCCACCACTCGTGAAGACGTTCTGAACCTGTTCCGCGCTATCGTTGGCGACGATCGTGGCCTGGATATCGACGCTTTGGATAAAGATGTGGCCCTGGACAGCCGTTCAATCCCGGCTAGCATGCTGCGCGACGATGCGATCCTCACTCATCCGGTGTTCAACCGCTATCACAGCGAAACCGAGATGATGCGCTATATGCACGCGCTGGAGCGTAAGGATCTGGCGCTGAACCAGGCGATGATCCCGCTGGGCTCCTGCACGATGAAGCTGAATGCCGCCGCCGAGATGATCCCTATCACCTGGCCGGAATTTGCCGAACTGCATCCGTTCTGCCCGGTCGATCAGGCCGAAGGCTATCACCAGATGATCGCTCAGCTCTCCGACTGGTTAGTTAAGCTGACCGGCTATGATGCGGTATGCATGCAGCCGAACTCCGGCGCGCAGGGTGAATACGCGGGCCTGCTGGCGATTCGCCATTACCACGAGAGCCGTAACGAAGGGCATCGCGATATTTGCCTGATCCCAAGCTCCGCACACGGTACCAACCCGGCTTCCGCGCAGATGGCGGGGATGCAGGTGGTGGTGGTCGCCTGCGATAAAAACGGCAATATCGACCTGGCGGATCTGCGGGCCAAAGCCGAGCAGTATGCGGCGAACCTCTCGTGCATTATGGTCACCTATCCTTCCACCCACGGCGTCTACGAAGAGACCATCCGCGAAGTGTGCGAAGTGGTGCATCAGTTTGGCGGCCAGGTTTACCTTGACGGCGCGAACATGAACGCCCAGGTCGGTATTACCTCTCCAGGCTTTATCGGCGCGGACGTCTCGCACCTTAACCTGCATAAAACCTTCTGCATTCCGCACGGCGGCGGCGGTCCGGGGATGGGACCTATCGGCGTCAAATCGCACCTGGCGCCGTTTGTACCGGGCCACAGCGTGGTGCAAATTGAAGGCATGCTGACCCGTCAGGGCGCAGTTTCCGCCGCGCCGTTCGGCAGCGCCTCCATTCTGCCGATCAGCTGGATGTATATCCGGATGATGGGCGCAGAAGGGCTAAAACAGGCAAGCCAGATGGCGATTCTGAACGCCAACTACATTGCTACCCGTCTGAAAAACGCGTTCCCGGTGCTGTATACCGGCCGTGACGGTCGCGTGGCGCACGAATGCATTCTGGATATTCGTCCGCTGAAAGAAGAGACCGGCATCAGCGAGCTGGATATCGCTAAGAGACTGATCGATTATGGTTTCCACGCCCCTACCATGTCCTTCCCGGTCGCCGGCACGCTGATGGTGGAACCGACCGAATCGGAAAGCAAAGTGGAGCTGGACCGCTTTATCGATGCGATGCTGGCGATTCGCGGCGAGATCGACCGCGTGAAAGCCGGCGAGTGGCCGCTGGAGGATAACCCGCTGGTGAATGCGCCGCATACTCAGGGTGAACTGGTGAGCGAGTGGAACCATCCGTACGCTCGTGAACTGGCGGTGTTCCCGGCCGGGCTGAACAATAAATACTGGCCGACCGTTAAGCGTCTGGACGATGTTTACGGCGACCGCAATCTGTTCTGCTCCTGCGTACCGATGAGCGAATATCAGTAATCTGCTGATTAGGCTATTTTTTAAAGGCGCTGCGGCGCCTTTATTTTTTGGGAGAATGGTATGACGATAGCATTGGTGACGGGCGGTAGCCGCGGAATAGGTAAAGCAACGGCGCTGCTGCTGGCGCAGGAAGGCTATACCGTGGTAGTGAATTACCATCAGAATAGCGCTGCCGCGACCGACGTGGTGAATGAGATTCGCGCCTGCGGCGGCAACGCCGTTGCGCTCCGGGCGGACGTCAGCGATGAAGCACAGGTGATGGAGATGTTCGTCGCTATCGACCGCCTCGGTGAACCGCTTTCCGCGCTGGTCAATAACGCCGGGATTTTATTTACCCAGGGGACGATTGAAAGCCTTTGCGCCGAGCGAATTAACCGGGTGCTGGCCACCAATGTTACCGGCTACTTCCTTTGCTGCCGGGAGGCGGTAAAGCGGATGTCGCACAAGCATGGCGGTAAAGGTGGGGCGATTGTGAATGTTTCATCCGCAGCATCGCGCCTCGGGGCGCCGGGAGAGTACGTGGATTATGCCGCTTCAAAAGGCGCGGTTGATTCCCTGACCACCGGATTGTCGCTGGAGGTCGCGGCGCAGGGCATTCGGGTTAACGGCGTGCGCCCCGGATTAATCTATACCGATATGCACGCCAGCGGCGGCGAGCCGGGACGCGTGAATCGCGTCAAGTCGATGCTGCCCATGCAGCGCGGCGGGCAGCCGGAAGAGGTGGCGCAGGCGATCGTCTGGCTACTGAGTGATAAGGCCTCCTACGTTACCGGCAGCTTCCTCGAGCTGGCGGGCGGGAGATAGCAGGCAATCCATTTCCCGGGGCGCGGCTAACGCCTTGCCCAGGGAACAAAATCGGTATATCGCAGCGAACGGGTAGCCCTGCTAAGCGCAGCGCGAGCAGGGAAATACGCTATGACGCCAGCCATAGCCGCAGGCGCATTCCCCAGTTGCTGGTCCAGCCGGTGGTGACTGGCTTCACCTCGCCGCGCGAGATAACGATAAGGGTCGGCGTGACCTGTACCTCCCACCCTTGGGATAGCTGACCGCTGGCGTCATTGATCGTCGGCAGCGCTATTTTTTTATGCGCCAGCCAGCGCGCCAGGGTGGCGTTATCGCCCGAACGTAACGCTACCGTCATAACATTACCGCCATCGTCGGCTAAAGCAGCCACCGACGGGGTGGTATAGCGGCATACGCTGCACCAGGTTGCCCAGATGTATAGCAATAAGGGACGCTCCTGGCTCATTGCCGCCAGATCGACCGTTCGGCCATCAAGCGTTTGCAGCGGCATGCTGGAGAAATTCTGCGGCAGCGCGGGCCTGCGTAGATAATCCACCGTCAGACTGACGGCGGCAACAATCAGGATCCATGTCAGGAGCTGTCTGAAGACTTTAAGCATCATTTTTCTACATTGTAATGCGCCGTAACGGCCGGCAGCGTGCGGCGTTGATTCACTGAGTAAACGTCAGCAGCTCAACGATTGTTGCGGTTTATCTTATCGGTTGAGGGCGCGTAAGCAACGCTAATGCTGTAAAGAAGTGTCTGTTTTGTGGGAAGTTTTGCCCCTCCCTAGGGGAAGGGGCAAGATGATTACAGTTTCTCGCCGTTGCTGGCGATAACCTCTTTGTACCAGTTAAAGCTCTTTTTGCGCGAGCGGGACATATCCCCGGTGCCGTCGTCATGCTTGTTGACGTAGATGAAGCCGTAGCGCTTGCTGTACTGACCGGTTGTGAAGGAGACGCAGTCGATGCAGCCCCACGGGGTGTAGCCCATGAGTTCAACGCCATCGTAGGTCACCGCTTTGATCATCTCTTCAACGTGAGCGCGAAGATAGTCGATGCGGTAGTCGTCGTTGATGCTGCCGTCTTCTTCTACTTTATCGTACGCGCCAAAGCCGTTTTCGACGATGAACAGCGGTTTCTGATAGCGTTCATACAGTTCGCACAGCGCATAGCGCAGGCCAACCGGGTCAATTTGCCATCCCCAGTCGGAGGCTTTGACATGCGGATTGGGCACGCTGCCTTCAAAGCCGGAAATTGCGTCGCCGGTGCCGCCTTCCGCTCTCACCGCGTTGGTCATGTAGTAGCTGAAACCGAGATACGCACAGGTGCCTTCACGCAGGATTTGCGCATCGCCTTCATCCATTTTGATATTGAAACCGCGGCGTTCCCACTCGTTCAGGACGTAGCTCGGGTAGTAGCCGCGCAGCTGTACGTCGGTAAAGACGTAGCGTTCACGCATCGATTCCTGCGCAAACATCACATCTTCCGGCTTACAGGAGTACGGATAGAGAGGAACCATCGCCAGCATGCAGCCAACCTGCATTTCCGGGTTGATTTGACGCGCCGCTTTCACCGCCAGCGCGCTGGCGACGAATTGATGATGCAGCACCTGGTACATGGTCTCTTCCGGGTTTTCATGTTCGGTATAGACTACGCCGGAGCAGCAGTAGCCAAACAGCGGCGCGCGCCAGTTACGCTGGTTGTTGATCTCGTTGAAGGTCATCCAGTATTTCACTTTGTGCTTATAGCGCTCGAAGACCGTTTCGGCAAAACGCACAAAGAATTCGACCACTTTGCGGTTGGTCCAGCCGCCGTACTGCTGAACAAGATGCAGCGGCATCTCAAAGTGGGAGAGGGTGATAACCGGCTCGATGTTGTACTTCAGCAGTTCATCGAACATGTCATCGTAAAATTTTAGCCCTTCTTCATTTGGCTGGGTTTCGTCGCCTTGCGGAAAGATGCGCGTCCAGGCGATGGAAGTACGGAAGCACTTGAAGCCCATCTCGGCGAACAGCTTGATGTCTTCTTTATAGCGGCCGTGGAAGTCGATGGCTTCGTGGTTGGGGTAGTATTTACCCGGCTCGACCTGCTGGGTTATCTCACGCGGTACGCCGTGCGCGCCGCCGGTTAGCACGTCGCAGATGCTCGGGCCTTTGCCGTCTTTATTCCAGCCGCCTTCAACCTGATGTGCGGCGACCGCACCGCCCCATAAAAAGTCTTTTGGTAAAGGGATTTTTTTCATCTTTGCTCATCTCGTCATAATGGCTGTTGGCTGCGAGTCTAACAAAGGGAATATAAATGTCACGATATAACAATTTGCCTGAAATGGAATTTGTTACATCGGAAAAACACCCTGTTATTTTCAGACGAGTTTGCGCGCTAATTTACGGCCCAGCGTTTCCAGAATATAAATAACCGGGATCTGCGTGGTAATATCGTAGACGCCGCCGATGCGCGTTTGCGGAACGTGCCAGGAGAGATTGAAGTCGGCGAGCTTTGCCAGCCGCGAGTGCTCGTGGCTGGTGATGGACATCACTTTACAGCGATGCAGGCTGAACTGGCTGGCAAAGCGCAGGATTTCTTCGGTTTCACCGGAGACCGACAGCACAATAGCCAGAGCATTACGCGCCATATCATTGGTCACCGGAAAATAAGGATCGTCGATATGATTGCTGAATTTTCCGACGTTAGAAAAGAAACGTGCGCCATATTTTGCCAGCGCGCCGGAGGTGCCGGCGCCGACGAAAATAATTCTTTCCGAAGCGAGTATAATATCAACCGCCTGCTCGAGCAGTTGGTCAAATTCATCGTTATTGATGCTTTTAAAAAAGCTCATTATTTCGCTGGCGCCGATATTTGCCTGTTGAGGCTCATTCTGCTCCAGATATAATTTAAAGCGTACGCGAAACTCCGAGTAGCCTTCGCACTGCAGCTTGCGGCAGAAGCGCAGAACGGTAGTCGTGGAGACTCCGGCCGCTTCCGCCAGCTCGCGGATGGTCATGTACATCACTTTGTCGCGATTTTTAATGACGTAGTGATAGACCATCATCTCAAGATTATTGAGACTGGCGATAGCGGCGTGGGAGAAGATACTCACAGTGGCAAACTCACAATTCATAATGACCAGGACGGAATGATATCATGCAGCCAAATGACATAACCTTTTTTCAGCGTTTTCAGGACGACATTCTCGCCGGACGCAAAACGATTACCATCCGCGATGCTGCTGAATCGCACTTTAAAATGGGCGATGTGCTGCGCGTTGGCCGCTATGAAGATGACGGCTATTTTTGCACTATTCGCGTGGTGGCCACCTCAACGGTAACGCTGGATACGCTGACCGAACTGCATGCGCAGCAGGAAAACATGACGATGGCGCAGCTGCGTGAGGTGATTGCGGAGATCTATCCTGAAGAAAAGCAGTTTTATGTTATTGAATTCGAAAAGCTTTAATAAAATAGTGAACGTCTGTTAGTTGAAATTTTTATGTAAGCTTTTGATTTTATACTGTTCATAAATATTCACCTTTTTATTTTAGCGAACAGGTGTTCACTGGAATCATTCTCAGTTAACCTAAGTGTGCATTGAAAGCGTACGGGTTTTCGGAGTCAAATATGGTTCGCAAATCGTTAATCACACAGGGATATTCTCTGGCAGAGGAAGTTGCCAACAGCATCAGTCACGGGATCGGGCTGGTGTTCGGTATCGTTGGTCTGGTGCTGTTGTTGGTGCAGGCGGTAGATAGCAACGCCGGCGCAACGGCTATCACCAGCTACAGTCTGTACGGCGGCAGCATGATTTTGCTGTTCCTCGCCTCGACCCTCTATCACGCGATTCCGCATCAGCGGGCTAAGCTGTGGCTAAAAAAATTCGACCACTGCGCCATCTACCTGCTGATTGCCGGAACCTACACGCCGTTTCTGCTGGTGGGGCTAAATTCGCCGCTCTCGCGCGGGCTGATGATCGTCATCTGGAGCCTGGCGCTGCTGGGGATCCTGTTTAAGCTGACGATTGCGCATCGTTTTAAGATCCTCTCTTTAGTGACCTATCTGACTATGGGCTGGCTGTCGCTGATCGTCGTTTATCAGCTGGCGATTAAGCTGGCGATTGGCGGCGTGACGCTGCTTGCGGTGGGCGGGGTCGTCTATTCGCTGGGGGTTATTTTCTACGTTTGTAAGCGTATTCCGTACAACCACGCTATCTGGCACGGCTTTGTGCTGGGCGGCAGCGTGTGCCACTTCCTGGCGATTTATTTGTACGTCGGGCAGGCTTAAATTTTGAGAAATCTCCCGGCTCGCGCTACGCTTAGCCGGGCTACAGGTTCACCGTCGTCTGAGGGCTGGTAGCCCGGACATGGCGCGCCAGCGCCGCCTCCGGGACATTCTCCGTTGGTGATGGCTTGCCTGCCTGGGCTACGGCCTGGTGTTTTTTATTCAGACCACGGCTTTCACGATATCCATTAATCTGCGGATATCTTCTGGCCGGGTATTGCCGGTTTGCGGGTCGATTATCGAGCTGTAAACATGAGGCATCACGCGAGGTACGCCTGCTTCCAGGCAGCTTTGCAAAATAATGCCAAAGTTATCGAGATCGATTCCGCCGGTTGGTTCGATTAACGTCATCCCGTTACGAGCTGCCGTGGTCGCCAGCATATACAGCTCCGGTAACGACTTTTCGCCGCCCATGGGGAAAAACTTCGCCGCATGGGCCCCCATGTCCTGCATCATGCGTACCGCCGCATCGCAGGAGACGCGTGCCGGCGTACCCTGACAGCTGCTGACGCCGGTGGAGATAAGAACCTCGCCAGGGGTTCCCGTTGGGCTGACCAGCGCGTTAATGCAGGTTTGCTGCCCGCCCGTAGCTGCCAGCGCTCCTGCGGCAAACCCGCAGCCGGTAAAGGTCTGATTAACATGCGCCGGGTGAAGCGCTGACGCGATCATCGCCGCTTTGTAATACTGCGCAGGATCGCCGGCGCCCAGGCCTACGGAGATGGAGGGTATCTCCGCCATCCAGCGTTTTACCTCCTGAACACCTTCTTCTACGGAGGCAAATTGTGCAGAGAGGACGCCAATCGCCGCATGGCCTTCGGCGGCATCATAAATTTCCCGGGCGTTAGCGATATCTTTCGCCAGTACGTTAATTGCCACTCGTTGGCGATAAAAATTAATTTGCTGCATGGTTTGCAATCTCCTTTAAGCGCGCCACGATCAGGGCCATCTCCCCTTCAGCCACCGTTCGTGGGTCCAGACTAAAAACCCCCTGATGGAGGTTATAGCGCCGGGCGTAAATGGCGATATCGCCATTGCGCAGCTGTGCTTCGACTTCGCGGGCATCCAGGCCCAGCGCCTGGGCATTCACCTGAATGCGGATACGCCAGATAGCGCGTCCGGCTTCATCCTGCTCAATATCGGCTTGTAAGCCGTTTATCGCTGAGATCGCTTTTGCGACGGGCAGGAGTTCCTCGGCAGTGACCACCTTCTGCCCCTGATGATAGTGTTCCAGCGCATAAACCAGACCGACCATATTCTCCTTGCCGATTTTCATCGCCCGGGCAATACCGTGATGCTGCGCCTTACACGCCGCTATCCACTGTTTTTTCCCGGTGATGAATCCGGAGGTGGGCGCGTTAAACGCTTTTGCCCCGCTATAGATAACCATGTCCGCTCCGCTTGCCGCCCAGACGCGTAAATCCTCCTCGGCGGCGGCATCAACAATCAGCGGCAGGTTGTGAGTCTGTGCGACCTGCACGAAATCCTCGATACTCAACATCCCTTTTTGCACGCAGTGGTGTGATTTCACATACAGCAGGGCGGCGGTACTGGTAGAGATCGCGCTCTCCAGCTGCCAGCGCGCCGCCAGATTGCTTGAACCGACCTCCACGACGCGCCCACCGCCTAAGCGAATCGCGCTGGTGATGGGCGCGCCGTAATCGACGTTATGCCCGCGGAGCATGACGACTTCGTTGGCCATACCGCGACTGTCCGGCATCTGCATCACTCGCGCCTGGTCGCCATGGGTAATCGCGGCGGCCACGGCGATGGCGATTCCCGCCGAGGCGCAGGAGGTGATATAGCTGTCCTCCGCACCGGTAAAGCGGGAGACCCGCTCGCCGGTGCTGTCTACCAGCCTGTCGATTTCCACAAAGGCCGATGCCGCCCGCGCCGTTGCCTGCATCACCTCCGGCGCCACGCTGGAAACGCCCAGAATTGTCATTTTGCCGCAGGCGTTAATCACCTGTTTTAACCCCAGCTGTTGATAGATATTCTGCGTCATGGTTTACAACACTCCCAGCAGCGAACAGACCACGCTGAGCGCGACAATTGACAGCAGAATGGTGGTGTAGCGCGGCCCTTTCTTCACCAGATAGAAGTAGATGGCAAACACCGCCGCCAGCGGCAACAGGCCGGGCGCGATAGAGTCGAGGATTTGCTGGACCACCACCTCCGAGCCCTTCAGCGCGCTGAGCTTTAAGGGAGTCGTTATTTTGACGTAGCTTGCGGAGAGCGCGCCCATCATAATCAGGCCCAGCACGTTCGCGCCATAGATAAGCTCCTTAATTCGCCCTCCCTGGAGCAGGCCGATGATTGAGTCGCGTCCCAGGGTGTAGCCTTTGTGCACCATGCCGTAGCTGATCGCCAGCGTAATGGCCGGATAGAGAATTAAAGGCACAATACCGCCCATCGCGCTGCCGCTGGCGGCGAACGGGATGAAAATTGCAATCAGCAACGGCATGATGGCCGCCCAGATGATCGAGTCCCCCATTCCGGCCAGCGGCCCCATCAGCCCGGTCTTAATCCCGGTGATAGACGCGTCGCTAATCGGTTCACCGCGGGTTTTCTGCTCCTCCATCGCAATCGAGATCCCCTGAATCACCGCGCCAAAGGTCTGCTCAGAGTTGAAGAAGTTCAGATGGCGTTTTAGCGCCTCCACCTGCTCTTCTTTTTGCGGGTAGAGTTTTTTGATAATCGGCGTCATTGAGGCGCAGAAAATCAGGCTTTGTAAACGCTCATAGGAGCTGGAAACTTCCGCGCCCAGCCAGTAAATAAACCAGGCTTTGGTGATGTCCGCTTTGGTCAGCGTGCCGTTCTCCCGCGCGCGCTCCACCAGTTCATGCTGCATTACATCGCTGCTCATCATGCTGCTCCTTCATTTTTCGCCAGGCCCTTAATCAGGAAGGCCACGCAGGTACCAAAGATTGCCATCGCCATGATGTCCACCTTCAGGTAAAGCACCGCAAAGAATCCGCCGATAAACCACGGCAGCAGGCTCTTCTTACCGATCACCATGATGGTGATGGCAAAGCCCAGCGCCGGCAGAATGCCGCCCATAATTTCAAAGGAGTGAGTCAACCAGTGCGGCATCAGCTTGAGGAAACTTTCCACCACGTCCTGGCCAAAATAGTTGGCAGCAAACACTACCGGGAAACGCAGCACCAGGCCGAGCAACGCCGGGTAGAGGAACGCGCAGCGCATAATGCCGCCCATGTTGGCCGTTTCCGCGTGTTTATCCGCCATATGGACCCACGCGGCGTTCAGCGTGCGTCTGAGCTGGTCAAGGAATACGCCGATCACGCCAAACGGGATGGCCAGCGCGATGGCCAGGTTCGGATCCATTCCGGCTTTTACGGTAATAGGAATCGAGATGCAGGCGGCCAGCGCCGGATCTGACGGCACGTTACCGCCGGGCGTTGAGGTCACGCCGAGGTAAACCAGCTGCATGCCAGCGCCAATAATCATCGCTGTTTCCATGTTGCCCAACAGCAGGCCGACAAAAACGGCGATCACCACGGGTTGAAGCAGCATGGCGGAGAAGGTGTAGCCAAGGCGTAAGCGGGCAAACCAGTAATACAATCCCATCAGGCTTGCAAAGACTAAAGTATCCATAATTATTTACCCTGTTATCAGAGGATTAGAATTTTTTCAGGATATCGTCCAGCGACTGCGGCTTATCTTCCGGGATAGTCTGGAAGACCGCCTTAATCCCTCGACTTTTCAGGTCGTGAAGAATGCCAACGTCTTTTTCATCCAACGTGATGTTCTGGAAAACGACCTTGCGGTTCGGCCCGCCGCCTAAGCCGCCAACCTGAATGGCGGAAACATCAAACCCGAGCTGTACGGCCTCCTGAATCGCCGCGAGAGAGGGGAACAGCACCAGCACGCTGCCGTCGCCAAGCTGGTTTTCTTTCCACGATGCGGCAAAGCTCTGATTGCTGTAGCAATCCACTTTGATGTTTGGCGGTGCCGCCATCAGATAGATATTTTTCATAAACGGATCGGCATCCAGCTCATCACTCACTACCGCAATCCGGTTGGCCTGGGATTGTCCGACCCACTTCGTCACCACTTGTCCATGAATGAGGCGGCTGTCGATGCGACATAACACGATGTTAGCCATGATATTTTTTCCTTATTGTGATTGTTGTAATTGACGCACGTGGGCGACAACGTCCAGACAGCTGCTGCGCGCGGCTTCGACCAATTCAGCTACGCAGGCGGATAGCGGCCCCTGTTCCCGCTTGTCCAGGGCCTCCAGCAGCAGCGAGGCATTCAGTCCGGAAATCACCGCCACCGGATAATCGGCGCTTAGCCGCGCGGCCACGTTAGAGGTGGTCCCGCCAATAAAATCGGTCAGAATAAGCGAGCCTTCGGGCAGGGTTTTCACGACAGCTTCTACGCGCTGATAAAACTCGCCCAATGTATCGAGGGGCATCAGGGCGATTTCCGTTACGCCTTTAATTTCGCCCGTCACCATGCACAGGCTGTTGCAGAGTTGTTGTCCCCAGCCGCCATGGGTCAGCAGCAGGATCTGGGACAAAGGTTCAGTGGTAATCAAAATGGCCTCCTGGCGCTATTACGTTGACATACGTAATAAGAGCAAAGGCTGTGCCAGAATTTGTGTCACATGGGGGGAGAAGAGGGGCAGGCGCGGCGTAAAGCCACGCCAGTTAAGGGATCAGCGATATAGCAGTTCGTAGATATAAAAATATTCCGCGTCGGATAAACGAATGGCATAAGCCTCTTCGATCGGCTGGAAGGCGGATTTAATGACACTAAACGCGCGGACGTCCAGCGCGGGCTGGCTCTCCAGCGACATCTGTAACGGTTTCCGGTTAATCACGATACGCTCGACCATGCAACAGCAGTGGATCAGGAAGCGCAGTGTCACCTGGCGGCTGGGTTTCAGCGAAAGCGAGGTGGTTAAATGGTTAAACACGCCCTCCATTTCTTTGAGAATGCGCTGGGGATTGAGTACCGAAATATGGTTGATGATACTTTCCATGGTCAGCGCGCTGATGAAGCGCATCGCGCTGCGCTCCATCTCCAGACGGCGCTCACTGCTTGATAGGTCCGGCGTGAGCAGGCTGAGCACCAGTTCCGGCCCCTGCTCGGAGAACAGCTCTTCAAGTGAGATAAACGGAATGTCCGGCAGCCCCGGCTGGAAGGTGCCGACAATCCCCGCCAGTCGCTCACCGGCCAGCAGCGACTGCTGAACGCGCTCCAGGCTGCGAACCTCGTTGTAATCAAGGATCACCATTCGCGTATCCTGCGACATCAGCTCGCCAAAACTTTCCTCCAGCACTTTTTTGATTTTCTCTGCGGTTCCCATGCCGGTAATGCAGGAGATCACCAGCACCTTACCGCCGTTCTCCTGCTGCGGAGTACAGAGCTGACAGGGGATATTTTTACTCTGCAGTAATTCCGCCAGCTGCGGTAGCTCGCTGGTTTCATAGCTTAAATCCAGACCCAGCTCCAGCAGACTGGTCAGCGTAATATTGGGCATTAACAGGACGTCAATCTGGAATAGCTTGCTGATGGTGCTGCCAAAATGCACCAGCGAGCCGATATCCACCATCAGAATCAGCCGCCGGTAGCGTTGGGTCTGGATCCGCTGGGTTAGCGTTTCCAGCGTGTCATGCACCGACTGCTCAAAGGGCATATCGATGGCGCTGAACAGCTCGCGCTCCAGTACCCGGTTGACGTACTGCGCCTGACTGGTCGCCGTCGTCGCGCCGTGGGCGATTAAAATGACGCCGCAGTCGGGACTGGCGTCGATCCGCTGGCGATAATGGCGACACTCTTTCAGGAACAGACAGAGCCAGACGACCTCCGTCGCCGGGCACTGAATATGCAGCAGTTCGTTGATTTTCCGGCACAGTAGAGTCGCGTTTTCATACTCGTCTTTGCAGCGGTCGAGGATCAGGCTGGAGGAGTAGAGCTGCGGGATCAGCCCGCGCTGCACGTAGCCAATTAGCGCCAGAAAGTGTTTACGCAGCGGATTCATCAGGTTTTCTGGCAGCGTAAAGCCCAGCACCTGTTCCACACAGCCAATCAGCAGGGTCACCCGCTCTTCAATCCGATCGCCATAGCGCGGCGGATGGGCCACGCTGTCGCGGCTGTAGAGGCCATATTCGAAGATGGAACTGAGTTTGTTTTTGAGGATCGCCAGCGTTTCAGCCGGTGGGACGTTGCTGTTGCGCAGGTTGACGTATTCGCGGGTCAGGAAGCTGTAAAACAGATCGCTTTCTTCGATCTCCGCTCCTGTCGCCAGAGAGGTTTTCAATGCGGGTAACGTGCGCGCATCAACGCTTAGCCGATCCTGGCCGTCAAACAAGGTATCGATCAGCAGACGCTGTTCCGGGGTGGCGTTGAACGGCACTTCTACCAGCCGTTTATCCAGCCGGAGCGTGTCGTTATGCTCGGTCATTCCCGCAGCCCACGCCTGGGCGCAAAGAAACTGGATATCGCTTTTGAGCTGGCCGATATTGCCTTCCAGCGGTTTATTCAGCAGCCAGAGCAACAGCGTTTTGTCGATACTGACCGTACGCTCAATTTTGCGGCTCTCGCGCTGGAGAAAACCGACAATAAGTTCCACCTGTTCTTCCACCGAGCGCTGACGGATCCCGGGGAGATCGATACAGACCTGGATGCGCCTCTGGAAGGTTCGCAGCAGCGCTGAGCTGACCGGTTCGGTGGTGGCGCAAATCAAGCGTACCGTGATCGACCGCGCCGTGGCGCTTGAACCGAGCGGGCGATATTGGCCTTTGTCGAGAATGGAGAAGAGTTTTTCCTGTCCTTCATACGGCAGGCGGTGCACCTCATCAAGCAGCAGATATCCGCCGTCCGCCTGCTCCACCAGACCGGCTTTATTCTCACTGGCGCCGGTAAATGCGCCCTGTCGATGGCCGAACAAATGCGAAGAGAGCAGCTCCGGGTTATGCGCATACTCGGCGCAGTTAAAGTAGACCAGCGGCGGGGGGGAACCCGCCGCATGCTCGCAGGCAAAACGGTGCATCAGTTCGGCAAAGAAAGTTTTACCTACCCCGGAGGGGCCGGTCAGCAATACATGGAGCCCGTGAGGATAAAGCACCGCTGCGCGGCCTTTTTCTACCGCATCACGGAGGCTGCGATCGTAGCCAATCAGGCTGCTGAAGGGATCATCCGTTGAGCAACCTTCCTGATGCGGCAGAAGGTCGGCAACCGTACGCACTTCACATTCGGTATCATTCAGTCTGCGCCCCAGCAGCGTTTCCATTGCCTGGCGGTGCCAAAAGAACACGGGGCGTCCTTTGCTCTTAATCACCAGGCCGTCGTTCCATAATTGATTGAGATCTTTGCTGACCGAGTTGCGCGCAAGCCCGAGGTTAAAGCCGATGGCTTCCGCCGTAAATGCCGTTTCCTGTTCCAGATCCGCAAGATTCAGCCCGCGAGTTAATCGCTCCAGTTCCCCCAGTATGACCTCAATCCGTCTCATCTCTTTTACCGCTTAAGAAATAAATGATTGTTCAGAACATACACTATTCTTCTACGCATGAAAGTGGCCTGGGCCAGAGATGGCGCATTTGCGCAAAGCGCGCGGTCGCGGGTGTTTCGTGGTTTGCGGGTGGGGTAGCGCCGCCTCCAGGAAGAAGGCGGCGGGGAATATCGCTTTAACTCTCTTCCAGCGAATACGGCAGCGGCTCAATGCTCAGGCTGCCGGCATCGTCGCGCACGCGGAATACGCTGCCCGGCTCCATATCGTTATTCATCACTACCTGCACCAGCAGGCGACCATCATCCAGCTGCACGGCCGCTAAAACGGTACCGGTACGACGCCAGTTGTCACCCATCTTCATTTCCAGGTCTTCCCCGGCTTCAGGCACGCGGCTGGCGGTCCCGGCCAGATACCACAGGGCGCGCTTATTGGCACCGCGGAATTTAGCGCGGGCAACCATCTCCTGACCGGTATAGCAGCCTTTTTTGAAGCTGATGCCGCCCAGCGCCTGCAGGTTGGTGGCCTGCGGAATAAACTGCGCGCTGTTGGCGCTGTCGATGACCGGCAGGCCAGCTTCAATATTCAGCGCCAGCCACTGCTGGCTATTGTTTAGCTGTGCTTCGCCGCGCAGCGCGTCGGTGATGCGGGTGGCGGTTGCCACATCGGTCACCAGCAGGAAGCGCTCGGCGGGATGCTCAAACCACAGCACGCTGGTGGCACCTTCGCTGACAACCTGTTTATCGGCATTTGGCAGCTCGTTAAACAGCGGCGTCAGCGCAGCGCGTGCCTGGAACCCGGCAACGCCCAGCAGCACGGATTCATCGTCGGCGGCGATGGTCACTTTAGAGAACACCGCATACTTTTTCAGTTCAGTCAGCTGCGCATCGCGCAGGCTGCGGCGCTCAATCCACGCAAAACCCTCGTTGCGACGGAAAACGCGCAGATTGCTCCACATCTTGCCCTTGGCGTCACAATGCGCGGCAAGCAGATGCTGCTCGTCGGTCAGGTGGCTGACGTCAGCGGTGATCTGCCCCTGCAGATATTTCTCGCCATCCGGCCCGGTAATCGTCGCCAGCGCCCAGTCATCCAGCGTCATCAGCGTTAACGGCAGACGAGCGGAAGAGGAGGGCTGACGCGGAGGAAAAGGTGTAAAAGCCATAGTCATATCCTGAATAGCTTAACGCAGAGTGTGTGACTAATGGTAAAAGAGCTATGGTGCAATGCAAGCGCTTTTGCCAGGCCATTCGTGCCCTCAAAACTGGGCGCTAACGCGAACGAAATTATCAATAACCTGATTATTTTAGAGATTTCATGGAATAGCGCTCGTGAATCTTGATATTCCAGTGAAGTCAGCGGCGAAAACGGGTTAAACTAAGCAATATTTATAAGCAGGAAGTAAAACATGGATATTAACAATAAAGCTCGCATCCACTGGGCATGCCGCCGGGGAATGCGTGAACTCGATATCTCCATCATGCCGTTTTTTGAGCATGAGTACGATACGCTCAGTGATGACGATAAGCGGTTGTTCATCCGCCTGCTGGAAAATGACGATCCGGACCTGTTCAACTGGTTGATGAACCATGGCGAACCGGCTGATGCAGAACTGCAGCGGATGGTAAAATTAATTCAGACACGGAATCGGGAACGTGGTCCTGTGGCAATCTGATTTACGCATCTCGTGGCGAGCGCAATGGTTCTCACTGTTGATGCACGGCGTGGTGGCGGCGCTGGTGCTGGTGTTGCCCTGGCCGCTGAGCTATACCCCGCTGTGGCTGATACTGCTGTCGCTGGTGGTGTTCGACTGCGTGCGCAGCCAGCGGCGGATCCATGCCAGACAGGGGGAAATAAAGCTGCTGATTGACTCTCGCCTGCGCTGGCAAAAAGCGGAGTGGGATATCGTCGGCACCCCGTGGGTAATTAATAGCGGAATGCTGCTGCGCCTGCGAAATACGGAAAACCAACGCACTCAGCATCTATGGGTGGCGGCGGATAGCATGGACGCGGGCGAGTGGCGCGATCTGCGTCGGCTGGTGTTACAGAAACCGACGCAAGATTAAGCCTGGACTCAGGCGAACTGCTCAGCCATTTCGCCGAGGATTTGCTCGCACCAGTTCTGAATACGCTCATCGCTCAGGTCATACTGGTTGGTTTCATCGAGCGCCAGACCAACGAACAGCTGGCCGTCGGCGATGACCGGTTTCGGGCTGGTAAATTCATAGCCTTCGGTTGGCCAGTAGCCGATGAACTTAACCCCTTTTGTTGCCAGCTTATCGTGCAGCATGCCGAGCGCGTCAAGGAACCATTCGCCGTAGCCTAGCTGGTCGCCCATGCCATAGAGCGCGACGATTTTACCCTGCAGATCCAGCGTATCAAGCTGCTGCCAGACCGCCTCCCAGTCCTCCTGGATCTCGCCAAAATCCCAGGTTGGAATGCCGAGAATCAGCACATCATATTGGGTCATCAGGGCAGGGGAATCATCTTTCAGGTTATGCAGCGTCACCAGTTCAGGGCCGATGATATCGCGGATTTTTTCCGCCGCCATTTCTGTGTAGCAGGTGCTGGAGCCGTAAAAAAGACCTATGTTCATCGCGGAAACGTCTCAATTCTTGCTGTGACTTTGCGCTTAGTGTACCAGAAAGGCCGCGCCCGCCTGCAACTCGAATTATTTAGGGTATAATGGCGCCGTTTTAATATACAAAGAGGCCGGAGTGGAACAGGATCTCGCACAAATCGAGCAGTTTCTTGATGCCTTGTGGCTGGAGCGGAATCTGGCGGAAAACACGCTGAGCGCCTACCGCCGGGATCTGACGATGGTCGTGGAATGGCTGCATCATCGTGGCCTGTCGCTTGCCAGCGTCAGCGGCGAAGATCTCCAGTCGCTGCTGGCGGAGCGGCAAACCGGCGGTTATAAAGCCACCAGCACCGCGCGCCTGCTAAGCGCCGTGCGTCGCTTCTTCCAGCATCTGTACCGGGAAAAAATTCGCCCCGATGACCCAAGCGCGCTGCTCGCATCGCCAAAGCTGCCGCAGCGGCTGCCGAAGGATCTGAGCGAGGCGCAGGTTGAGCGCCTGCTTCAGGCACCTTTGGTTGAACAACCGCTGGAACTGCGTGATAAAGCGATGCTGGAAGTGCTGTATGCCACCGGTCTGCGCGTTTCTGAACTGGTGGGCCTGACCATGAGCGATATCAGCCTGCGTCAGGGCGTGCTGCGCGTGATCGGTAAAGGAAATAAAGAACGTCTGGTGCCGTTAGGCGAAGAGGCGGTACTGTGGGTTGAGAATTACCTGGAGTACGGGCGTCCCTGGCTGCTGAACGGCGTGGCTTCCGATGTGCTTTTTCCCAGCCAGCGCGCGCAGCAGATGACGCGCCAGACGTTCTGGCATCGAATTAAGCACTATGCCGTACTGGCGGGAATTGACAGCGAAAAGCTCTCTCCGCACGTGCTGCGCCATGCGTTCGCTACCCATTTACTTAATCACGGCGCCGACTTACGCGTGGTGCAGATGCTGTTAGGACACAGCGATCTCTCCACGACGCAGATCTATACCCACGTGGCGACCGAGCGTCTGCGACAACTCCATCAACAGCATCACCCGCGTGCGTGAGTGCTGAAAAAAAGGACTGAGTATGAAAAAAGGTTTACTGATGTTCACTCTGCTGGCGACCACCTTATCCGGTGCGGCGCATGCCGATAGCGCGGCGATCAAGCAACTGCTGGCGAAGCTTGGCGTGCAGAGCTCGGACGTGCAGCCTTCGCCGGTCAAAGGCATCAGCACCGTGTTGACGGACAGCGGCGTGCTGTACGTCACCGATGATGGTAAACACATTATCCAGGGGCCGATGTACGATGTCAGCGGCGCGCAGCCGGTAAACGTTACCAATGCGCTGCTGGGGGGGAAGCTAAACGCCCTGGAAAAAGAGATGATCGTCTACAAAGCGCCGCAGGAAAAACATGTCATCACCGTCTTCACCGATATTACCTGCGGTTATTGCCACAAGCTGCATGAGCAGATGAGCGACTATAACGCGCTGGGGATTACCGTGCGCTATCTGGCCTTCCCGCGCCAGGGGCTGCAAAGCGAAGCCGAGCAGAATATGAAGGCTATCTGGTGCGCCAAAGATCGCAACAAAGCGCTGGATAACGCGATGAGCGGCAAAGGTGTGCAGCCAGCGAGCTGCGATGTTGATATCGCTAAACACTACACGCTCGGCGTGCAGCTTGGCGTTAACGGCACGCCGGCGATGGTGCTGAGCGACGGTACGCTGATGCCTGGCTATCGCGATCCTAAAGACCTGAAAGCGCTCCTTGATGAGCATCAAAAACAGATAAGCGGTAACTGATTCGCGTGAAACAACAGATACAACTACGCCGCCGCGAGGCGGCTGACGGCGTCGATTTACCTGCCGATCTCCCTCCGCTGCTGCAGCGGCTGTACGCCAGCCGCGGCGTGCGTAGCGCGCAGGAGCTGGAACGCGGTGTAAAAGGTATGCTGCCATGGTCGCAGCTGACCGGCGTCGAAAAAGCGGTAGAGATGCTCTACGGCGCATTTAAGCAGGAGCTGCACATTGTGGTGGTCGGCGATTTTGACGCCGACGGCGCTACCAGCACTGCGCTTAGCGTTCTGGCCCTGCGGGGGCTGGGCTACGGCAACGTCTCGTACCTGGTGCCAAACCGTTTTGAGGATGGCTATGGCCTGAGTCCGGAAGTGGTCGATCAGGCTCACGCCCGCGGCGCGCAGATGATAATGACCGTGGATAACGGCATTTCCTCCCACGCCGGCGTCGAGCGCGCCCATGCGCTGGGTATTCCGGTGCTGGTGACCGATCACCATCTGCCGGGGGATACGCTGCCTGCCGCCGAAGCGATTATTAACCCGAACCTGCGGGACTGCGAGTTCCCGTCAAAATCGCTGGCCGGGGTTGGCGTGGCCTTTTATCTGATGCTGGCGCTGCGCACTTTTCTGCGTGATAAAGGTTGGTTTGATGAGCGCGGCATTGCGCCGCCGAATCTGGCGGATTTACTCGATCTGGTGGCGCTTGGCACCGTGGCGGACGTTGTTCCGCTGGATGCCAACAACCGTATTCTGACCTGGCAGGGGCTGAGCCGCATCCGGGCAGGTAAATGCCGTCCGGGCATCAAGGCGCTGCTGGAAATCGCCAACCGCGATCCGCAAAAGCTGGCGGCAAGCGATCTCGGCTTCGCGCTTGGCCCGCGCCTTAATGCGGCAGGGCGGCTGGACGACATGTCCGTCGGCGTGGCGCTGCTGCTGTGCGACAACACCGGCGAAGCGCGGGTGCTGGCCAATGAGCTGGACGCGTTAAACCAGACGCGTAAAGAGATAGAACAGGGGATGCAGGCGGAAGCGCTGACCCTGTGTGAAAAGCTGGAACGCAGCAGCGAGACGCTGCCCGGCGGCCTGGCGATGTACCACCCGCAATGGCATCAGGGCGTCGTCGGCATTCTGGCCTCGCGTATTAAAGAGCGCTTCCATCGCCCGGTTATCGCCTTTGCGCCCACCGGCGACGGTACGCTCAAAGGCTCAGGTCGGTCGATTCAGGGGCTGCATATGCGCGATGCGCTGGAGCGTCTGGATACCCTCTATCCCGGGCTGATTCTGAAATTCGGCGGTCATGCCATGGCGGCGGGTTTGTCGTTAGAAGAGGCGCGTTTTGAGGAGTTTCAGCAGCGTTTCGGCGAACTGGTGACCGAGTGGCTCGATCCTGCGCTACTGCAGGGCGAAGTGGTCTCCGACGGCCCGCTGGCGGCGGCAGAGATGAGCATGGAGGTCGCACAAATGCTGCGCGACGCCGGGCCATGGGGGCAGATGTTCCCTGAGCCGCTGTTCGATGGCCGTTTTCGTCTGCTACAACAGCGTCTGGTCGGCGAGCGTCACCTGAAGGTGATGGTTGAGCCGGTCGGCGGTGGCCCGCTGCTGGACGGTATTGCGTTCAATGTGGATACTTCCATTTGGCCGGATAACGGCGTTCGCGAAGTTCAGCTTGCCTATAAGCTGGATATCAATGAGTTCCGCGGCAACCGCAGCCTGCAGCTGATCATTGACCACCTCTGGCCAAATTGAGAACAGTATATTAATGAGAGCGCGAATCCGGTAGAATTCCGCTCTTATCACCGCATTTTGACGAATCCATTAAAAGAAACCGACCATGTTTGAAATAAATCCGGTAAAAAACCGTATTCAGGACCTCACGGAGCGCTCGGACGTTCTTAGGGGGTATCTTTGACTACGATGCTAAGAAAGAGCGTCTTGAAGAAGTAAACGCCGAGCTCGAGCAGCCTGACGTCTGGAACGAACCAGAACGTGCGCAGGCGCTGGGCAAAGAGCGTTCCTCGCTGGAAGCCATCGTTGATACGCTGGATCAGATGTCTCAGGGACTGGAGGATGTTTCCGGTCTGCTGGAGCTGGCCGTTGAAGCCGACGACGAAGAGACCTTTAACGAAGCCGTTGCTGAGCTTGATGTGCTGGAAGAGAAGCTGGCGCAGCTTGAGTTCCGCCGCATGTTCTCCGGCGAATACGACAGCGCCGATTGCTACCTCGACATCCAGGCCGGTTCCGGCGGTACGGAAGCGCAGGACTGGGCGAGCATGCTGATGCGCATGTATCTGCGCTGGGCCGAAGCGCGCGGCTTCAAGACCGAGATCATCGAAGAGTCTGAAGGCGAAGTGGCGGGCATTAAGTCCGTGACCATCAAGATTATTGGCGACTACGCTTACGGCTGGCTGCGTACCGAAACCGGCGTTCATCGTCTGGTACGTAAGAGCCCGTTCGATTCCGGCGGCCGCCGCCATACCTCTTTCAGCTCCGCGTTCGTTTATCCGGAAGTGGATGACGATATTGATATCGAAATCAACCCGGCGGATCTGCGCATTGACGTTTATCGCGCATCCGGCGCGGGCGGTCAGCACGTTAACCGTACGGAATCCGCGGTGCGTATCACCCATATTCCGACCGGCTTAGTGACCCAGTGCCAGAACGACCGTTCGCAGCACAAGAACAAAGACCAGGCCATGAAGCAGATGAAAGCGAAGCTTTATGAGCTGGAAATGCAGAAGAAAAATGCCGAGAAGCAGGCGATGGAAGATACCAAATCCGACATCGGCTGGGGCAGCCAGATCCGTTCTTACGTGCTGGATGACTCCCGCATTAAAGATCTGCGTACCGGGGTGGAAACCCGCAACACTCAGGCGGTGCTGGACGGCAGCCTGGATCAATTTATCGAAGCAAGTTTGAAAGCAGGGTTATGAGGAACCAACATGTCTGAACAACAAGCACAGGGCGCTGACGCGGCAATTGACCTTAATAATGAACTGAAAGCCCGTCGTGAGAAGCTGGCTGCGCTGCGTGAGCAGGGTATCCCGTTCCCGAATGATTTCCGTCGTGACCACACCTCTGACCAACTGCACGCTGAATTCGATGCCAAAGAAAACGAAGAGCTGGAAGCGCTGAACGTTGAAGTCGCCGTTGCTGGCCGCATGATGACCCGCCGTATCATGGGTAAAGCCTCCTTCGTTACGCTGCAGGACGTTGGCGGCCGCATTCAGCTGTACGTCGCCCGCGACGATCTGGCGGAAGGCGTCTACAACGAGCAGTTCAAAAAATGGGACCTCGGGGACATCATCGCGGCGCGCGGTAAGCTGTTCAAAACCAAGACCGGTGAACTCTCCATCCATTGCACCGAGCTGCGCCTGCTGACCAAAGCCCTGCGCCCGCTGCCGGACAAATTCCACGGCCTGCAGGATCAGGAAGCGCGCTATCGTCAGCGCTACCTGGATCTGATCTCCAACGATGAATCGCGCAACACCTTTAAAGTGCGTTCGCAGATCCTGGCCGGCATTCGTCAGTTCATGGTCGGCCGCGGCTTTATGGAAGTGGAAACCCCGATGATGCAGGTGATCCCCGGTGGCGCTTCCGCCCGTCCGTTCATCACCCATCACAACGCGCTGGATCTGGATATGTACCTGCGCATCGCGCCGGAACTGTACCTGAAGCGTCTGGTGGTTGGCGGCTTCGAGCGCGTGTTCGAAATCAACCGTAACTTCCGTAACGAAGGTATCTCCGTTCGTCATAACCCAGAGTTCACCATGATGGAACTCTATATGGCCTATGCGGACTATAAAGACCTGATCGAGCTGACCGAATCCCTGTTCCGCACCCTGGCGCAGGACGTTCTCGGCCATACCGAAGTGCCTTACGGCGATCAGACCTTTGATTTCGGCAAGCCGTTTGAAAAACTGACGATGCGCGAAGCGATCAAGAAGTACCGTCCGGAAACCGAGATGGCCGATCTGGATAACTTCGATTCTGCAAAAGCCATTGCGGAAAGCATCGGCATTCACGTTGAGAAGAGCTGGGGTCTGGGCCGCATCGTGACCGAGATCTTCGAAGAAGTGGCGGAAGCGCATCTGATTCAGCCAACCTTCATCACCGAATATCCGGCAGAAGTCTCTCCGCTGGCGCGTCGTAACGACGAGAACCCGGAAATCACCGATCGTTTTGAATTCTTCATCGGCGGGCGTGAAATCGGTAACGGCTTTAGCGAGCTGAACGATGCGGAAGACCAGGCGCAGCGTTTCCTCGATCAGGTTAACGCGAAAGCCGCCGGTGACGACGAAGCCATGTTCTATGACGAAGACTACGTCACCGCGCTGGAGCACGGCCTGCCGCCGACCGCGGGCCTCGGTATCGGTATCGACCGTATGGTGATGCTGTTTACCAACAGCCACACTATCCGCGACGTGATCCTGTTCCCGGCGATGCGTCCGGTAAAATAAGTTCTGAACCCTGAATCATTCGAGTTGCATGAAAGCCAACGCACATGCAACCTGAAGTATGGCGGGTAGACTGTAATAAACGAAACCCCAGCGCTGCTGGGGTTTTTTATGCCTGGCGGCTAAAGCTTATTAAGGCATTACGCGCATTATCATCCGCAGCCTGCATGACCATCCACGGGCTAAAAGCCCAGGGCGTCGCGCGAATTGCGCTTAAAACATCCTCAAGATGGCTCCACTGAAAATCCATCACTTCGTCAGGATTTATCCGTAACGCGCTGGCTACTCGTGCCGCATAGACCGGACAGACCTCGTTTTCGACAATGCCATTCGGCGCGACGGCCCGGTAACGGAACCCCGGAAAGACCGGGACGATACGGGTTATCTCGACGCCGAGCTCAAAGCGGCAGCGGCGCTCAACGGCCTGTTCAAAGGTTTCGCCGGTTTGCGGATGCCCGCAGACTGAGTTCGTCCATACGCCTGGCCAGGCTTTTTTGCCCAGCGAGCGGCGCGTGACCAGCAGTTGGCCTTGTTCATTGAACAGCCAGCTGGAAAACGCGAGATGCAGAGGGGTATTGAGGGTGTGGGCGGCATACTTCTCCAGCATACCTGTAGGCTTATCTTGCTCGTCCAGCAAAATGACATGTTCCCCGGCCATGACAACTCCTGAAATAGAAAATGACCCGGCACAAACCCGCCGGGTCATGTACTCAGGCCACTAGGGTAGCCCATAAATGGGACAAAGGCATTACCAAAACAAGCCCTGGCAACATGTTGGCTACCGGAAAGAGCTTAATGTTACAGATACGCAACCCGGTCGCCACCATCAGCAGCCCGCCGGCGCAGGAGAAATCCGCCATCATATCAGGCGAGATCGACGGCAGAATAACCACCGCCAGCATCGCCAGCGCCACCTGAATAATGACCTGCGGGATAGCAATGGTCATCACCGCGTAGCCCAGCAGCGTCGCGAAAATCCCGGCGGTAAATAGATCGAGAATCGTTTTGATATACAGAATTGACGGATCGCCGCTCATGCCTTCGGTCATCGCGCCGAAAATACCGGTGCCGCTGGCGCAAAACAGAACCAGGATGGCGACAAATTTCTCGGTAAACTCTTCATGGCCGAGGCCATTGACCGGCGGCAGCACTTTGTTGATCAAACCGCGGGTGGAACCTGCGGCTTTACCGATGCCCTTTTCCAGATGCAGCAGTTCGCCGAGGATGGCGCCAATCACCATTGCCAGCACGACGGCGGGCATATATTTCACTTTGAGCACCAGCGTAATACCAAGACCAACAGAGCACAGGCCGAAGGTCATCGGCAGCGCCGTTTTGACGCGCTCGGGGAGCTTGCCGCCCGCCGCAGCGCCGATGAGTCCGCCGATAATCACGGCGGCTCCGTTTACATATGGGCCGATTAACATTGAATAATTTCCGGTTAATTAAAACGTAGCTCGCCTTCACCCCAGCGGGGGATGTTGTTGACCTGCAGGTCAAACAGATCGAGCGCGCGATTGACGCTATGGGTAACGATGTCGTCCGCCGTTTGCGGACGCTGGTAAAGCGCCGGGACCGGCGGAAAGATAATTCCGCCCATTTCGGTTACGGCGGCCATATTGCGGATGTGGCCGAGGTTCAGCGGCGTTTCCCGGGCCAGCAGCACCAGGCGGCGACGTTCTTTCAGCACCACGTCTGCCGCGCGGGTGAGCAGGTTGTCGGTCAGGCAGTGGGCGATGGCGCCTAAAGAACGCATTGAACACGGCGCGACCAGCATCCCCAGCGTTTTAAATGAACCGCTGGAGATAGCTGCGCCAAGATTGGCGATGGGATGCACCACGTCGGCCAGCGCCATCACCTCGTCCAGGCGGTAATTCGTCTCCAGCTCGCAGGTTTTTTCCGCGCCTTTAGAGACGACCAGGTGGACTTCAACGGGATGCGGGCGCAGTAGCTCCAGCGCCTTAACGCCGTACTGAAACCCGGATGCGCCGCTGATACCAATGATGATGCGTGCCGTCATGAGGTTCTCCTTTTATTCGAAATCCGGCAGGAAGCGCTTCACGTCCACTTCTTTAAATCTGGAGCGCTGGAAGTTGTGCTTCAGATGGAACGGCACCGTGCAGTCGAATATCGTTTTGCAGGACATTCCCTGCTGCAGGATGCTCGGGCTGTATTCCGGTACCTGCGACGGATCGAGCGGATGGCAGCGAACGCCGGGAATAGTGATTGTATCGACATCGCCCTGGTAGCGGGTTTGCATGGCCCAAAGCACGTCGTCGCTGTCGAAAATATCGACGTCTTCATCAACCAGAATGACGTGCTTCAGTTCCGGGAAGGCTGAGAACGCCAGCAGAGCAGCCTGACGCTGGCGCCCTTCGTCCGCCGGGGAGGATTTTTTGAACTGCAGCACCGCCAGCAGCTTGCCGCCGCCAGCCGAATGGGCAAAGACGTTCAGCAGTTTGCCAGGCATCGCGCGTTCGACCATATCCAGAATGCTGGCTTCGGTCGGGATACCGGCCATATTGACGTGTTCTTCGCCTGGTCCTACGGTGGTGCGCCAGATAGGATTGATACGGTGAGTGACGGCTTTCACTTTGATGACCGGAATCGCCTCTTTAGCTTCGCCGGTATAGCCCGGAAACTCAGGCATCGCGCGGCCGGTATGGGTGTTCTGATCTTCTCGTACGCGCGCGTTGGGCAGCAGTTCGCCTTCAATCACGATCTCAGCGTGGGCGATCGCTTTCTCGTTAATGGTTTTACACTGCGTCATCTCCACCGCTTTGCCGCGCAGCGCGCCGGCGATGCTTAACTCGTTGAAGCCCAGCGGGGTGGTCGGCGGCTCGAAACAGGCGGCAATTTCAATGGCCGGATCGACGCCGATACTGATTGAAATCGGCAGCGGCTGGCCTGCCGCTTCCGCCTTCATGCGAAAAGCATCGATATGGCGGCCGGGCGTTAGCCACATGGAGAGTTCGTCGCGGCTCTGGACGCACAGGCGATGAATGGTGATATCGGACTCATGCGTTTCTGGATCGGAGGCGTAGCACAGGCCCATCGTAATATAGGGGCCGGCGTCTTCTTCGGTATTCGTCGGTGCCGGCAGCAGCTTGCGCAGATCGAAATCGGCATCGCTTGCCAGATGGACCACTTGCTGGCATACCGCTGCGCCCTGGGTCATCACCGGGGCTATTGCGTTTTCTACTGAATCCTTCAGCAGATGCCCCAGTTTAGCCGGTTCACACTGGAGAAAATGGCTGACGCGCTGGCGGGAGCCATTCAGGCCAATCGCCACGCTGATATTTTCAAAACCTTTGATTTTATTGAAGACCATGACCGGGCCATTCTTGCGGGTCGGACGCTGGCAGGTCCCGCCGGCGCCTACGTAACGATAGACGCCGGAGAGTTCGGCGTGCGGGTTGACTTCGGTATTGGTTTCAACATACTCGCCGGGAAGCGTTTTCAGCAGCTCCAGCGCGGAGCGTAAATCATGTACCGATGAGGGTGTTTTGTTATCACTATTTGTCATGGGATATTCCTTCGGAAAAGAAGCTTTGCTCCCGGCACAATATTTTCCCTGGCGCGGATAAACAAATACCGTTTACCGGATGGTCAGTAGATCAAAAAAGTTTATTTTAACAAGGTGTTAAATAATGATTAATTAATATGAGGAGCAACGCTGCGGCTTTTTATTTCTCCGGCTAAGTGTGATACTGGTGATAAATTACACTGCGGATAATGATGATGGATTTAAAGCGCTTACGCTATTTTTGTCGGGTGGTGGAACAAGGTTCGGTGAGCCAGGCGGCGAAGTCGCTGAACATGGCGCAGCCGCCGCTCAGCAAGCGAATTCAGGAGCTGGAAGAGGAGCTTCAGGTATCGCTTTTTGTTCGCCGGGGAAACCGCATTGAGCCTACGGAAGCCGGTTTTTTTCTCTATCGAAAAGCGTGTGAAATATTACGCCAGGTAGAGGATACGGCGCGGGAAACGACGGATATTGCGCACAAAAACAGAACTGAATTGAGAATCGGCTTAACTCATCTCTATCAGAATTATTTTAAAGCATTGCTGATGGAGGTATATCGACGTCATCCCGACACTTCCATAAATATTTCCGTTACTGACTCCAGCCATCTCGAAACGTTATTAACCGAGGGCGCAATTGATTTAGCCTTAATCCAGCGCCCCTACCGTAGCGAAGGCTTTGATTATGTCTCTTTTGACCCGATTAAGCTGGTCGCGGTGATCAATAAAAGCTGCCTGCCGGAGCCGCCGTCTAATCCGTATAGCTACACATCGCTGGCGGCGCTGCCGCTGGTATTACTTCATAGAGCAAAAGATTCAGGGACTTACGAGATGCTAATGGAGCTGTTTCGTAAGTCCGGGGTCAACGCGAAGGTGATTATGCACATTACGCAGCCGGGCGTAATTCTCGACTGGCTGGAGTCCGGACTGCAGGCTGCGACGCTGCTACCTTCTTCTGAAGTGGATGCTGATAAGCTTAACCAGTGCTACGTGGTCGATGTTTTCCCCTCGCCGCAAATATTCTACCCGGCGCTGGTAAAATTGCCGTCTATGCCTTATCTGCCCGCGTTGATGGATATTATTACGCATGGCTATCCGTTTAATACTTCTGTATGAAGGGTAGCGATTGGGGATTGCCTTAGGGACTGGTATGATAATCGCCTCTGGTTGAGAGGTGAATGTACGTGTTAAGCGCAGGACGCCTGATGAGAAAACGCTTTGTTATTGCAATAATGTTGCTGAGCAGCCTGATCGTCGCGGGGTGTTCCAGCTCATCCGATTCCGGGTCCACCTACACCGTGAAGCGCGGCGATACGCTGTACGCTATTTCACGTTCCACTGGCACCAGCGTCAGGGATCTCGCCCGTCTCAATAATATTTCACCTCCCTATACCATCGAGGTTGGGCAAAAGCTGAAGCTGAACAGTGGTTCAGGGGCCACGGCGAAGGCGGGGGCATCCGGCAAGAAATCCTCCGCGAAGCGCACCGCTGCCGTGACGCCATCTTCGGCGGTGCCGCAATCCTCCTGGCCGCCGGTCGGGCAACGCTGCTGGCGCTGGCCGACCAGCGGCAAAGTTATACTGCCGTACTCCACCAGCGATGGCGGCAATAAAGGTATCGATATTGCCGGTAAGCGCGGCCAGCCGGTGTATGCGGCAGGGGCGGGCAAAGTGGTGTACGTGGGTAACCAGCTGCGCGGCTACGGCAACCTGATTATGATTAAACATAATGAGGACTATATCAGCGCCTATGCACACAACGACAAGCTGATGGTGAATAACGGCCAGAGCGTGAAGATCGGCCAGCAGATTGCCACCATGGGCAGCTCGGATGCGGATTCCGTGCGCCTGCACTTCCAGATTCGCTACCGGGCGACGGCGATCGACCCGCTGCGCTATTTGCCGCCGCAGGGCAGTAAGCCTAAGTGCTAAAAGGTTATTTTATCGACAGTTAGCCTGTTATGGGCTTGTCAGCGGGTGCGTAAGGTCTATAATGACCCTCGCACCTCCTCGCGGGCGTAGTTCAATGGTAGAACGAGAGCTTCCCAAGCTCTATACGAGGGTTCGATTCCCTTCGCCCGCTCCAGACTCAAGTCTCCTGAAGTCCACTCAACTCAATTTTCCCTTGATAAATCAGCAGTTATAGCATTCTATTAGTCTATTGAACTCAATTGTACTCCCCCAGGGTCAAGCTCAATGTGGGGGTATGGATGGGGGTATAATTGTACCCCCTGCTGAGAGGTACCCCAATGAAGCTGACTGCTCGTCAGGTTGAAACTGCTAAACCCAAAGAGAACCCCTGGAAACTGGCCGATAGCGTTGGTTTTTAAGGAAATCGCCGATGCTCAAAGAAAATTTCAACGAACTGCAAATCTTTCTTGTAGTAGCAAGGGAGCGAAGTTTCACCAAAGCGGCGGGTAAACTGGGCGTTTCTCAGTCTGCACTCAGCCACGCGATGAAGGCCCTGGAGGAAAGGCTGAATATACGCCTTCTGACCCGTACGACCCGAAGCGTTGCCCCTACAGAAGCCGGTGAGAGAATTATTGCCTGCCTTGAACCGCGTATTGCCGATCTCGAGCAGGAGCTGGAATCGCTGGTTCAACTGAACGGCACCGCCTCTGGCAATATCCGTTTATCTGCCGGGGAGCATGCTGCGCGAAGTCTGGTATGGCCGAAGCTAAAACCCTTCCTCAGGGAATATCCGGAAATCAATGTTGAACTGGTGGTTGATAACGGCTTTGTCGATATTGTTGAGGGGCGTTTTGACGCCGGGATCCGCCTGGGCGAAAGCGTGGATAAGGACATGATTGCGGTAAGAATTGGGCCGGATATGAGAATGGCTGTGGTAGGAGCGCCGTTTTATTTCGCTGCAAATCCTGCACCTGAAACGCCGCACGAGCTGCAAAATCATCGGTGTATCAATATGCGCCTGCCGACAGCCGGTGGGCTTTACCACTGGGAGTTTGAGAAGGAAGGGAAACCGCTACGGGTCAGAGTGGAAGGGCAGGTCACGTTTAATCTGCAGGCAGAAAGGATTGATGCGGCGTTATCTGGTTTTGGCATTGCCTGCATACCTGAAGACAGGGTGCAGGATTATATAAAGTCAGGAGAGCTTATTCAGGTTCTGCAGGACTGGTGCCCATCTTTCCCCGGATACTATCTTTACTACCCGAGCCGTAAGCAGCATCCGCCCGCTTTTGCGCTGATGATCGATGCACTTCGCTATGTGGAATAATGGGTCCGATATTTACTGCGGACCCGTCTAAGAATCAACTACCTGCATAGGATATTTGCAAGGGGAGCTTACAGATATTGACTCAGCAGTGCCTCAAGACTGTTCTGGTCCACGGCAAACAGGCGAATACCTTCGGCGAGCTTTTCCACTGCCATCGCATCCTGATTATGAGCCCAGTAGAACTCAGCCTCGGTCATCGCTGTGGGCTTCGCCTGGATTTCACCTTCATACGTCAGCGGCATTGGTACCGCCCCCTGAGTTTGCTGCAACTGCGCCAGCAACGCCGGGGAAACGGTCAGACGATCGCATCCGTTAAGCGCCAGCACCTGTTCCGGCGTACGGAAACTGGCCCCCATCACCACGGTGCGGTAGCCGTGCATTTTATAAAAGCGATAGATCTTCTGCACTGATTCGACACCCGGATCGTTCTCGACGGTGAAGGTGGTATCAGGGTTGTTTTTCTTGTACCAGTCGTAGATACGGCCCACAAACGGGGAAATCAGGAAAACATTGGCATCGGCACAGGCTCTGGCCTGGGCAAAGGAGAACAGTAGCGTGAGGTTACACTGGATACCCTCTTTTTCCAGCGTTTCTGCGGCACGGATCCCTTGCCAGGTGGCAGCAAGCTTAATCAAAACCCGATCTTTACCAATACTTTTCTCTTCATACAGTGCAATAATTTCCCGCGCTTTAGCAATACTGGCCTGGGTATCAAACGAGAGGCGAGCATCCACTTCAGTTGAAATACGACCCGGAACGTTTTTCAGGATCAGCACCCCGATACTCACCGCCAGGTAATCGGCAATATCCGCAGGCTGTACCGGCTTTCCATTCTGGCGGGACTTCACCGCCGCGACGGCATCTTTCACCAGTTTCTGGTATTGCGGAAGCTGCGCCGCTTTATAAATAAGCGAAGGGTTGGTGGTCGCATCTTCAGGCTGGTAAGCCATAATGCTGTCAATATCCCCGCTGTCGGCAACAATTGTGGTTCGCTGCTTTAGTTGTTCAAGCTGATTCATGGCATAAACCTGTATTTCATAATTGGGCAGCAAATAGCAAGGAGGGGCCAGAGCCCGCTCCTTATTGCTAAGCTGGATAGGTGGTTATTTTGCCTGCGCGACGCGGGTGGTCAGGCCTGGCATATTGAAGCACTCTGCTTCGTTCTGGATCATATCTTTAATTTTATTAACCACATAACGCTCGGGTTCGACACCAAACGACTTCAGATTAGCAAACATGGTCTGCATCTCTTTGACTACCGCTGGTTTTTCGTAGTTGTAGTGGCCGCTGAGTTCGAGAATCTCTTTCAACAATTCCGGCTCGTTAAAGATCTGTTCCTCGGACTTATTTTTGTGCTCATCGGTCATCCATTTTTCCCATTTGTGGCTCAGCACGCACTCGCGGGTCAGGACGGTTTTTAAATCAGATGCTGACTTGATAAAGCCTTTCGCTGCCAGATCTTTCTCGACTTCCGCCAGCTTCAGATAAGCGCGGGTTTCAATGGTGCCGTAGGCTGGGGCGACGTTCATTGCCGTGATGCCCAGACCTGGATGTTTCAACAGGATCTCATCCGGAAGATAGTCACCATTATGCTCTTTCAGACCGACGCCGTGACGGGTGCTGATAGCCGAAAGCTCTGCGGACTGCTTATCATTAAAATGGCCAACGTTTTTGGTCAGGCGGGTCAGGGTTCCGGTCTGACCAACGATAAACAGCGGCTGCGGTAGCGATTCGGCAGCAAGACGCTTATTCAGCTCGATAATAAACCCTTCATAGGCGCTTACGTCGGTCAGGCCGCCATTGGTCTCTTCAGTTCCGACTTCATAGAAGAACTCCTTCAGGTTATTTGCCTTACGGTACTCTTCGCAGAAGCGGATCAGCTCAACGGTACGACTCAGCACCAGTTCGATATCAATGACTTTACCGACGACATACGGGTCTTTTGTCGGGTCGATATGCAACAGGTCGAAACCGGCGTCCATATCTACCTGATAAGAGCGGCGCGCCAGCGCCATCGCTTCGGCTTCCGGAATATGGTCTTTACGTTCTTTATCACGCTGCCATGGGCCACCATGGTCACGACAGAGGAAGTAATCACCGTCGAAGCCGACTTTTTCCGCCATCGCTTTCAGGTCGGCGGCAAAGCGAAATTGATCCCAGTTGTTAACGTAACCCGCGCCAAACTCATCTGCATCAACCTGGTTGCGGCTGGCAATAAACATCAGCGGCAGGTCTTTTTCTTTACCCAGCTCAAAACAGGCCTGAATTAATGCCGGAGACATGGGGCCAATTCCCAGCATTGTTGATTTTCCACCGTTAACAATATAATCGACGTACTGTTTCATTGTGTTTTTCATGATGACTCCTCAGACTTTATTCATATCAGAAGTGATTGTTTTTTTAGCCGACTCTTTTTTTACCGGCTCGCTTATGTTGGGGCGCAGAATATATAGGCAGATTGCGGTGACAATAACGCCGATAACCATATCGATGGCATACCATACAGGTGCTTTATTGACGCCTGCGATAGCAATTAACCCGCCGTGGGGAACCATAGATTCAACGCCGTGAACCATTGCCAGGCCGGCACCGACAGCGCTGCCGATAATTATTGATGGCAGAACGGTCTTCAGGTTTTTAACGGCGAAAGGAATGGCGCCCTCGGTAATGCCAATTAACCCCATAAAGGCAGCAGAGGTTCCCATTCGTCTTTCATCTTCAGCCCATTTACGTGGTGAAATAAAAGTAGAGAGAGCAATGCCCAGTGGCGGAATAGCGCAGGCAACACGGTAAGCGCCGTTAGGACCATAAATACCTTCAGCCATTAATGCGAGAGTAAATGCCGTTGCGGTTTTATTTACCGGGCCACCCATATCAAAGGCTGCCATGGCACCGACAATCAGACCAAGTACCAGTCCACTGCTTCCCTGCATATGGGAGAGCATGGAAACCAGCCATTTCATGGCAAAACCGATGGGTCCAATCAGTACATACAGATAGAGCATGCCGACGATGACGCTTGAGACGATAGGAATAATCATGATCGGCATAACCGGCATCAGCACCTTACCGACTTTCCAGCCTTTTACCCATTTAGCCACGTAGCCGCTGAGAATACCGAGCAGCATCGCCCCCAGAAAACCGGTTACCACGTGGTCTGTGCCCAGCGGCGTGCTGGCCATAAAACCGGTGATTAAACCCGGAGTCAGCCCCGGTTTACCGGCGATAGAGTAGGAGATATAAGCCGCCAGCACCGGGATCATCATTCCGAGGCCCGCGCTGCCGATAGCGCCGAGGTTTAATAAGAATGGGTTGGTCACCACCATGCCTTTACCCGCGACCGGCTCACCCCCAATCAAGGAGAGTGCCAGGCAGATACCGCCGACCACCACCACCGGCATCATATATGACACCCCGGTACTGAATGCTTTAACTAAATCATCCTTGATGACTTTCATTTTTTCCGACATTTTCATCCTCCAGGACCCTTTATTTTTATGATGACTGCGATATTCAGGCACAATCATCCCCGGACGCGTTTGCGTCGTAATTTAAATAAAGAGTTCGCAGAAATTTAATTAACGTTATTATTCACCGGTACCGAATGTCGAAAGTAAATAAGGACCGGTGGGTTGTTTTATTGCACCAGTTTTTCAGCCCGGTCAATAATCGCTGCTGGATCGCGAACCACTTCTGCCGGGTTCAGCGAAATAACCAGTCCGGCGTCTTCTTTTTCTTCAAAACGCTCGACGCCTTCTATACCAATAGCAATCGCCAGAATAACCACGTCCGCTTCGGCAATCTCATCTTCGCTTAATTCATTTTCAATTCCCATGCCGCCCTGAGTTTCGACCTTGACGTCATAACCTCTTTTTTTGCACTCCTGCTCGATAGCTTCCTGTGCCATATAGGTGTGGGCGACACCGGTAATGCATGCTGCGACTCCGACAATCTTCATGAGTGACTCCTGATTTTTTATTTGGCTGTGGTTTTAAACATTGCTTAATAAATCCTGATTTCATACGGCCAAAGTATTGGCCATCAGGTTGTAGAGTACGTTGACGTTTTCGGCCTGTTTTATTTCATTGCGGAAATCCTCTTTCATTAGCTTTCGGGCAAGCGTGGAGAAATATTTCATATGCTCATTAGGGTCGGCGGATTTACTCACCGTCAGCATGAATACGGTTTCGACTTCCTGATCGCCCCACATAATGGGCGACGCAAGGGTTGCCATACTGATGGTGGAGTAGTGAATATGGTCTGACTTGGTGTGCGGAATGGCGAAGCCATAGCCCACGGCGGTGGAGAATGAGTCTTCGCGGGCCCAGATATCATCGGTTAATTGATCCCGATTATCGGTGCGATGGTGCAGCCACAGATTGTCGGTCATCTTTTTGATAACTTCGTTTTTATCGCTGGCCTGTAGTCCGCAGAGAATAAACTCTGGAGCGAGGATCGGCATTTTGCTGACCGCTTTTACGTCCGGTGAACTCAGCGCGACTTTGACATCAGCGGAACGTTTTAACGCCACAATATCCTGTACCAGCCCCTGGCATTTGGCAAAACTCAGCTCCCGCAGCGCATGTTTTACACCCGGAATAGAGGTGCCACTCATGCTGAGTTCGTCAAAGCCCATGCCAACGAACAGCGGCAGAAAATCTTTGCTGGCACCCAGCTCTCCGCAGATACCTATCCACTTGCCCGCGCGGTGGACTTCGGCGGCGGCATACTGCATGGCGCGCAGGAATGCCGGAGCATAGTTATCGTATACCGCCTCAACCTGCGTATTTCCACGGTCGGCGGCAAAAAAGTACTGCGTCAGGTCGTTGCTGCCCACGCTGAAGAAATCCGCGTATTCCGCTATTTCGCTAATCGCGAAGATAACGGAGGGGATCTCCAGCATCACGCCGAGCGAGATGCTGTCGTTGAATGCCAGCCCTTCATCACGCATCGTACTTTTGACCTCTTCGAGGACTTCACGGCACCAGATAACTTCATCAACGTTGGCGATCATCGGGATCATGATTTTGGCATCGCCAAAAGCCGAGGCGCTGAGGATAGCCTTGAGCTGCATGGCGAAAAGGTCGCGATAACGCGGATAAGTTCGCACCGCCCGGAAGCCGAGAAACGGGTTTTCTTCTTCGCCGATGCTCATATAGTCGACAGGCTTATCACCGCCAATGTCGAAGGTGCGGAAGATAACCGGCTTCCCTTGTGCAATCTGTATCACCTGGCTGTAGAGCTCAGCCAGTTCGTGGTAGTCCGGTGCGGATTCGCGGTCCATGAATGACATTTCGGTACGAAATAGTCCGATGCCTTCAGCGCCGTTACTGAAGGCTGCCTCGGCTTCCGCCAGGCTGGCAATATTGGCGGCTATCTCAACGCTATGATGATCGCTGGTGGTTGCTGCCTGATAGACGTTAGCCAGCATTTGCTGCTGCATACTCTGCTGAACGGCAATTTCATTCTGGTAATAGCGCAGAACTTTCTCATCCGGTGCGATAATTAAAATACCCGGATTGCCATCGATAATAATGTCCATGTCTGCATTCAGCTGCAGGGTGGAAAAATCAATATCTGTCAGAGTCGGGATACCGAGCGAACGTGCAAGGATTGCGGTGTGCGACGTTTTACCCGTGGCGGATAATACCATCCCGGCAAGAAACTCTTTATTGATCCCGAGAAACTGACTTGGTGTCAGACTGTTGGCCAGAATAATCGATGGTTGCGTTAATTCAAGACTGTTCTGCGGTAATATACCCGGGCCATAGATCGCAGAAAGTAATTGTCCGGTAATATCGAGAACATCCAGGGTCCGCTCTTTAATGTATTTGCTTGATGAGCGAGTAAGAATTTCACAGAATTCCATTGCAGCTTTAATCACCGCATCCCAGGTATTGTCACCACCGGAAATCGCCGAGGAGATATGGCTTTGAAAGGTCGCATCGGTGATAATGGAAAAATGCGCCTGTAAAATATCGTGTTCAACGCCTTTTTTAATTTCCAGCGCAGCCTGCTTCTCTTGCTTAAGCGCCTCTAAACCCGCCAGAAAAATACGCTGCTGATGCTCCGTGGAATACTCACCGCCCGGGTTACGCGCCAGCATTTCGTCCAGAGACAGACTCTGAATACGAACGGGTTTGGCAATGGCAACACCGCCGCTGATGCGTGAACCCTGAATAAAACTGAGCTGAGTCTCCCGCAGCGAACGCGGGAGATAGCCCGCAGGCTCTGCGGCTTCATCTGCATGGCTAACCTCGAAGGAGGGCAGTTTTTTAAGCAGCGCACTCAGCTGCTGAGCCGCGTTTGCAGCATCTTTACCGCTGATGGTAATTTCACAGGCGTCGTTGAGTAAGGTATCGGTGGCGACAATCGAGAGAGCGCTTTTACCATTACCCTGAATGCCGCTGCGAATATTATTCCAGCACACCTCAGATTGAAAGGTATTACACAATCGTTCGATATGTCCCGCCGGTCTGGCGTGAATACCATCCTTCAGCTCACATTGATACGTAATTATCTGTGACATCATTGCTCCCGATAATCTTTTAGCCCTGGCTAATTAATTTTTTCTGCAGGTTTGAGTGCCTGCCTTTCATGTTTTATATCCTTCATCGTTCTCAGCTAGCTTTGAATAGAAAAAAAGTGACCTTTGCTTGAATAAAAAAGTCTGATTATTATTTTGTGATCGAGGTCATGAAATTATATAGAATTACTGTGATGTGTGTATTGCGAGATGATTTAAGTAATTGTGATGGCAGCCGCACTATTATTAACGGGTGAGCAGTGGTCACGTAATTGCTATTAAAGTGACTTTCTTTCTATTCAATGGTCATGGGTAATGGAGTACAAAATAATACACACTCTATTTATTTCGTTGTGGTAATTACGATGCATTTTCGTGGAATATTACTGGATTTAGACGGGACGCTGGTGAACTCGCTGAATTTCGTTGAGGCCTCCTGGCGTTTATGGGCCACTACAAAAGAGCTGGATCCGAGGGCGGTATGCCATTATCTCCACGGTAAACCCGCTTTGAGTACGCTGCGCCACTTTATGCCCGATGCCAGCGAACAGATCATCATCGACGAATTTCTCGCGCTGGAAGAGTTTGAAGCGAGCAATACTGACGGCATCACTGCGGTTAACGGGGCTGTTGATTTTCTCCGCCAGCTTGAGCAGTTGCAGGTCCCCTGGGCCATTGTGACTTCCGGGTCGCTGAAGGTTGCCTCAGCACGGATCCGACAAGCCGGTTTCCCCGTTCCGCCGGTGCTGGTGACCAGCGAAGATATTCATCATGGCAAGCCGCATCCGGAGCCGTTCCTGACGGGTGCAGCCCGACTCGGTCTTTCTCCCGCTAATTGCCTCGCTTTTGAAGACTCCACTGCCGGTCTGCTTTCTGCCACCCAGGCAGGGTGCGTGGTGGTTGAAGTCCTGACCCGCCAGTCTGTAGTTCACGATATCGATACCTGGAAAACCATTGATAACTACCTCGACCTGCGCGTAATGCGCAAGGGCGAGGCAGATTTTTTACTTAAGATTCAGAGGGAGTTTTAAATGTCATCACGAAAAACCCTGGCCAATGCCATCCGTATGCTGAGTGTCGATGCCGTTCAGCGGGCAAATTCCGGTCATCCGGGCGCACCGATGGGAATGGCGGATATTGCCGAAGTCCTGTGGCGGGATTTTCTCAACCATAACCCGAATAACCCCGCGTGGGCCAACCGCGACCGTTTTGTACTCTCCAACGGTCACGGCTCAATGCTGCTCTACAGCCTGCTGCACCTTACCGGCTACGATTTGCCGATTGATGAGCTGAAAAACTTCCGTCAGCTGCATTCGAAAACGCCGGGGCACCCGGAAGTGGGTTACACCGCGGGCATCGAAACCACCACCGGGCCGCTGGGGCAGGGGATAGCCAATGCGGTCGGCATGGCTATCGCCGAGAAAACTCTCGCGGCGCAATTTAACCGCCCGGGCCACGACATTGTCGATCACTTCACATATACCTTTATGGGCGACGGTTGCATGATGGAGGGCATTTCTCATGAAGTTTGCTCCCTGGCCGGGACGCTGAAGCTCGGTAAGCTGGTGGCGTTCTACGACGATAACGGCATCTCTATCGATGGTCACGTCGAGGGATGGTTCACCGACGACACCGCCAAACGCTTTGAGGCTTACGGCTGGCATGTGGTACGCGGAGTCGATGGGCATGATCCTGAATCCATCCGTGCCGCGATTGATGTTGCAAAGTCGATTACCACCATGCCGACGTTAATTATCTGCAAAACGGTGATTGGTTTTGGCTCTCCGCATAAAGCGGGTACTCATGATGTCCACGGCGCGCCGCTGGGCGAGGTTGAAGTGGCGGCAACGCGTGAAGCGCTGGACTGGCCGTATCCACCGTTTGTTATCCCCACTGAGATAGCTTCGCAGTGGGACGCCCGCAAATCAGGGCAGGCTAAGGAGGCTGCGTGGAACCAGCAGTTTGCCACATACGCGAAAGCGTTCCCCGAGCTGGCAGATGAATTTACCCGTCGGGTGAATGGGCAACTGCCTGCAGATTTTGCCAGCAAGGCGCAGGCGTTTATTGAAAAATTGCAGGCCAAACCGGCGAAAATCGCCAGCCGTAAAGCGTCGCAGAATGCGATTGAAGCCTTTGGTCCGCTGTTGCCGGAATTCCTCGGCGGATCTGCGGATCTGGCTCCATCGAACCTGACCTTGTGGTCCGGCTCTAAAGCGATTAACGAAGACAGCGCCGGGAACTACATTCACTACGGCGTGCGTGAGTTCGGTATGACCGCTATCGCCAACGGTATTGCGCTGCACGGTGGCTTCCTGCCGTACACCTCGACGTTCCTGATGTTTGTCGAATACGCACGCAACGCGGTGCGCATGGCGGCGCTGATGAAGCAGCGTCAGGTGATGGTTTATACCCATGACTCCATTGGCCTGGGCGAAGATGGCCCGACCCATCAGCCGGTCGAGCAGATTGCCTCACTACGCATGACGCCGAACCTCAGCACCTGGCGTCCCTGCGATCAGGTTGAATCGGCGGTGGCGTGGAAATATGGTGTTGAGCGACAGGACGGTCCGACTGCGCTCATTTTTTCCCGGCAAAACCTGACCCAGCAGGAACGGACCTGGCAGCAGGTGCAGGATATCGCGCGCGGCGGCTATGTACTGAAGAATTGCGAGGGGCAACCGCAGCTGATCCTTATCTCGACCGGCTCGGAGGTGGAGCTGGCGGTAGCCGCATGGCAGCAACTGACGGCTGAAGGTGTGAAGGCACGGGTGGTCTCCATGCCGTCCACCGATGTCTTCGACAAGCAGGATGCGGCGTATCGTGAAGCGGTGTTGCCGCAGGCGGTTTCTGCGCGTATTGCCGTGGAAGCGGGGATCGCGGATTACTGGTTTAAATATGTCGGGCTGAATGGCGCGATTATCGGTATGCAGACCTACGGCGAGTCCGCCCCGGCGGAACAGCTTTATCAGGAGTTTGGCATTACCGTTGAGGTGGTGTTGCAGCAGGCAAAAGCGCTTCTGGCTTAACCTTTAACGGCCCCTTACATGCTAAGGGGCCGCTTTTCATTAAAGGGAGAGATAACATGTATCCCGTTGACCTTCATATGCATACCCTGGCCAGCACCCACGCCTATAGCACGGTTCATGACTATATCGCCGCCGCGGTGCGTAAACATATTCGCCTGATCGCCATTACCGACCATGGCCCGGAAATGGTTGATGCGCCGCATCCGTTTCACTTTAATAATTTGCGTGTGCTGCCGCGCGTTGTCGATGGTGTGGGGATCCTGCGCGGTATTGAGGCCAATATCAAACCTGGTGGTGAGACCGACTGTAGCGACAAAATGCGTGCGTCGCTGGATTTAGTGATTGCTGGATTCCATAAGCAGGTGTTTGCGCCAGCGGACATTACCACCAATACCGATGCGCTGATTGCAGTAATAGCGAGCGGTAAGGTGCATATTATCAGCCACCCCGGTAACCCGGAGTATCCGATTGATATCCCGGCGGTGGTGGCCGTGGCTAAGGAGTGTCATGTGGCGTTGGAGGTCAATAACGCCTCTTTCGTCCATTCACGTAAGGGCAGTGAGGGGAACTGTCGCAAAATTGTAGCAGCCGTGCGCGACAGCGGCGGACTTCTCTCATTGGGTAGCGATTCACACAGCGCGTTTTCTCTGGGGGACTTTAGCGCCTGTCAGCATCTGCTGGTGGAGGCTGATTTTCCAGCATCAAGAGTGCTGAATACCTCTGTGCGACGAGTGCTGACGTTTCTGGAACAGCACGGCGGGGGGCGGATAGCCGAGCTTTATGCGCTTCCTGGCTAAAAATCTTGTGGGTTAAACCCTCTCCCAATAATGGGAGAGGAAGTTCGGCGTGTCTGTGCGGTTTTGAGACTGGACTGTTAGAGCCAGGGAAAACCACCTACAGGTCAATAACGTTGCCTCGCGGCAGATTTAAAGACTTACGAATGGCGGCGATAACCTCAGTTGGTTTGAGTAACAGCGAATTAATACAAACATTCAGAATACGGCAACCCTCAAAGCGTGAAGGATTATCGATAGTAATATCGGATGCGATGATGGTGAGCTCAGACTCGAAAATATCTTTATCGGTAATTGGATTCTTAAGCCCCAGTACGCCCTGAGTCTCAATTTTGATCGCAAAGTGATACTGCTTCGCCAGTTTTTCCAGCTGCTCTGCGGCCATGTACGTATGCGCCACGCCGGTCGCGCACGCGGTCACCGCCACAATATGCAGATGACGTTCGCTGGAGAAAGGCTGAATCTCATCTCTTGTTGCACGAGTGGTCATGATCTTGCTCCTTTATTTTTGCGGCGGTATTCAAGCGGCGTACAGTCGTTGATATCGCGAAACACCTTGCAGAAATAGTTAGTATCTGTGAAACCGCACTTTTCTGAAACTTCGTTTATTTTCAGATTGGTATTGGTCAGCAGCGTTTTTGAACGTGAAATGCGGGCTAACTTGAGATATTCGTTAAATTTCACGTCTGACTCCTTCGAAAACAGACGCGACAGATAGCCTGGGGAAATATTAAACGTTTCGGCGACGCTTTCCCGGCTAATGTCCGTGTGGTAGTGACTATCGATATGGCTCTTAATTTCGTCCAGCAGTGAGAAGGGAGCCCGCTGGTTATTCAGGCCATCGGTAATTTGATATAGCAGGTCGTTAAGCAGCGCATAGACCACGTGGGCAAAGGTCTCGCTGGTGGTATCTTGCGACCACGCCAGCGATTCAGCCAGGTCGAGAAGCCGATCGCGAACCGTACTGCTGGAGTTTTGCAGATTGTACTTCTCTACCTCTTTAAACTGCGTGCCATCCCAGTTGCTGATGCTGAAACCGACGTCCTGCTTCCAGAAGACTATCGACATGCAAATAACCGGGCTTTCCCACAGCGGCGAGTTCCAGCTATTGGCGGGGATATAGGTGATGGTGCCGACCGGACGTTCATATTTCACGATGCGGTCCACGCCTTTCGGCAGCAGCATGCGAAGTGTGCCCTTTACCGTCAACTCAATGCGCGGAACGTGCAGATGGTAGGCCATCGCCGGAGCCTGCGTATTGCCGTTAGCTACCATGACGCCTTTGTCTATCGAGCCCTGAGCGCTGAATTCACTGAGAATAGATTGAATAAATGTAGCCATATTATGCCCGAGGTTTGATAACTGTCTTCAGGACTTTCACCGCAAAGGCGGTGGTGATGCTCCCGGCGACCACCGAAACGATGTAGCCAAAATGGTTGCTGACTACCGGTAATACGATAAGTCCGCCCCACGGGGCGGCGTTGGTTGCGCCAAACCATAGTGAGAGGATCGCCGCAACCGCACTGCCAAGCATAATTGCCGGGATCACCCGTACCGGATCCGCCGCCGCAAACGGAATTGCCCCTTCTGTTATCCCCATAAAGCCCATAATTATCGCTGGCTTACCGGCTTCTCGCTCCACATCATTAAAGATGTCTTTAAACAGAAAGGTTGCCAGCGCCAGCCCCAGAGGCGGAGTACAGTCGGCGGCAGCGACTGCCGCCATCAGCTGCGGGTTCGTTGAGATCAGTGCAACAGCAAAGAAAAAAGCGGTTTTATTCATTGGGCCGCCCATGTCAACGGCGATCATGCAGCCCAGGATGGTACCGAGGATAATAAACGACGCGCCCTGCATATTGCCAAGCCAGACGCTAAGCCACTTCATCAGCCCGGCAATCGGGTCGCCAATGATGTAATACACCGCCATGCCGGTGAGGAAGGTCCCGATCAGCGGAATAATAAATATCGGTAATACCATGCGCAGGAAGTGGGGGATTTTAAGCCGGGCGATCAGGTTCAACAGAACATAGACGACCAGCCCGGCAATAATCCCGGAGAGCATGCCGCCTAAAAATCCGGCGCCCATCTGATAAGCCATCAGGCCGCCGATGGCACCCGGCGCGATGCCCGGTTTATCGACCATCGAATACGCGATAAATCCTGACAGGATGGGGATAAACAGGGTTAAGCCAGCCATACCAATTTGCGACATGGCCTTCAGGAAACCATGGTCCGGTAAGGCGGCTTCCCCGTTAAACATCACCGCGAGCGCCAACAGAACACCACCAGCGACGACAAACGGGATCATGTAGGAGACGCCGGTCATAAAATGTCGTTTAGTATTTTTTAATAGTTTTAACATGTCAGCCTCGTAACGTTTGCTGCTCAGAAGACCAGAGTTCTGGATATCAGCGTGTAAAGCGCTTCCGGGCTTTTTGCCGCTTTAATCTGGCTGACAAATTCATCATTCATGAGCATGCGCGCCAGGCTGGAGAAGTACTTCATATGCTCGTTATCCTGCGCGGATTTGCTAATCGTCAGCATGAACAGGGTATCCACCATGACGCCGCCCCAGGCGATAGGTTGCCTGAGCGTGGCAATACTGACGGAGGAATCCCTGACAGCGTCCGTTTGGGCATGGGGGATAGCAAAGCCCGAGCCAACGACGGTAGGAAAAGGCACTTCGCGAGCCCAGATATCACTGCAGAGCCTGTCACGTGTATTGGTGCGCTGCTGAAGCCACAGGTTATCAACCATCATTTTGATAGCCTCGTTTTTATCAGCGGCGTCAATTCCCCATAAAACCATCTCCGGCGACAGTAGCGGCTTTTGCGCCGCACTAACGCTCGAGTTTTGTAATGCGGCTTTGAACTGTTGTGCGTTGTGATTTTGCAAAAGATTCTGCGTCAGCGACCGGCAATCTCCGGCACTGAGTTGGCCCAGGGCGTGCTTAATCCCCGGAATCGCGGTGCAGTTCATACTCAATTCATCAAAGCCAATGCCGATAAGCAGTGGGAGAATGGTTTCGTCAGCAGCGAGTTCACCGCACAACCCGACAGGCTTACCGGCGCGATGAGCCTCTTTCACTGCGAATTGCAGGGCGCGTAAAAACGGTGGCGTGCAACTGTCATAAAGCGTTTTTACCTGTGCATTACCTCGGTCTGCGGCGAAAAAGTATTGCGTCAGGTCATTACTGCCCACGCTGAAGAAATCCGCATGTTCTGCCATCTCTGCCATAGAAAAGAGTACCGAAGGTACTTCCAGCATGATTCCGAGCGCTGTCTGTTCATCAAATGCCAGACCCTCGTGGCGCATCTCCTGTTTAACCGATTCCAGTACCTCACGACACCAGATAAGTTCTTCCACCCGAGAAATCATCGGCAGCATAATTTTGGCTTTACCTGATGTTGAGGCGCTCAGAATAGCCTTCAGTTGGGTGGAAAAAAGGTCGCGATATTGCGGATAAGTACGCACTGCCCGGAAACCAAGAAACGGGTTTTCTTCATTGTCGACGCTTAGGTATCCAACCGGTTTATCACCGCCGATATCGAAGGTGCGAAAGATAACGGGCTTCCCCCCTGCCAGAGTAACAACCTGTTTATACAGGTTTGTCAGTTCAGCGCAGGAGGGCGGGTAATCGCGGCCCATATATGTTATCTCGGTGCGAAACAGGCCGATGCTTTCCGCGCCGTTTTCAAAGGCCGCCTGCGCTTCGGCCAGGCTTGCAATATTAGCGGCTACCTCTACGCGATGCCCATCGCGGGTTCTTGCGGGCGCTAAAGCATTTTCCCGCAGCCGCTGCTGCATATCCTGCTGGACGGCAATTTCATGACGGTAGTAGCGCAGAACTTTCTCATCCGGATGGGTAATCAGGATCCCCGGCTCACCATCAATGATTATCAGCTGATCGACATCGAAATCCAGCGATGAAAAATCGATATCCGCCAGGGTTGGGATACCTGACGAACGAGCCAGTATGGCTGTATGGGAGGTTTTCCCCGTAGAGGAGAGCACCAGACCTGCAAGGTGTTTGCGGTTTAGCGCCAGAAACTGGTTGGGGGTCAGATGACTGGCGAAAACAATTGTCGGTTCATTTAGCAAAGGTGGGTGGTAAGCCAGAGCCTGTTCGCCATAGATCGCACTGATGAGCTGCGTCGCAATATCAAGAATATCCAGGGCGCGCTCCTGCAGATACTGGCTAGGCGAGCGCTCAAGCTGATGGCAAAAGTCAAGGGACGCCTGCGCGATGGCCGACCAGGCATTCATGTTGTTATTCAGATAACCGATCGCACTATCCTGAAATGCGATGTCGGTTATCAGAGATAGATGTGCCGCAATAAGATCGTGTTCAATACCCTGGTTTTTTCCGAGTGCGGCCTCTTGCTCTACGCGTAACGCATCTAATCCGGTAAGAAAGCGGGCTTTTTCACTTTCAATATTGCCGATATACCCTGGATTGCGGGCGATAATATCGGTGAAAGTCAGGCTCTGCATTATCTGTGGTCTGGCGATGGCTGCGCCTTTATTTATGCGAGTTCCCTGAATCACCTGTGGGTTCAACTCGCGCAGGCAGCGGGGCAGATACCCCTGCGTGGTTATTGGTTCCGGTTCAAGGCTAAAAGTCGGGAGATCGGAAAGCAGCGTGCGCAACTGGACTGCGGCCTGCGTTTCATCCTCTCCGCAAAGGGTGATGCGGCATGTATCGTTTACCAGCGTGTCACTGGCAATCAGCGAGAGGGCGCTTTTCGCATTTGCCAGTAGTCCCGTACGGGTGTTTTCCCAGTCGATATCTGCCCGGAACAGATTACATAGCCGCGCGATGTATCCGGCAGGCCGGGCATGAACACCTTCGTGAAGCTCACATACATAGGTTATAACCACCGCCATCTCGACTCCTGAATGCCTTCGCGCGTCAATGTGTTGCCGATCTCGCTATCTTTCCCTGTTCGCAACGGTGATGACATAGTAAAAAAGTGACCTTTTCTTAAAAATAGTAACCTGATTGTGATTTTGTGACTTTTGTCATATTTATGAATGATTAATTCTCAATTACTTGTTTGATTTAGTTTGTTTTTTTGTTTCTGGCTTTTGAACCGTTTTTGCAATATGGATCACAAATTTAAAGCTAATACAAACAGGTTCATGAAATGGTGCGGGGGTAGGCAGGATAATCTGTTTCCGGCATGTCTATTCACGACTTCTCCGGCGGCATCTATCACTATGGCGTTAGCAGATATGTATCTGATTCAAAACTATCTGAGTTATCTGCCTGATTAATCAAACGAAATAAGGGTCCGCAATAGAGCACGGACCCGTCCGGGTATTAACGGCCCACGCGAGCCTGATGTTCAGGGGAGTAACGTTCGCCGACGATTTTAATCGTTTCAAGCGCCTGGGTTATCTGCCGTGAGTCATCCTGAGAAAGGATGATGTCGGCGGCCCCCAGGTTTTCCTTCAGCCGGTGCAGTTTCGTGGTGCCAGGGATAGGCACAATCCACGGCTTTTGTGCCAGCAGCCACGCCAGCGCGATTTGTGCAGACGTCACGCCTTTCTCTGCCGCCAGTTCACCCAGCAATGAAACCAGCTTTTCATTGGCTTCAATCGCCTGCCCGGCGAAACGCGGCACTGTACTGCGGTAGTCATCCTTGCCAAAAGTGGTTCCTGGCCTAATCGATCCTGTCAGGAAGCCCTTACCTAATGGACTGAAGGGTACAAAACCAATACCCAATTCCTCCAGCAACGGCAGGATCTCCCGCTCAGGCTCGCGCCACCACATTGAGTATTCGCTTTGTAGGGCAGTGACAGGTTGTACGGCATGCGCACGACGAATAGTTTGCGCACCCGCTTCGGACAGACCGAAATGTTTAACTTTGCCTTCAGCGATCAGGTCTTTCACCGTTCCCGCAACATCTTCAATCGGGACATCTGGATCGACACGGTGTTGATACAGCAGATCAATGACATCAGTCTTTAGACGGCGTAATGATCCTTCCACAGCTTCTCGGATATGCTCCGGGCGGCTGTTTAAAATCTGCTGCTTGTTGTCGTCGCCAAAAGTAAAACCAAACTTAGTGGCGATGACCACGCGGTCACGAAATGGTTTTAAGGCTTCACCGACCACCTCTTCATTAAGAAAGGGGCCATACACTTCAGCGGTATCGAAGAAGGTGACGCCACGTTCAACTGCTGCGCGAATGAGCTCGATAGCCTGATGAGTATCGGTCGCCGGGCCGTAGCCGTGGCTTAATCCCATGCAACCGAGCCCAAGTGCGGAGACTTCGAGTCGGGATTGACCCAAATAACGTTTTTGCATTGAATGAATACCTCTTTTATCGCGACTTAAACGTCCAGTTTGCGGCTGGCCAACCATTCAACTCTGGCAGGATCGCGGTGGGAGAAGAAAGCGCTGGTGGCGGTATCGATAGCGGTAATCAGCAGCATATCTTCAGCGCTGAGTTCAAAATCGAGAATGCTGATGTTCTCTGCCATACGTTCTTTTCGCACCGACTTCGCCAGTGAAACGATGCCTCGCTGGAAAATCCAACGCAGCACAACCTGGCCCACGCTTTTACCGTATTTCTGGCCAATCGCCGTTAACATGGGATGCTCAAACAGACCATTTTTTCCTTCTGCAAACGGAGCCCAGGCTTCTGGCTGAATGCCACGGCTTTGCATCCATGGCACGGCATGCAGCTGCTGGTTGAAGGGGTTAACTTCAACCTGGTTTACCGCCGGGGAAACGTTGTTGAAGGCGATAAGATCGGCCAGTCGGTCAGGATGGAAGTTGCTGACGCCAATGGCGCGAATTTTGCCTGCCTGCTGCAATTCTTCCATAGCACGCCATGCCCCATGGACATCGCCATAAGGCTGGTGAATCAGATACAGGTCGACGTAATCAAGTTGTAGCCGATTCAGAGAGCGTTCGAACTGGGCTTTAGCGCCTTCGTAATTCGTATCCTGCAGCCACAGTTTGGTCGTGACAAAGAGCTCGTTACGGGCGATACCGCTCTGTTTCAGCGCGTTCCCGACCTGGGTTTCATTCTGGTAAGACGCGGCGGTATCGATCAGGCGGTATCCCGTATCGATGGCATCAATAACGGCTCTTTCGCATTCAGCAGCATCCGTCATCTGGAAGACACCAAAGCCCAGCAGGGGCATTTCAATACCATTGTTCAGTTTTACAGTTGGCATGACGTTATCCTTCAGCTGTTGTGTTGAAAAAGCATAACGCAAAGTGATTTATTCGATTAGATGGGGTAATTAGCTAGGGCTTATTAGATGTGTTCATTAATTTGGAGGGAGGTTGATGGTCGGCTTTGTGCAAAGAACGGAATTTAGACTCTTTGTATGGACTCAAGTCCATGGAAAATGAATAAGGTTACCAACATAATGTAACTTATTGATTTTTATTTAGTATTTTTTTGTTTTGGCCATCCATGTTAGAAAACAGGTAGATACTTTTTTGTGAACTCAGGCTCAAATTTTAACGACACAGGTTGCGTTATTTATGTGGTTAGGAGTAACTTTCAGACAAGTTGAATATAGTTGTACATAGACAAGTATACCTGTCATCTGTTTGCAAATTTAAACATTGACAGCCATTATGAGGCCAACTGTTATGTCTTTGAATTCTAGACTTGAACCTGAACTCGTTCTCCTGAATGAGCCCCCCCTGGATAGAAACATTCTTTTCAATTCTGTCAGTAAGTTATTGCTTTCAAAAAACTATGTAGAACAGAGCTACCCGGAGGCATTGATCGCCCGCGAAGAAAATCATCCCACGGCAATGCAGTTGGAAAAAATGGGGGTCGCGATCCCTCATGTCGATGTTGAGCATGTCCGGGAAGAGAAACTGGTTGTGGTCACCTGCCCTGAAGGGATCGTATTTAATCAAGCTGAAGATCCCGACTCCACCATGAAAGTGAATGTCATTTTCTTTTTACTGCTGAAGGAAAAATATGCGCATCTTGAATTTCTGATGAAGCTCATTTCGCTTTTTCAGCGTAGCAATGAAATGGACCAAATCCTTTGGGCGAAATCAAAGGATGACGTTATGGAACTTCTGGCAAAGAATCTTTATTAAAAACCCTAAGCATGAGTATTGTATTACTTCATTATCCTAATAAATATCTGGAGTCTGAAATGAACAAAAAAATTATCTTCGCCTGTACCAGTGGTATTGCAACTTCTGCGGTAGCAACTGAAAAAGTAGTTCAGTATTGCAAAAGCCAGGGTATTAACGTTGAACCCATTCAGTCCAATATCGGCACCATTGGCAAACAGGATGGCATGGCTGATTTAATTATCGTGACATCAGCGGTTAAGACGGAACTGAAAACCCCGGTCCTGAATGGCCTTCCTTTGCTGACCGGATTTGGCGAAGAAGAATTACTGGAAAAAATCGTAGCCATCCTTAAACAATAAAGGTGAGCATGATGGATAAAGTATTTGCCGCCGTCCAGTACATTCTGGGGCTCGGACCGACGATCATGTTGCCGATAATTATATTTATCATGGCAATGTGTCTTCAGACAGGTTTCAGCCGGGCATTACGCTCGGCACTGACCATCGGTATGGGTTTCATCGGCATCTTTCTGGTCTTTGGTTTACTGGTCGACAGCCTGGGGCCGGCTGCCAAAGAAATGGTCAGCCACACCGGGATCGATTTACCGGTTGTTGACCTGGGCTGGACTCCGCTGGCTGCCATTGCATGGGCCTCGCAGGTCGCACCATTTGTTGTACCGATGACGATCGGTATTAACGTACTGATGCTAACCCTGAACTGGACCAAGACGGTCGATATCGATGTCTGGAACTTCTGGCATTTTTCGATGGTCGGCGCCATGGTTTACGGGGTGACGGGCAACTTCTTCTTTGGCCTGCTGATTGCCGGTGTCACCGCAGCGATTACCTTTGTGATGGCTGACTGGTGTGCTCCGATGATCCAGAAGTACTTCAACCTGCCCGGGATTTCGCTACCCACACTGTCATCGGTTATTTTCTTCCCGATCGGCGTGCTGGGGAATATGGTGCTCGATAAAATCCCGGGCATTAACAAACTGAATGCCGATCCGGATCAGATCCAAAAGCGCTTTGGCGTCTTTGGTGAGCCGATGATGCTGGGGGTGATTCTGGGGGCAGGGATTGGCCTGCTTGCAGAATATGATGTCAAAGGTGTCCTCAACCTGGCGATGAGCCTCGGTGCGGTAATGCTGATTATGCCCCGCATGGTTAAGCTGCTGATGGAAGGCCTGCTGCCGCTGTCTGACGCCGTGCGTAGCTTTCTCAAAAAACGTTACCCTGACCGTCACGATCTGTATATCGGTCTGGATATCGCGGTTGCGGTGGGGCATCCGTCAGTACTGTCTACTGCGCTGCTGCTTATCCCCGTCGGGGTATTGCTGGCGGTGGTTCTACCAGGTAACCGTTTGCTGCCACTGGGTGACCTGGCGAACATCTGGGTACCGATTTCCATGGTGGTACTGGCCTGTCGAGGCAATATTGTCAGGGCGTTCATCATTGGCATTCCATGCCTGGCTGTGAACCTGTATGTGGCTTCGGCCGCAGCACCAATCCTGACCAAAATTGCAAGGGATATGAATTTCCCGATGAAAACGGACGGTGAAATTTCCAGCCTGCTGGATGGTGGTAACCCGTATCGTTTCTGGGCAGTCAAAATCTTTGAAGGCAATACCATTGCTCTGGTTCTTATTCCTGTCATCTTCCTTCTGTGCCTGTGGTTATATCGTGTAACTAAAAAACAGCTGAAAGCGGAAGAGGCAGCAGAAAACGAAGCAGCCTCGGCTGATATTCCGGCAGCAAAATAATCCTGTCTATTCAGAAGCAGAGGGAACCTGCTTCTGAATAAAAACAAACGTTGTCCCTTGCAAAAAAAGGGGAGAGTGATGTATACGATCGGAATCGATATTGGCACGACTAATTGTAAGGTGTGTTTGTTCGCAATTCCTTCTCTGGAATTAATTAATCAGTATAGTTTCAGAACGCCCAAAATTGTGGACGGAGAAAATACTGATTTTGATGTTCGCCTCATCTGGGACGGGGTTCTCCATGGACTCAGAACGATAACAAATAATCTGGATAATGCTGAGCAAATCAGCGCAGTGGCGGTTGCCAGCGTGGGAGAATCTGGTGTCCTGCTTGATAATAATGATAATGTCGTTGGCCCAGTTCTAACCTGGTATGACACGCGCCCCAAACAGCAGTTGGAAAATATTATTTCCGCAATGGATATTGAACATATCTATGAAATAACCGGTATTCCTGCTCATTCTAATTACAGCGTCAATAAAATTAAGTGGTTGCAGGATAATAACAGTAATGCCCGTGAAGGTTGTAAATGGTTATGCCTTGCGGAATTCATTGCCTTCAAATTATCCGGCGTGAAACGCTCAGAATATTCTCTGGCATCACGGACGATGGCATTAAACATCGCTGAGATGGACTGGGATGAGCAGCTCATACATGCGGCTGAGCTTTCTCCATCTTTGTTCAGTCCGCTGGTTCAGGCCGGTGTTGCGATTGGTACCGTTACGTCTGATGTTTCTGAACGGACCGGATTGACAAAGGATACCCGTGTCGCCATTGCTGGGCATGATCATATGTGCGGTTCCGTGGCTGTCGGTCTGACCCGTGAAGATCAGATCCTGAATTCCACAGGAACGACCGAAGGATTACTGGTAGTGACCGAAGCGGTCAATAACACCGGGCGTTTTTTCCGGGCCAGAGTGTCAAATGGCGTGCATGTGCTTCCGGGGCTTCATTCCCTTTATGCCTCACTGCCTTCTGCCGGGTATGCCATCGAATGGTTCAGAAACCTCTTTGAACTCGATATGCCTGCATTTCTGCGAATGGTGGATACCCTGCGTAACGAGCGAGACATGGCAGTGGCCAGTGAGCTTGACGGCATCTTCATTCCCCATCTGCGGGGTAGTGGCCCTCCGGACAGAAATACCTGGTCCCGTGCATTAATTTACGGTCTTGATGATAAGTCACGACCGGAGGATGTTCTGCGCTTTGTGTTCCAGGGATTGTGTTTCGAACTTCGCAATCTGCTGGATTTATACGAAACGCTGACAGGGAATAATTATCCGGTTGTGAATGTGATTGGTGCTGCCTGCAAAAACCCATACTGGTTACAGCTTAAGGCCAATATTCTTAACCGGGAAATCGTGGCATGTAATGTCAATGAGGCCGTGAGCAAAGGGGCCGCCATGCTGGCTGCGAAAGCTGCCGGTGTGGAAGTGGAGTGTCTGTCCGGAACAAGTGAAGAACAGACCCGACGCTACCTGCCGGAGAGTGATGCCGTGACTCACTATCAGGCAATTTACACTCAGGTCTACAAACCGCTTTATGAATCCAAGATGCGTACAGAGCGTCTCTGCAATGGAGTTAACTAATGAAAGCCAGCGTTTACTACAGTAAAAATGATATCCGATATGAAGATGTTGAGGAGCCAGAAATTGGCGACGGTGACATGCTCATCAAAATGCATTCCTGTGGCCTGTGCGGTACTGACATTCATAAAGCGCAGCACCAGACGGTGACCGGCCCGATAATCCTCGGCCATGAAGTGTCGGGGGAAGTGGTGAAAGTTGGCAAGGATGTTACCCGCTACCGGGTTGGTGAGCGTGTGGTAACCGCTATTCATGTTCCCTGCTTTAACTGCCATTACTGTGACCGGGGGTTCTTCACCCTGTGCGATCAGTTCAAGAAAACAAATCTGGAACCCGGCGGGTTCAGTGAGTTTATTCGTATCCCTCGCCAGCATGTTGAACATCTGACGCACCGAATTATTGACAGTCTTGATTGGGACCGAGCGGCAATGATTGAGCCTGTCGCCTGCTGTTTACATGGACTGAAATCATCCAATATTCACCCAAAAGATACGGTACTGGTTCTGGGTTCCGGAACTATTGGTCTGGTTAGTGCACAGTTGGCGGCGCTAAAAGGTGCTTCAACGGTGATTGTTTCCGACCTTTCCCGGTTCAAGCGTGAACTGGCGCTGAAGGTAGGGGTAACCCACGCAATCGACCCGGCAAACGAAGATGTTGAAACCCGCGTGGCAGAAATCACGCAGGGGAAAGGACCTGATGTGGTGATCATTGCCGCAGGGGTCTCGTCCCTGGTTTCTCAAGCCGTCGATGTTGTACGTCGTGGGGGGAGAATTGTTGTGTTCTCGCCATTTGATAAAAACCCGGTGGTGGAAATTGATGCAGGCAGACTGTTCCGGGATGAAATTTCAATCGTTGGCACCTACTCATTGACCCCCTATGACATGAAGGAAGCGATTGAGATTGTGGAAAAAGACAAAATCAATACGAAGGACATGATCACTCATACCTGGCCGCTGTCTCGGATGGCTGAAGCGATTGATTTTGCTTCCAATCCAGATAATGACGTACTGAAAGTTATCATTAAATCTGACGTATAAATGTTGTGCCCCCGTTATCTGTGCGGGGGCCGTCTGCAGCATGGGGAGCGGTGCCGTACGAGCATCAGTATGTGGGGCTGAAACTGTGAAGTTGGTCATATAGTTTAATTTTTGAAAACGCTGTATTATCAAGAGTTGTTCATACTTGTATACAGATGATCTACACAGGAGAAGCATCACATGAGTACCATACTGCAAGACTCTGAAATTCCTTTATATATGCAAGTTTCTGAGTGGGTTCGCGGAAAAATTTATAAAGGTGAACTGAGTAAAGGAGACAGGATCCCCTCTGAAAATCAGATCATGGAAATCCTACAGGTCAGTCGTGGCACGGTAAAGAAAGGTGTCACCATGCTGGTAAATGAGGGTTTGCTGGTTCAGGTTCAGGGAAAGGGGACCTTTGTGAAAAAAGAGAATATCTCTTACTCACTGGGGGAAGGATTGCTTTCTTTCGCAGAGTCGCTTGAAAGTCAGCACTTATCTTTTACAACCGAGGTGATTGACTCCTATATCGAGAAGGCCTCAAAAGGAGTGGCGGAAAAGTTGCAGATCGATCCCGGTACACCCATTTTTTTCCTTAAACGGATCCGTAGTGTGGATGGGGAAAGGGTCATGTTAATTGAAAACAGAATCAATATGGCGCTGTGTCCGGGAATAACCGAGGTTGATTTTAATAAGCATAACCTGTTTCAGACCGTCGAAACCATGACGGGAAGAACAATTGAATACTCTGAAAGTCGCTATGCCGCGAAAATTGTGGGTAGTGAACGGGGACACTATCTGGAAGTAAATGAAGAAGCACCGGTGCTTCATCTGGAACAACTGGTTTTCCTCGATAATCATATGCCATTTGATTTTGGCAATGTCTGGCTGAAATCAGATAAATATTATTTGGGTACAGTACTTCAACGAAGAAAGAGGTAAATATCATGCCATTAGTAAACGGTAATATCCTGCTCGATCGTATCCGTGAAAAACGTGTCCTGGCTGGTGCTTTCAACACCACTAACCTGGAAACCACTATTTCGATTCTGGACGCGATTGAGCGTTCAGGATTGCCTAACTTTATTCAGATAGCACCGACAAACGCAAAACTGTCGGGTTATGACTATATCTATGAAATCGTGCGTAAACGCGCTGCGACCATGGATGTGCCGGTCAGTCTCCATCTTGATCATGGTAAAGAGCTGGATGATGTTAAGCGAGCTGTTCGTGCAGGCTTCACCTCAGTGATGATTGACGGTGCAGAGTTGCCGTATGAAGAAAATATTGCGTTTACTAAAGAAGCTGTAGATTTCTGTAAATCGTTTGGCGTACCTGTAGAAGCGGAACTTGGCGCGATTCTGGGTAAAGAAGATGACCATGTCAGTGAGGCTGACTGTAAGACGGATGTCAATCAGGTGCGTCGTTTTGTGGAAGAGACTGGATGTAGCATGCTGGCAGTTTCCGTCGGCAACGTTCACGGCCTTGAAGATATTCCGCGCATTGACATCCCTTTATTACAAGAGATCGCTAAAGTATGTCCGTGTCCGCTGGTTATTCATGGAGGGTCCGGGATCGATGAAGCTATCATCCGCAGTTTTGTGAACTATAACGTCGTGAAACTTAATATTGCCAGCGACTTGCGTAAGGCATTTATTACTACTGTCGGCCAGGCATGGACTAAAAATAACAATGAAGCAAACCTGGCAAAAGTAATGTCGGGAGCGAAAGATGCGGTGGAAGCTGACGTCTATAGTAAAATTCTGATGATGAACAAGGTATCCTGATATATCTTTTACTTTTATTCAGTATTCAGAGTTGGATATAAAAATGATTCGAGAAAATATTCGTGTTGTAAATAGCACAGGCCTGCACGCACGTCCTGCAGCCACGTTTATTAAAACGCTAAAAAAATATGAGTCTTCTGTTACGCTTATCAATAATGGCAAAGAGACTGCTGTTAAAGGCCTGATGAGTGTATTGGGAGCTGGCGTTAAAGGTAAGTCCAGTATTGAAATCATCTGTGAAGGCCCTGATGAACAGGCTCTGATGGATGAGATTAAAGGGTTATTTGCCAGCGGCTTTGGCGAGAAAGAAGAATAATCCATTTTATTCCCGGTAAGTTATATATCCTGGACTGGTCTTTATTTATCCCTGAAAGGGAGGTAATCCTGTGGCTCAAAAATGGTTACAACGAATCTTACTTGTCAATGATGACGGTATTGACGCGCCGGGAATTAAATTGCTTGAGGATGTGGCACAACAGCTTGCCGATGAAGTCTGGGTCGTGGCGCCTGCAACTGATAAAAGCGGCGTGGCTAACTCTGTTAGCCTCAGAGAACCGGTTCGAGTGGAACCGCGGGGTGAGAGCCGATATGCCGTGCATGGTACTCCGGCTGATTGTGTAACGATGGCTGTCCAGCATTTGATGAAGGAGCAACTTCCGCAACTGATACTGTCAGGCATTAACAATGGTTCCAATATCGGTTTTGAAACCGTTCTTTCTGGAACTGTCGGAGCGGCCATCACCGGCCTCTTGCTTGGCGTTCCGTCGGTCGCCCTGAGTCAGGACAAACGACCTGAAGATGCGGTGAACTGGCGTACCGCAGAAACATTTTGCCTGCCCGTCCTGGACTCGTTAATCAGTCGAGGATTACCAACTGATTGCTGCCTTAGCATTAATTTTCCTGACTTGCCTGCGGACAAGATTAAGGGAATTAAAGCCACGCGTCAGGGTATTGGCAAAGTGAAGGGATTACAGGTTATTCCAGCAATAGACCCATACGGAGAAGATTATTACTGGATCCGCGTGGAGCATGGAGTCGCCGAGTTTCCTGAGCATAGTGAGGCAGGTGCGGTTACAGCAGGATATATCTCTGTCACGCCTTTAATGTTTGAAAGAACGGCCACGGAAAGCTGGCATCAGCTTTCCGTGGATTTGAGTGCGTCGCCCTTGTGAGGGCGACATTTTTTCACATTCGAGTTTTCAACCCTGATGCCGAAGAGTGAGGTTACGATGAAGGCACTGAATTTGTATGGTGTACAGGATGTCCGCTATGAAGATGTGCAGAAGCCTGAAATTGAAAATGCAAATGATGTTCTGATTAAAGTACATACTGCGGGTATATGTGGGTCGGATATATCGCGCTTTGGTAAAATTGGATCATATAACCCCGGTCTGACCTGGGGGCACGAGTTTTCCGGCACCGTAGAGAATACGGGGAGTGGGGTCACCTCGGTAAGTAAAGGCGATCGCGTCACGGCCTGTAACTGCTTCCCCTGTTTTCATTGTGACTACTGTAAACAGGGAAATTATGCCCGATGTACGCATATGAAGGTGTTGGGAGGCCAGGTCAACGGTGCTTTTGCTGAATACATTCGGATGCCAGCTGAGAATGTCCTCAAGTTACCCGACTCTATGGACTTTGCGACAGCAAGCTTTGTTGAGCCATCCAGCGTGGTTGTGCATGGCATGCGGCAAGTTGATATCAAGCCTGGTAGCAGTGTGGCCATTGTTGGGTGCGGTACTATTGGCTTACTTGCCGTTCAATGGGCAAAAATCTGCGGAGCGGGGGACGTATTTGCTTTTGATACCGACGAAGATAAACTCGCTGTAGCGACGAAAACAGGGGCAACGGCAACCTTCTGCGTCAAAGATGAAAACTATTTATCCCGGTTCCATGAAATCACCTATGACAAAGGTGTCGATATCGTTTTTGAATCATCTGGTAATGCTGCAGGGATCGGCTCATCCCTGCTTCTGGCGGCGAAAGGCGGCGCGGTGGTTCTCATGGGTATCCCGTACGGTGATGTCGCTTTACCCCGGTTGAATTTTGAAAAAATTGTGCGTAATGAATTGAACGTCATTGGTTCCTGGAACTCGATTTCTGCACCGTTTCCTGGAAAAGAATGGCAGACATCCATCCATTATCTCAGTTCTGGAAAGATTGATGTCTCTCCACTGATAACCCGGCAGGTTCGAATGGAAGATGTTCCGTCGCTTTTGCCAGATCTTTATAACCGAAAAGCGTTTTTCGTTAAGGTTCTGATCAACGTCGAAGCGTTGCCCTGAGGAATGTATGGAAGATTGTGTTTCTTATCATCACTCTTGTTTTACCTGGGAGTATCATGAAATCGTTGCATGAACTTCTTATTCTGAATCATTTTTATTACTGCTTTCTTCTGGCTATTAAACTTAACAAATGCAATCTTCCCTCTGTGAATAGTATCAATCAGAAAGTATTTATAAAACAGTGGCTTTGCTCTGCGCAGAAAAAAAGACTATTTGACAAATTGGTCTATGAAGAAATTCAGTGGTTACTTGAAATCCTTTCGGATAAGGCAACAACCCTTCAACAATTCGAGTTTAATATTGAGCTGATTTACCATCGCTCTTTCGAAATGATTAAAGAAAAGGAAGTTATGGTGCCCTCTGTTAGTTGTATTAGTGCTAACCGAACGGAGTTGCCATTTTTACCTTCATAAAATTGATAAATCTCTGCACTTTCTCTGGTAACAAGCTACCTTCGGCCACTGTTCATACATACTGAAGGCATCATGCCATTCCAGGGACGCTTCAACTACTTCATATTAGAGAATGTCTTTATAAATAAGATATTGGATCTGAGCCCTCAGTATTGAGGGCCCACATTTTCTTATGCTACTGTAGATTCTTATCTTTCAAAAATGGACTCACCAAATCTGCAATCTGCACATTATTTAAATCAGAGAACGGGAAGCGGGTCTTCCCTTTGATTCCCACTTCAGGCAGATGCGTCACAGTCACATCCCCGCCATGCTTGTTCACCACATCATGCCACTCGCGAGCCATCGTTATTGGTGAACGGGAAGGATGGCGAAAGCTAAAAGCGGGTGGGGTGAACGTAACTACCAAACAGGCCTGCGCGCCACCCTGGCTGACTGGCTACAGCGCTCCGGTAACGGTGAGGTCTGGCACCGGAGGAACCATCAATCAGACAAACCACTACAACATAACTGCTGGTGGCGTGGATGCCGATGGACTGGTGAGGCGTATCAGGCAGGAACAGTCTGAAGATATACATCAGGCGCTGGGCATAACCTTGACCGATAAATTTTATTAGGGTAAAAAGGAGCTATGTAGCTCCCTTTATGTAATCTAATAATTAGAAATGCGCATATTATTGAATGAGTTATATATATTTTGAATGTATTCAATTCGTTCGTTTCGGCTGCCTTCTATCTCTTGAAGTAATAAATCTTTAGGTTGTGAGTTCTCTCTTCTGTTTCTCATTTCAGAATCACTCAGGAGATGGTAGTTAATAATAGAGTTTAATTTATAAATATTTTCATCTGTATCGATTTCATGCTGCTTAATGTGTAGGTTTTCCAACATGTTTTCAGTCGTGATACTCTTATAAATTAAATCCTCTAGAAGCTTCGGATTGCATACCTTTAAATAACATATTAATGCTAGTGAAACCTGGAAGTTTTTACCGCTCAATTCACGTATCATATGTCTGTTATCAATGACAGAGAGCACTGAATAGCATCTTTCAGCTTCCCTAAGTGAACAACCATTAACTTCTAATAACATAGCCAACGTTTTTACAAGTGCTCCCCCACGAGATAATAATCTTTGCTTCGCATCAATTGAGAGTAAGTATGTTTCTAGTGTGGACTGATAAAAACCATTCCTCACATCTTCGGTAGTTCGAGTCAATTTTGGCAAAGTAAACCAATAATGTATGAATTTATTAAGATATAGCCTTGAATCAATTTGTCCGTAGCGGCACTCAATACTTTTTTCGAACTGCTCACGATTAACTACAAGGAGAAAAATAAAACCTTTCACAGAAAATAGATGCTTGATTTTTTCAAGCAGGTCCAATGCATAATCAGGCCTTGCTCTATCAAGTTCGTCAATAATGATGAGGGTTTTCTTCTGAGTGGTTGTGTGAATTTCTTCCAGTGTTTCTTTAAAATGAATTATATTGTTTTTTTCATTTTTTGCTGATTTTATTTTGTCAGCGATATACTCCTCGATAGGGTTAGAAAATGACTCTGCTAGTGCTCCCGATGCCTGTTCAATTGTAGTGGCGGTTAAGAGGTTTGCTGTTGCGGTAGAGATAGCAAATTTTGCTGTATGGGAAAGCACAGAGAGACCGATTTTTTTGCTTGCAATTAAAAGCTTTTCGCCAAATTTTGAGGTCAGTTTCTTTTCATTTTCGACCATTTCATATATCACTGAAGATAATGATATGAATGGGTCTGATTGATAATCGCTTTCGTAAGCGTCGAAATAAATAACATTAAGATCTTCATGGTTCAATTTTATTTCTGACGTCATCATTTTTACAAATGTTGATTTGCCGTTCCCCCATTTATCCTCTAACGCTAACACTAAGTTTTCATCTGGTGCCTGGAGAGTAACTCTCATTATTTGCTCAAATAATGGTTTTCTTTTGAATAAATCTAAGTCGTCGGTGAAACCTTCGCTTAAGTTATTATCTAGGGTAGTAAGTATCATAAATAATCCTTTTCGGTTATAATGATTAAGCTAAACAATAGCAAAATTAAAGGGTTAGGCAGTAATGTTCAACTTTTTTGTCCATTTTGTGTGATTGAATCAATATTCTGACGTGAGGTTTACATGGCTGTAATGAGCAAATCGGCCTATGCCCGTCATTGTGTAGTGAGTCGACAGACGGTTTATGACTGGGTAGCCAAGGGTGAAGTAGTGATGTCCGGTAACAAGATTGACGTTGAAGCTACTGAACAAATGCAGCATGGCAACGAACATTCTGAGAGAAAGGACTACATGGTCCTGTGGGCTTCACAGGTAATTGAATGGATTCATACCAATCAGTATTAGTTTCCTGCGGCGCAAAGCCAGGAAGAAGCGAAACAGCTGCTGGAAGCCGCCACCCAGCTAATGTCATATGATATTGAGTACCTATGCGATGAAGGCGGAGAAGAAGTTGTCAGGCTTTATCACGAGCCTGACGATTGCGAACATTATTTCCATGGATTCCACCAACTGGGCAACGTTATAGACTTCATACAAGATTTTATCCTGGCGGATTGCCTAAGAATGAAATTACGCGGGAAAGGAAACCATATAGATCCAGAGTGGGACTGATGGTCTGTGAAGGGGCTCGAAGCATTGTGCACGCCTACTAAAACAGATGAAGCTCGTTTAAAGCGCTTCCACGAATACATGGGTGAGGATGAAAATTAGTGTTGAAATGTACGCTGTAAGCCATTGCCCAAGGGGAAAAGTTTCAACTCAGAGTCGCCTCAATCAAAACGCCCAACCAAAGTGTCAACCCGCCCTCTGACTCTTGCTATCGCGGCCTCCTGGCAAAATACGAGCCGAAATATACAGAATTATTAAGGTCAAAGACGGCTTCTGGAGAAAAGTGTCAAGCTGGCATGCTAAGAAATGCTAAGGTTTTAGGGCAAATAAAAGAAAAGTGTAAACCAGCCTACAGACCTTGTGAATACTGGGTTTTCGTTATGAATAGCTTCGGTTTTAGTCAGAAAACCCCGTAATTTGGGGTAAAAAGTGCCAACCTGCGATGCTTAGAAATGACAGGGTTTTTGCGTAAAAAAATGGAAAGTGTTAACTATGCTGAAAGCCGCATTAAGTCAGGACTTAGTGGAAAAGTGTAAAGTGGTGATGTTAAGGAATGTTAAGGTTTTAGCGGGGAAAAATGCAAAAGTGTGTGGTGACCAGGCAGGCCTATGGCAGCGGTCAATTAGCCAGGTTGGTCTGAAGCTCCTGCTACCCCCACAAAGGCAGAATGAGTGGGAGGAACGGAGCAGGGGAGTCTAAGTTACAGTTGCTTCAAACTAAAACTGGCATTTATATGGATAAACTTTAAAAAGTCGGCTTTGTGCCAGGAGGGGACGTTGCCTGCTCGTTGTACTTCGTGTTTTCAGGATAGAATACATGAGCTTATCACCATGATAATCATGGCAACATTTGGTACTATTCCCTTACTTTTATAAAGGAAGAGGATTTTTTAAATGGTCCTGGGACTAGCAATAGCGGTAGGTGTTCTTGCTGTTTTATTCGTGGTTATGGTTACGATGCATATTTTATTGAAGAAAAAGCATGCAATCGATCTTTTACGTTACAGCAAGATTGTTGATCTTGAAGAAGAAGCGCGAAAAATAAAAAAGGCTATGGATGATGAAGAAAAGTCCAGCCGCAATGCTATTGATAAAGAAGTGAAAGACAAGCGTACTGAGATAGATAGTGAAGTGAATGCAAAACGCCAAGCGATAGATAAAGAGGTTAAAGATAAAGATACAGATATACAGAGGCGTGAAAAAATAGCGAGAGAGCTTATTGCGTCTCAGGAGCAAGAGCTAACCGACTTAAAAAAATCATATAATGAAAAACGCCAACTTTTGTTGGATCTCTCTGCAAAATTAGCTGAAGTGAGTGACTCTGTTGATATGATTGATTATGGTATGTATAAACCGCGTTTCGACTATCATGATTCCAAAGCTTTCCAAGAGGCCATTAGTTACAATAAAGAAAGACAGAAAAGTCTAATTCGACAAGATGCTGCTTGTGACTTTAATACTAGTTGGGAGGTAAATGGTAGCAAGTCGGAAGGTAAAAAAATGATCAAGCGTTATGTGAAATTACTTGTCAGAGCATTCAATAGCGAGTGTGATGCCGCGATAGGAAAAATTAAGGCAGGCAATGTTGAGCAACTTAAAAAACGTATTGAAAGCGCTTTTGATGCACTCAATAAATTTGGACAATCAATGAATATAAGTATCACTTATGATTATCTGAATTTGCGATTGGAGGAATTACTGCTTTGCCACGAAAAAGAACTTAAAATTCAGGATGAGAAAGATATCCTTAGAGAAGAACGTGAATTGCAATGAGAGGAAGAGAAAGCACAGCGTGAATACGAGAAAGCTATTCGCGATGAACAAAAGGCGGAGAAAGACTTCCAGAAGGCAATGGAAAGAGCAAGAAAAGAGCTTGAAAAGGCAAATGCTGAAGAAAAATCCCGTATTGAAGCCAAAATTGCTGAACTCGAACTTCAGGTTGAAGAGGCAAGGGCTTTGTCTGAGCGCGCAAAATCTCAGGCTCAGTTAACTCGAAGCGGCCATGTCTATGTGATTTCTAATATTGGAGCGTTTGGGGAGAATGTCTATAAAATTGGTTTAACTAGACGACTTGAACCTGAAGATCGTGTTAATGAACTGGGGTCTGCATCAGTGCCGTTTAAATTTGATATCCATGCGTTGATTTACTCCGATGATGCTCCAGCACTTGAAACTAGCCTGCATAATGAATTTTCTTCGCACCGGATAAATATGGTGAATAATCGCAAGGAATTCTTTAAAATTAATCTGTCAGATATTGAGGGCAAGGTTAAGTCACTTGGTTTTGATGCGTCATTTACGGAGTATGCACTTGCTCCCGAATATCGTAGCACGCTATCTATTTTGAATGCAAAAGACAAAGCAAAATCAATTGCAGATGCAGTAGAGAATAAAGTTGAAGAGTTATTCCCCGAAATGGCTTAAAGAAGTTTAAAATTTATATTAAAGACTAGACAAACCCGCTTCGGCGAGTTTGTCCAGGTAATTTAGTTTGTGCCATTATAGCGTTGCTATAATAATTGAGATTAAACATGAGTTTTTCAGGTTTCATCGATACAGCTGCTGCATCACGCTCACGTGATTGCTTCTTTTGAATGTAAGCATCCAGCTTAACCAAACCGTTCGCTTATAAAGAATTTCCAGAGAACGGTTCAGGTATGATCTAAGGCCAATGTCAGCTCATCGCTCTTAACGGACTGACGGTGTCATAGGTCAACTAAAGCGTAAGGCAATGTTGAATGTGTATAGAAATGTGTATAGTTAATTTTTCATAACACAAAAAGTCTACGTTTTAACTGAGTTTGTCCATTGTTGTTTTATTCCCTTCGCCCTTCTAAATTCTTTTCTTCCCCTATAAATTGATCTGGTTAACTTGCCAGGCATACTTTTCTCTTGTTTTTAGTCACTAAACATATCCGTTTTTTCATATTTGATATTGAACTTATATCTCCGTGGAGTATCCTGTCCGTCAACAATCGGGAGGAATGATGTCATTAACATCCTTACAGCTTTTCAAAAATCTGTCCGATGAAACCCGTCTGGGTATTGTGCTGATACTTAAGGAGATGGGGGAACTGTGCGTGTGCGATCTCTGCACGGCGCTGGATCAGTCGCAGCCCAAGATCTCCCGCCATCTGGCAATGCTTCGGGCAAGCGGACTGTTGTTGGATCGCAAGCAGGGGAAGTGGGTGCACTATCGTTTATCACCGCATATGCCTGTATGGGCAGCACAGGTCATTGAACAGGCCTGGTTAAGCCAGCGAGAGATCGTACAGGTCATCGCCCGCAAGCTGGCATCAGCAAACTGTTCGGAAAGCGGTAAAGCGGTTTGTCTTTAAAATTTGCCGTAACATATATGTTTTTTCAAATGTGATTTTCAGGGAGGGGGTATGCTACTGGCTGGTGCTATTTTTATCCTGACCATTATTCTGGTTATCTGGCAGCCGAAGGGGCTGGGCATCGGCTGGAGCGCGACGCTTGGCGCAGTACTGGCTTTGATATCTGGCGTTGTGCATGTGGGGGATATTCCGGTGGTGTGGAATATCGTCTGGAACGCGACGGCGACCTTTATTGCGGTGATTATTATCAGCCTGTTGCTCGACGAGTCCGGCTTTTTTGAATGGGCGGCGCTGCATGTCTCTCGTTGGGGAAACGGTCGTGGCCGTTTGCTGTTTACCTGGATCGTTTTGCTCGGCGCTGCGGTGGCGGCGCTGTTTGCTAACGATGGTGCGGCACTGATTCTGACTCCCATTGTCATCGCCATGCTGCTGGCATTAGGGTTCAGCAAAGGCACCACGCTGGCATTCGTCATGGCTGCCGGTTTTATTGCCGATACGGCCAGCCTGCCGCTTATCGTGTCGAACCTGGTGAATATAGTCTCGGCGGACTTCTTTGGACTGGGCTTCACTGAGTATGCGTCGGTAATGGTGCCGGTGGATATTGCTGCTATTATCGCCACGCTGGTTATGCTGCATCTGTTCTTCCGCAAAGATATCCCGCCGACTTACGATCTGGCTCTCCTGAAGGCACCTGAAAAAGCAGTAAAAGATCCGGCTACGTTCCGCACCGGCTGGATTGTTTTGATTCTTCTGCTGGTAGGTTTTTTCGTCCTCGAGCCTCTCGGGATTCCCGTTAGCGCAATTGCGGCAGTTGGGGCGGTAATACTGTTTACCGTGGCGAAACGAGGTCATGCCATTAACACAGGCAAAGTGCTGCGTGGCGCACCCTGGCAGATCGTTATCTTCTCATTGGGGATGTACCTGGTGGTCTACGGTCTGCGTAACGCCGGGCTAACCGAATACCTTTCAGGGGGGCTAAACGTACTGGCGGATAAAGGACTCTGGGCCGCGACGCTGGGTACTGGCTTCCTGATGGCTTTCCTGTCTTCGATCATGAACAACATGCCTTCCGTGCTGGTTGGTGCGCTCTCTATCGATGAAAGCACCGCAACCGGCGTTATTAAAGAGGCGATGATCTACGCCAACGTGATTGGCTGCGATCTGGGTCCGAAAATTACACCTATTGGTAGCCTGGCAACGCTGCTCTGGCTGCATGTACTTTCACAGAAGAATATGACCATCACCTGGGGCTACTATTTTCGCACCGGGATCGTTATGACTCTGCCTGTGCTGTTTGTCACGCTGGCCGCGCTGGCGCTACGTCTCTCTTTCACTTTGTCATGAGATACTGCTATCTATGAGCAACATCACCATTTATCACAACCCGGCCTGCGGCACCTCGCGTAATACGCTGGAGATGATCCGCAATAGCGGTACTGAACCCACCGTTATTCATTACCTTGAAAATCCACCGTCACGCGATGAGCTGGTCAAACTCATTGCCGACATGGGGATCGCGGTGCGGGCGCTGCTGCGTAAAAATGTTGAGCCTTATGAAGAACTGGACCTCGCAGAAGATAGATTTACTGACGATCGGTTAATCGACTTTATGCTGCAGCATCCGATCCTGATTAACCGCCCGATTGTGGTGACACCGTTGGGGACGCGTCTGTGCCGTCCTTCTGAAGTTGTTCTGGATATTCTTCCCGATGCCCAGCAAGGCGCTTTCGCTAAGGAAGATGGCGAGAAAGTTGTTGATGATGCGGGTAAACGGGTGAAATAAATATCAAGGGGGTGAATGCCCCCTTATTCCTGCCTCAGAGCGTAAGGTCTGAATCTTCTGGCTGAGTACTGTTCCCTTCACCCAGAATGCGCTGCAGGAAAACCGTGTCCAGCCAGCGGCCATGTTTGAAACCAATATCTTTCAGAGTGCCTATTTCAGTAAATCCTGCGCGGACATGCAGCGCAATGGAAGCCACATTAGCGCTGTCACCCACAACCGCAATCATCTGACGATATCCCTGGGACTGTGCCCAGGTGACGGCTCGATCGAGCAGCGCTTTTCCGATGCCCTGTCGCTGATAACGCGGATCAATGTATATCGAGTTTTCAACCGTAAACCGGTAGGCATGGCGTTCGCGGTAACGAGAAAGATAACAGTAGCCGATGACCGTATCGCCCTTGAGGGCGATATACCATGGAAACCCATGAGACTGAACGCGACTCAGTCGGTTCAGCATCTCCTGCGCATCCGGAGGTTCGGTTTCAAAGCTACCTGTACCTTGCAGAACATGGTGAGCATAAATATTGCGTATCGCGGTAATGTGCTGTTCTTCAGCATGAATAATGTGCATCGTATCGCTCCGTTAACTCTGGTTGACAGTGTACCGGAGTGAGTCATGAGCGGATCGAGACTTAATTTATAGATTGTATAAGAGAAACTTAGAGGAGCGAAGTTGCACCGCCGCCCTGCGGGGTCTTCGTTGCTCTGGACATGAATGCCACCACCACTGATGAGAGAGGGCTATCTCTAAACGTTGTCATGGAGGTGACGATTATCTGTTGATGCCTCCTGATGCCGCTTACGCAGTTTCAGCAACCGGGAAACCAGTATTACCACGGCGAGACTGGCCATCAGCGCCGCGCAGTGGAAGGCGATTCTGCCACCAGCATGGAAGTAGATCCAACGGGTTGCCTCAATGGAAGCGGCAAACGCGCTCAGGGCCAGAATATTCAGCGTGGCGGACACGGTGCCTTTTGGCAGATGATGGGAAAAGAGCGTGAAGCGGAACAGCACCGGGTAAAGTAGCCCAATCCCCAGCGCATAAATGCTGGTACCCAGCACCGACCAGAACCAGACATGCGGCCACATAAGATTACCGACCAGCAGGATCAGCAGGCCGGTCAGCTGTATCGGAACGGTACGCCAGATAAAGCGCGGCGAAGTGGGGTCTTTTACCACGTTCGCCACGATCGCGCTGGCGATAATCAGCCCACTGAACACCGGCACCTGAGTCCAGGCATATGCCGCGGGAGACATGCCGCCGTGCTCAATCAGAATCACCGGAGAGAGCGCCACCCAGGTGATCATCGGCACGTTGCCAAAGGCCACCGCCAGCGAACCTGTCAGCACCACGGGATGACGAAACGCCGCGATGAAATCAGCCAGCACTTCCCCCGGTTTAAATCCCAGCCCCTGAGAGATAACGGTTTCCGGCATCTTAAAAAGCAGCAGGGCCCAGGCCACCAGGCCCAGCGCGCCAATAATGGCAAACAGCAGTTTCCAGTGCATCACCGTCATTAGCGCCGCGCCGGCCAGCGGTCCGATAACCGGCGCAAGCAGGACGATAGAGGTCAGCGCAGCCATGATTCTGATTGAATCGGTTTCCCCAAACGCTTCCTGAATCGACACATAGCCCACGGTCGAGATAAAACAGATGCTGGTTCCCTGGATAAAGCGGGCGACGAAGTATTGCGCGATCGAAGCGACAAACAGCATGCTCAGGCAGGAGAGAGCAAAAACCAGGGCGCCGGTGAGCAGAACGGGGCGGCGGCCGATACGATCTGACAAAGGGCCCAGCAGCCACTGCAGCGCCAGGCCTCCAGCCATATACAGGCTGACCGATGCCGGAGCAAGGGTGACATCAGCCTGAAGCTCGTTGATGATATGAATAATGCCTGGCTGAATAAGATCCGTGGTCAGGTAAGCCGAAAAATCATAAATAATCATCGCCAGCGGAAACAACATGACGCTGCCGTACTGGATTAAACGCCGTGGCGGGGTATTCATGCGGGCTCCGGGGAATCTGCCATCCTGCATCTTAGTATCTGTAAACCAACTCAACCGACCCTAAACGGAGATAAAATAATCCTGTTTTTTGTGTGGTTTTTGGGCCTTGTACCACGTGCGCGCATCAGCGCTGGACGTGAGGCAATCGGCGCTCTATTGTCATCAACGTGCGGAAATTGTCATCCATTAAAGGCTCTTGAATAACGGGATATCTATGTTACTGATCTTTGGCGGCCTGCCCGGTACCGGGAAATCAACCATTGCTCGCCTGCTGGCCGCCAGGCTGGGGGCCGTCTGGTTACGAATCGATTCGATTGAGCAGGCGCTGATCCGCGCCGAAACCGTCACCCGGCACGATATAGGACCGGCCGGATATCTGGCGGCGTACGCCATTGCTGCGGATAACCTCAGGCTGGGCAACGTGGTGATTGCCGATGCGGTGAATCCCATCGCCATTACCCGCCAGGCCTGGAGAGAGGTCGCGACCGAGAATGCCGCGCCTTATCTGGAGATAGAAGTGACCTGCTCCGACCAAACGCAGCATCGGTATCGCGTGGAAAACCGCGCAGCGGACATTCGCGGCCATATCCTGCCGGACTGGCAAAAGGTCATCACCCGTGATTACGAACCCTGGCATTCTGCCAGCCTGGTGCTGGATACCTCAGTACTGAGCGCCGAAGAGGCGGTAGAGCGGATCGTTGCGCATATTGGGTCGCACCGCCGGTAAGCCTATGAACACTCCCCAGGCGAGGGAAAAAAGCGGTCGCTCAGACGACCGCGTGGTATCAGAAAACGTCGCCGGTAAAGATATTCTTTTTCAGTTGAGTAAAGTCGTAAGTCGCCAGCTCTTCAGCGCTTTGGGTATAGTAAGTCAGACTTTCTGAAATCATCAGGTTTAGCTTATTCCCTTTTTCCTGAACGATAATCAACGGCTTTTTAAACGCGTGGGCATAGCCGATTTCGTACGCCGTACCGCTATCGACGTGACCGTCAAAGAAATCAACAACGGCAACCACCACCGTGGCTTCGTCGAGATGCTTGATATCGTTCTTAAAGATGAAATCGCGCCAGGGTAAAGTGCCGTATTCCAGATTCTCCGCATCGGCCAGGCGCGGTGAGAAAAATTTATCTACCGTTTTATTGGCGGTCAGCGCCTGTTCGACGCGCTGGACGCGATCAACCTGGTCGTCGCTGAAAAAAGGACTCGCAATATAAATATTTACCATCAATCGATTCTCCTGAAGATTCATTGAAGGCTGCAGTCGACCGGTAAAAGTTCGACGGACAGTCTTCTTCCCTGATAGGCAGTTAGTCTATTCACCTGAGTCGTTAGAATAACTTTATCGATGGATGCTGACTATGTTACGTGCTGCAAAGTGCGCTTTCTCTCGTCTGGCCGATGCCGCCCGGCATCGGCGGCAAGACTTTACATAAAGAACTTCACGGCCTGCTGGAGGGTGGTGCCGACGCCCCATAAAAGCGGCACGCTCACCGCTAACCAGCTTACGGTTAACAGCAGCGTGGACGGGCGGGCCTCCCACGTGAGCTGAGCATCCTTATTGATGGTATACAGACCTTTCGCCTGCTGCTGCTGTTCCGCGGTCATCGCATGCTCTTCCGTCAGCGGACGCACCAGCTGATTACAGATAAAACCCATCACCAGCAGGCCGGTCAGGACCATCAGCGTTATATCGTAGACGCGCTCGGGCGGGACTCCGTGCGTCAGCTGATACTCGCGCAGATAGTTCACCAGAACCGGGCCGCTGATCCCGGCCGCCGACCAGGCGGTTAACAAGCGTCCATGAATCGCGCCCACCATTTGTGAGCCAAAGACATCAGCCAGATAGGCGGGAATACTGGCAAAGCCTCCGCCGTACATCGAAATGATAATGCACATCGCGCAGACATAAAGCGCGATATAGCCGCCGTGATTCACCAGCGGCAACGTCCCGTACAGCACGGCGCCCAGGCAGAAAATGATCGCAAAGGTCATTTTTCGCCCGCACAGATCGGATACCGATGCCCAGAAAAACCGTCCCAGGATGTTAAACAGGCTGAGCAGGCCGGTAAATCCTGCGGCCATGGTAGCAATGCGTTTCAGCTGCTCGCCGTTCAGCTCATGCCAGCTGAGATCGAGCGACAGCAGTTTGCCGGCAAAGATCTCCTGCAGCATCGGCGAAGCCATACCGAGAATACCGATCCCCGCGGTGACGTTGAGCCATAGCACCATCCACAGCAGCCAGAACTGTGGGGTACGGCAGGCGACGCGGACGTGCACCTGGATCGTGGGATTATTGCGGATCGTTTTTTGCGCCTTCTCGCCCGAAGGGTGCCAGCCCATGGGCGGCAGGCGATAGCCAAAGGTACCGGCAAGCATAAATAGCGCATAAATCGCCGCCAGCGCCAGAATGCTTTGCCATACCCCGTTGCCGGTCGGACCGGCGAAGTAATTCATCAGACCATTTGCCAGCGGCGCCCCCACCAGCGCTCCCCCGCCAAAACCCATGATCGCCATCCCGGCCGCCATTCCGCGCTTGTCAGGGAACCAGCGCAACAGCGTCGAAACCGGTGAAATATAGCCCAGTCCGAGACCGATTCCGCCGATGACCCCGGCCCCCAGCCACAGCAACCATAGCTGATGGAAATAGATGGCGACGCTGGATAGCAGCAGGCCGCCGCACCAGCATAAGGTGGCAATAAAGCTCACCAGCCGCGGTCCAACCTTCTCAAGCCAGCTGCCCCACAGCGCCGCCGAACAGCCGAGAAAAACAAAAAACAGCGTGTAGGTCCAGCCGAGCATGGAGATTTTCCAGTCGCAATCGCGGGTAAACAGCTGCTGCCAGAACGACATATTGACGGGGCATTGAAGGGACTCGCTTCCTCCTATGAGCTGCGACATAGGCAGCCAGTAAACGGAAAACCCATAGGCCATACCTATGCAGAGATGAACGGCCAGTGCGGCCGGTGGCACCAGCCAGCGGTTAAAACCGGGCCTGGCGATGATACGTGGTTTCGCGAAAAAATCGCGTAGGGGAGAGACCGGTGCGGTCGCGATGTTTTCATTCATTTGCGCCATTTTCCTGTCCTTTTTATCTACATTGGCCGACGAATGCTGCGGTCGGGGAACGTAGATAAAAGGCAAGAAAGGTGCCATTTGATTAATTTGTGTACAAAAATGGCGACTGAAGCGAGCAAGCTTCGCTGAAGGGATGAGGCGAAAAGCCAGCCCTCGGCGACGAAGGCGCCTGTCGGGATAAAATCGCCGGGCGCGCTATTATTTTGATAAACGTCGATCTCAGAGTGATACGCGGTGCGAGGTGGCGATGGCGCGCGGCGCTGAGCGTCTTTGACGTCAGCGCTCTCCTCTGCTGGCCAGCAGAACGCGACCGGCACGGTGTTTGCTGTGAAGGGCGGGCGAGGGCGCGTACCGGCCTGCTCGCCCGGCGCACGTTAGCTTAAGGTATCAATCCATTCGCTCTGGCGCGGGTTCTGCCGACGATAGCAGTGTACCGACACCGCCAGCTGCGTCAGGTCGGTGAAGACCATCGGATCGAGCTGAATATGCTTTTTAATCTGCTGCAGCCGGTAGGTGAGCGTATTGCGATGAATCCCCAACAGCAGCGACGTTTTGCCCGGCTCGGCGTTATTGGCAATAAAGCTGCTGAGGGTATCCAGCAGCACTTCGCCGGAATCATGCTCAAGCAGCTGGCGTACGTTATTGATAAAAAAATTGACCATATAGCTGTCTTCCAGCACCCGGAACAGGCAGAGCATCGCCATTTCGCGAAAGTAGTAGATCTGCCGCTGCGGCTGTACTTTGCTCCCGACCTCAATCACCGAACGGGCGAATCGGATGGCCTCGCGAATATCCGGAGCGCTGTCAGCCTGCACGCCAATGCCGATATGGTAATGGCTGATCTGATTGCTGAGGACAAACTCGATGCCCCGCAGCAGCGTTTCCTGGGATTCGCTCAGCGTATTGAGGATCAGGATCTCATTGCTGCCCAGCAAAATGACGTCTCTTACCCCGGCCAACTGCGAGAATTCTCGCAGCAGCGTACTCAGTATTTCGCTTAGCTGATGCTGTTCAACCTGCACGGTCACCACGACCGGCACCAGCGGCGCATCAAAAGCGAAGCCAAGCTCAACCAGGCGATGAAGCGCTTCCTGTCCGGCGGGCGAAGCGCCTTGATCAAGATATTGACCAAACAGGGTATCGCGCAGACGCTGTCGCCAGTTGGTTTCCCGCATCTCTATGGCCTGGCGGACCAGCAGCTCGGCGGTGAGTACCGCCAGTTCAGCATAGCGGCTGATCGCTGCGGGATCGCCGCTGATGCCCACCACCATCACCACGCGATCGTCATAGATAATGGGATGATTAATACCGGGATGCACATTCTGGAAACGCGCGGCTTCCGCGGTGTTGTTAATACAAATGCGTTTACCGGTGCGTATCACCTCACGGGCGATCTCATGCTGCTCGCCGATACGATGCCGTTCACCTGAGGCAATGATCTGTCCATGATGGTCAATCACGTTCACGTTATGATGAATTATCGCCATTGCCCGGGCGACAATTTCATTAGCCAGCGCCGTCGTAATAATCATACAGTTATCCGCTTATGTGCCTCTCCGCGCCGCCCGCTCAGAAAGGTTCGTAGAACATTCTCCGCTGCGTCGGCGAGGAGCTGTTCGCATGTGTTCATCGACTCCGCCAGCGGCATAGGGCGCTGGCAAATAGACCACATCGCGTCAATATGGTGTTGATACAATTGCCGACTGCTCTCATCGCGTCCGCCGCAAAGGGCCACAACCGGTACGCCGTGGCGCGCCGCTTTGCCCGCCACGCCCACCGGGGCTTTACCAAAGGCGCTCTGACGATCGAGCCAGCCTTCCCCGACGATGGTCAGCGAGGCATCGCTAAGATGGCGGTCGGCGTTAAGCAGTTCCAGCACCAGGTCAATGCCCGGGCGCAGCGTGGCGCCCGCATAGGCGATCAGCGCGGCCCCCATACCGCCCGCGGCCCCGGCGCCGGGCCGTTCGCTGATGTCGTAGCCGAGCGTTTGCGTAATCTGCCGACTGTAGTGCGCCATACCCGCCTCCAGTTCCCTGAGCGCGGCCTCGTCCGCGCCTTTCTGCGCGCCATACACCCAGGTGGCGCCATCTTCCCCAAGCAGAGGATTCGTGACGTCGCAGGAGGCCTGTATTTCGGCCTGTCGTAAGCGCGGATCCATGGCGCTTAAATCGATGCGCTGAATATGCGCAAGATCCTGACCCGCCGCGGGAACCGGCAGCAGCGTGCCGTCCTCGCGCCAGAAGCGGGCGCCAAGCGCCTGGGCAAAACCGATACCGCCATCGTTGGTCGCGCTGCCGCCCAGCCCGATAATCAAACGCCGACAACCGGCATCCAGCGCCGCTTTTACCTGCTCGCCCAGCCCAAAGCTGCTGGCCAGACGCACATCCCGCTGCGCTTTCGGCGTGAGCTCCAGCCCACAGCTTTGCGCCATCTCGATAATGGCCCGTTCGCCGGGCAGGATCAGAAACGCGGCCTCTACGGAGAGACCGTAAGGCGAGGTGCAATGCTGCTGCTGCCACCTTGCGCCCTTCAGCTGCGGACTTTCCGCAAGGGCCGAGAGCAGCCCCTCTCCGCCGTCCGACACGGGCATTTCGACCAGCTCCAGCCCCTCGTCAACCCGGCGCAACCCCTGTGCTACCGCTGCGCAAGCGGCCTGCGCGCTACAGCTACCCTTAAACGAATCCAGCGCGATAACAATCTTCATGCGTTCTCCTGCGTTAATGCGCTTTGCGCGGCGTTTTATCGGTGGTCATGAGCTGCAATAACATCCCCAGCAGCGCGCATCCCGCCATGGTAAAGAAGGCGTAGATATAACCCGCCGGATTTTCCCATCCCCCACCGAACTGGATGAGCCAGCCCATAAGCAATGGCGAAATGCCGCCGCCGATAAACATCGCCGTGGTGATAATGCCGTTGGCGGTAGAGGTGGCGCGTTCTTCGGCGGAGTCCGAAGCCATTGCGTAGTAGATAGGCCACACGGCGTTGGCCACCAGGCCAAAAAATAGCTGAATGGCGATAAGACGCGGCATATTGGTGGCGAAATAGAACAGCGCAATGCCGATACTCATCCACAGACCGCAGACGATCAGAGTACGTTTACGGCCAAAGCTATCGGACAGCCAGGGCCAAATTATCTGGCCCAGGGTACCGGTAAGCGTGAAGATAATACTTAGCCCGGCGGATGCTGCCAGCGACAGGCCGGAGACGTGATAAAGATACGGCGGCAGCACAACGTTAATGCCCATATAGACAATTTGCGTCAGCAGGGTATTGCCCGCCGTTAGCGAAATATTGCGGTTGCGCAGGGTGCGTAAAAAGGTCTTCATCCCTTCGCCTTTGGCAACATGGCTGCTTTCCTGGGTCGCCGGGCGCGTCATCCCCTGGCTATCGATATGCAGATAAAGCGTGTTGATGCGATCGGCGGTGGAATATTTCGCCCAGAAAATCATCAGCGGGATGGCGACGATCAGCGCCAGCAGGAAGCAGTAGCGCCAGCTGCCTTCGCCAAATGCGGAAAGCACCAGACTTGCCACCACGCCGCTCAGCAGCGCGCCAATCGGATAGCCGGTATGATGCACCCCCAGCGCGAAGCCGCGTTTCTCTTTCGGCCACCACTCTGCGGTGTTGCTGACGCCGACGGGCTCGCCCCAGCCGGCCCCGAGGTTGACGCCAACGCGCAGCAGCACAAAGGCCGTCAGCCCGTGGCTGATCGCTTTAATACCGGAAAGAAAAGAGAGGGCGGTATAGCCCAGCACCAGCGGTACCTGAAAGCGCGCTCGTTTCCAGCCTGAACCGTAGCGATCGCTCCAGATGGAGCCGGGGATATCCAGCACCGCGAGGGCAACCATAATCAGGGCGACGACGTTGCCCCACTGTTCCGGCGAGAGCGAAAACTCTTTAGAGATGACCGGGCCAAGGCGCAGGATCATCTCGCGATCGTAGGCGTTAAGCACCCAGATTAGCCAGCAAACCAGCAGCGAAACCCAGGAGAAACGATGTATCAGCCGCTTTTTTCCACCTTGTTCGCCGGCAGGTGTGTGATTGATTGTTGTCATAGTCGTGTTTACTCCGCGGCGTCGCGACAGCATGATGCGCGCCGCCTGGTGTCAGGGTCAGAGTCAGTTCGCCGGGTATTATTGTTATCGCGGCGAGCCGGAGGTTCGCTTAGCCGGCAAAACGCCGTTCCGCTACGCCGGTCACGCCCAGGTCGTACAGGGCGAACAGGCTGCCGCGCAGCTGATTATCTTCCGGGAAGCGCGGGAGGGGCGGCTGCGCCATTGAGGTGACGTACAGCACGTCGAGGTTTTCGCCGCCGAACATAACGCTGGTCACTTTTTTCACCGGCATCTCAATGATGCGATCGACCTTGCCCTCCGGCGTGTAGCGCACCAGCTTGCCCGCGTAGACCAGCGCGTTCCACAGATAGCCTTCGCTGTCCACGGTGGCGCCATCCGCCGCGCCGCCTTCGCTGCTATCGACACGGCAAAAGACTCGTTCTCCGGAGAGATCGCCGGTCGCGGTGTTGTAGTCCCAGGCGCAGATTTCGCCCGTCCAGGTATCGGCAAAATAGAACGTCTCGCCGGAGGGGCTCCAGCAGGGGGCGTTAGAGACGATGATATTTTTCTTCAGCACGTGTAGTGACAGATCGGCGTCCAGGCGATATAGCGCGCCGCTCGGCTCCTCTTCACGCATATCCATCGATCCGAACAGAAAACGTCCCTGACGATCGACTTTGCCGTCGTTGAGCCGGTTAAAGGGCCGGTCCGCTTCCGGATGGTGCAGCAGCGTCAGCTCGCCGCTGGCGAAGTCGAGCAGATGTACGCCATTCTGTAGCGCCACCACCGCGCCTTCGCCGTTCTGGCGCAGGGCGAACGAGCCAATTTTCTGCCGCACGTCCCAGCTCTTAATCGCGCCGCCCTGCGCGTTACAGGCGAACAGGCGCCCGTCGAGGCTGTCCACCCACCAAAGACGCTGCTGTTCGACATCCCAGACCGGGCTTTCGCCAAGTCGAGTTTTTAAATCCAGTAAGACTTCGATGCGCATAAGGACCTCCTGATTACGCTTTTTCGCCGCCGGCTTGTTTTGCCGATGCTCTGCCAGGGGATGACGAACTTTTGATGAACAGAGACACCAGCGCGCCGATGATCAGTAGCGCGACGGCGAACCATAAGCCGGACGTTGCCGCGCCGGTGCGATCCTCAAACGCGCCGAGAATAAACGGCCCGAGAAAGCCCCCGCACAGCCCGAGGCAGTTAAGCAGGCCGAAGCTGCCCGCCAGCATATGCCCGCTCATGATCGAGGGGAGCCAGTTAAAAATGATGGATTGCATGGCGAAGAACATGAAGGCGGCCAGCGAGAAGCCAAGCAGCGCCACGCCGTGGCCGGCAATCGCGCCAATCGCCATGCCGGTCGCCATGACCAGATATCCGGCCATCAGCATGCTGCGCGAACGCTGTTCCGTCCGGGCGAAACGCGGCAGCAGGATCCCGCCAGCGGCGGCTGCGATCCACGGGATGGCGGTCAGCAGACCGATCTGCAGCGGAGTAAGCTGGCCCCAGCTACCGATGATCCCCGGCAGGAAATAACTCAGGCCGTAAACCGAAAACTGATGGGTAAAGTAAATCAGCACCAGTAACAAAAACACCCGGGTGGTGAGCGCGGTTTTCAGGGAAAATCGGCTTGGCGTATGGCGCGTCTCCTCGGCTTCTTTCTCCAGTACTGCGTTGATTGCCTGCACGTCGTCGCTGTCCAGCCAGCGGGCGTCGGCCGGTTTATCCGGCAGTCTGCGCCAGACGACGAAAGCCAGCGCTATCGCGGGCAGCCCTTCGATAAAGAACATCCACTGCCAGCCGTGCCAGCCGGACATTCCATCAAGGCTTAATAACAAACCGCCCAGCGGCGCGCCGATAATGTTGGCCAGGCAGACCCCCAGCAGGAACAGACCGGTGGCTTTAGCGCGCTCTTCGCGGCCAAACCAAAGGGTCAGGTAGTAAATAATGCCCGGATAGAGCCCCGCTTCGGCAGCGCCGAGCAAAAGGCGCATCACGTAAAAGGACGTAGGCCCGGTGACAAACGCCATACCGCAGGAGATGATCCCCCAGGTGATCATGATGCGGGCGATCCAGCGCCGCGCGCCAATCCGGGTTAAAAACAGGTTGCTGGGGATCTCCAGCACCGCGTAAGTGAGAAAAAACAACCCGGCCCCGAGGCCGAATGCGGTTGCGGAAAGGCCGATATCCACCGACATGGTCGCTTTCGCCATGCCAATATTGGTGCGATCAATAAAGCTGATGATGTACGCCACGATAAGCAGCGGCATCAAATGGCGGTAGATCTTTTTATGGGTGCGCTGTAGCTGCGTCCCGTTTACCGCCTTTTCATTTATTGCGGACATGGTTATTATTTCCCCGTATTCGTGGTCAGAAGCCTTGCCGGGATCGAGACGATCCCGTTCGTCAGCTCACAGGTTGTCGCCGGGTGCTGACCCGAACGACGCCCGGCCCGAAGCCCCACTTCGGGCCGTCTTTTCCTAAGCGCCTTCGCGCTCGAACAGCATAGAAATCCCCTGGCCGCCGCCGATGCACATGGTGACCAGACCGGTGCGCGCGCCGCTGCGCGCCATTTCATACATCAGTTTGACCGGCAGGATCGCACCGCTGGCGCCCACCGGGTGGCCGAGGGCGATCGCGCCGCCGTTGACGTTAACGCGGGCTGGATCGAGACGCAGATCGTTCATCACCGCCAGCGCCTGGGCGGCGAAGGCCTCATTGAGTTCAATTAAATCGATGGCGTGAACATCCATATTGAGACGGTCCATCAGGCGTCGGGTCGCGGGAGAGGGGCCAAACCCCATAATCTCCGCGCCGCAGCCGGCGACCGCCCAGCCGCGAATGCGCATGCGCGGAGTTAAGCCGCGCTGTTCCGCCTGCTGGCGGGTCATCATCACCAGCGCGGCCGCGCCGTCGTTAATGCCGGAGGAGTTAGCCGCCGTCACCACGCCGTCGGCTTTAAATGCCGGACGCAGCGCGGCGAGCTTTTCGCGCGGGGTGTCGCGCGGGTGTTCATCGGTCGCGAACAGGCGGGTCGCTTTTTTGCCGTCCGGCACCTCAAGGGCCAGAATCTGCTCGCGGAAGCGATCCTCAGCGATCGCCTTCAGCGCCTTCTGCTGGCTCGACCAGGCGAAATCGTCCATCGCTTCACGGGTAATACCGAAGCGTTGCGCAACGTTTTCCGCCGTGATGCCGTTGTGATAAGGCCCTTCCGGCCAGGTGAGGATGGAGATCAGTCCATCTTCCAGCTCGCCGTGGCCCATGCGATAGCCATCGCGCGCTTTGCGCAGGTAGTAGGGCAGCTGGGTCATATTTTCCGTTCCGCAGGCGACGACCACCTCGGCCTGGCCGCTTTGCAGCTGCATCATGCCGTCCGCCAGGGCCTGAAGTCCGGAGCCGCACTGGCGGTTAACCGAATACGCGGTGCTCTCCTGCGGGATCCCCGCCCGCAGCTGGCAGATACGGGCGATAAAACCGCTTTCGGCGATTTGCCCGACGTTGCCGACGATCGTTTCGTCGATATCCTGCGGCGCAAGTCCGGCGCGGGCGATCGCTTCGCGAATGACCGCTGCTCCGAGGTCATGCTGGTGGGTATGCTTAAGACTGCCGTTAAATGTGCCAATAGCGGTACGGACGCCGCTGACAACCACAATATCATTAGCCTGTGTCATCGTTTTTCTCCTTACAGCACCATGCCGCCGCCGACGTTAATCACTTCACCGTTGATATAGCGCGCGCCGTCAGACGCCAGAAACGCCACGCACTCGCCAACGTCTTTCGCCTCCCCGGCGTAGCCCGCAGGGATTTTGTTGATCATGATTTGCCAGACGTTTTCCGGGACGCCGCGCGTCATATCGGTATCGATAAAGCCCGGGCAGATGGCGTTAACCGTGACGCCTTTTTTCGCCAGTTCGCGGCAGGCGGTTTTGGTCATTCCCACCACGCCGGCTTTTGACGCCGAATAGTTGGTTTGTCCGACGTTGCCAAGCCAGCTGGCGGAAGCGATATTGATAATGCGGCCCGCGCCGCGCTCGCGCATGCGGACGGCGGCCTGCTGCATACAGAGAAAAGTGCCCTTCAGATTGACATCGATCACCGTGTCCCAGTCCGCTTCGGAGAGTTTGTGCAGCATGGCGTCGCGGTTGATTCCGGCGTTATTCACCACAATATCCACCGGGCCAAACGCCTCTTCGGCCTGGGAAAACAGCGCTTCGACCTGCGCTTTTTCACCGATATTGCAGCTGATAAACAGCGCCTGTGCGCCCGATTCGCGCAGGGACGCGGCGGCGGCTTCGCCGTGCGCGTCGCGATCGGCGATGATCACTCGCGCGCCTTCCCGCGCAAGCACCTGAGCAATGCCAAAGCCGATACCGCGCGCGGCGCCGGTAACAATGGCGGTTTTACTGGCAAGTTTCATAGCTAATTTCCTTGTGAGTCAGAGGATGAATTCCGGGACAGATGTTCCGCGAGGCCGCAGGGCTGCGGGGTGAACAAGCGACTGTCCATAACCTGAAGATCCGCGGCGATCGCCGGACGAAAATCCATATGCGCCAGGATGTCGCGCTCAAGATCGATACCGGGGGCGATTTCCGTCAGCACCGGCCCCTCCGGGCGTAGTTCGAAAACCGCCCGCTCAGTGACGTAATGCATAGTTTGTCCTTTGGCGCGGGCCAGCTCGCCGTTGTAAGAAATCTGATTAACCCCGGCGACGAATTTACGTACCTCGCCTTCGCGCCGGATATGCAGGGCCCCTTGTTCACAGGCGATCTCCAGCCCTTTGGCGGTAAAAGAGGAGCAGAACACGACGTGGCGGGCATTCTGGGTGATATCGATAAAACCGCCCGCGCCGGGGCAGGATGCGCCGAGCCGCGTGGCGTTGACGTGGCCGTGCGGGTCCATCTCGCCGGCGCCCATAAAGGTGATATCGACCCCTGCGCCGTTGTAATAAAGCATTTGATCCTGGTGGCTTATCATCGCGCTCAGGTTACGACCAATGCCGAAATCAACGCCGCCCGCCTGCTGCCCGCCGTAGATCCCTGATTCCACGGTGATGGTGACCTGCTCGCCGAGCCGTTCTTCGTGAATGATGGCGCCAATAACATCGTTGGGAATGCCGGTGCCGAGATTGATGACGCAGCCTGGCGTCAGGTAGCGGCAGGCAATTCGCCCGATAAGCTTGCGCAGGTCGAGCGGCAGCGGCGCGTTCTGCGCGGCGGGTAGCTGGATATCGCCGCACAGCGCCGGATCGAAGTCCCAGCTGGAGGTCTGGCGATGATCCGCTTGCGGCTCTTCGCACACCACAATGGCGTCGATCAGGTTGCCGGGAACGGTGATGCTTTTCGGATGCAGCGAGCCTTTCGCCACGCGATATTTCACCTGCGCCAGCACCTTCGCCCCATAGCGTCTGGCGGCGAGAACCGCGTGCAGAACTTCCAGCTTCATCACCTCTTCATCGGTCGTGAGGTTGCCCTCTTCATCAGCATGGGTGCCGCGCACAATGACCACGTCCAGCGGAATGGCCGGGTAGAACAGATATTCGTCGCCGCGAAACGTCACGTGCTCGATCAGATCGGACCGTTCGCGGGTGCGGGCGTTCATCCGCCCGCCTTCCATGCGCGGATCGACAAAGGTACCGAGCCCGACGGGGGAAAGCCGCCCGGTAAGCCCGGCGGCCATCGCGCTATAGAGATGGACGATCTGCCCCTGCGGCAGGCACCAGGCTTCCACTTCGTTGTTGTTGATTATCGCCATCCAGCGCGGCGCCAGGCCCCAGTGCGAGCCGATAAGCCGCGTCACCATACCCGGATGGGCGAAGTGCTGGATGCCGCGCTGGCGATCGCTTTGCCCAGCGGCATGCAGCAGCGTCAGGTCGCGCGGTTCGCCCGCGGTCAGAAAGCGCGCTTCGATAGCGCTTAAAATGGACTCCGCCGCGCCGATAAGCGTCATCCCGACGGTGCAGACGGTGTCGCCGCTGGCGACCCACTGCGCCGCTTGATGGGCGTCGATAAATTTGTTGCTCACTTTTTATCCTCCGTTGATAGCGTGATGATGGATTCCGCGAGACGCGTTTTGAGCTGCTGTTTGCTCACTTTGCCGTTGTGGGTACGCGGTAAAACGCGGGTGAAAATAATGCGTGCCGGCAGCTTAAAGCGGGCGATTTTGACCTTCAGCCAGCCGAGGATCTCTTCGCTGGTCAGGTGGTGCTGGCCGTCCGGCACGATAAACGCCACCGGCTCTTCGCCATAGACCGGGCTGGGGGTCGGGATCACGGCAACTTCCCGCACTCCCCGATAGGTAGAGAGGATGTTCTCCAGCTCCAGCGAGTAGATCTTCTCTCCGCCGCGATTGATCATGTCCTTGCTGCGGTCTTTGATGTACAGCCAGCCTTCGTCGTCGAGATAGCCCAGATCGCCGGTACAAAACCAGCCCTGCGCATCGCAGCTCGGGCGTCGTTCGCTGTGCTGCCAGTACTCGCGGATCACCACATCGCCTTTTAGCCAGATATGCCCGATTTGCCCGGCGGGGAGGGGCTGCAGGCGATCGTTGCGGATCGTAATGGCGAGGCCGGGGATCGCCTGGCCCGAACTGCCGCATTTATCGCTGCCCCAGACGTCGCCCGGAAAAATCGTCGCGGGCGAGGTCGTTTCGGTGAGACCGTAGATCGGCTGAATCGCCGTATGCGGAAACAGGGTTTTTAACTCGTTGATCAGTCCGTCGCTCAGGTGGCCCGCGCCGCAGGCAATCGTGCGTAGCGCGGGAAAATCGCCCGGATGGCTGGCGCTCTGCTCGCGCGCGGCCTGACACAGGAGGATAAAAATGGTTGGCGAGCCGTGCAGAAAGGTAATGTTCTTCTCGCGCAGGGTGTTGATCACCTGCGGGGCGTTGAACCGGTGCTGAAGCCAGATGCTCGCGCCGAGGCTAATAAACAGCGCCAGCAGCGCCGACAGGCCGGTGATGTGATAGATAGGTACCGCCAGAATGGTGCTATCCGCGGCGGTGAGATTCAGTTTTTGCGTATAGGCGTCAATCGCGCAGAGCAGGTTATTGTGCGTGATAATCGCCCCTTTCGGCTCTCCGGTGGTACCGGAGGTGAACATCATCACCGCCGTATCGTCGCGGTTAACCGGGACCGGCTGGCGGGTCAGCGGTTCGGGAAGTGAGAGCGCCTGCCATTCGCTGAGTGAAACCGCGCGCGCGTTGGGGGTGTGTTTCAGCCAGTCCTGTAAGGTCGCATCGAACAGCACGACCCGCGGGGCGATATGGCCCACCAGCTCCTCGCTCTCGGCCTGCTTAAGCTTAGTGCTGAAAGGCACCACTTCGATGCCCAGACCAAGCGCGGCAAAAAGGACTTCGCAAAAAGCGGGATGATTCCCCCAGGCCAGCAGGATTCGGTCGCCTTTGCGCAGCGACCAGATGCGGTCAAGCTGCGCCATCGCTCGCTGTACCCGCAGGTGAAAATCGCGGTACAGATAGCGCCGATCCTCAAACGCCAGCGCCAGGGCATCCGGGCTACGGGCGGCGCTGTGGCTCAGGGCCTGGTACAGATTCTGGAAGTCGGCGGAGGTGCTGCTCATTTGTCTCTCCTGATATTACGTATTGACTGGAAGTAGTCTGGGGAAATTCAGGAGAGGAAATTGCCGAATGGCTCACAATAGAAAATCAACAAAACAGAAGCAATTTTGTAACATTGCACAATAGGCAGGAGAGGCCGGGTGGGGGGGAGAAAATCTGGAATCAGGCAGGCTTTTGTAAAGCCTGAGGAAGCCCGCTTTTAGACCCGTATTAACCGGGCCTAAAAGGGAGAAGGGGATCAGGCCGGCCGCTTAGCGCTTAAAGGCATCGAACTCGAGCCGTTCGCCATCGGGGCCGCGAATAAGCAGGAAGCGCACGTTGTCTTCTTCTATCGGCCCTTCATCGAGCGGATAACCGAGCGCCGCCAGCCGCTGCTGCACCGCATCCAGGTCGCGGACTTCCAGCGCCAGATGATCGATACCGCAGCGAGGAGCGTCAAAGGGCGTTCCTGCGGGAAGCTGATACAGCTCGAGGACGGCGCCCGCCATTTCCAGGAACGCGACTTCAATAGTGCCCTGCGGCGACGGCTTGCTAAACCGCTGCTGGCGCTGAAAGCCCAGCGGTTCATAGAAGGCAAGCGAACGCGTTAAGTCACTGACCTGATAGCCAATATGAGCAATCGTGTTGATAAGTTCGCGCATGTTATACCCCCTTACGCACGCACCAGAAACCATAGAAAGCGACATACACAAAGCACAGGAGCGGAGCGATAAAGGCGATTTGCATATTGCCGCCGTTCATATCCGAGATAATGCCCATCACCAGCGGAATAACGGCCCCGCCGATAATCGACATCACCACGATCGAGCCTGCGGTCTGGGTATCTTTCCCCATCCCTTTGATGACCAGACCAAAGTTCGTCGGCCAGCATGGCGCCATACAGAAGCTGACCAGAATGAGCGCATAGACCGCCAGCATTGAACTGCTGAATACGGCAACCAATAAAAGGACAGTGGCGGCCAGGGCAAAGCTACCGAGCAGCAGCGCCGGGTTCAGGCGGTTCATCAACCAGGTGGCCACGGTTTTACCCACCGCGTAAATCACCAGAGAAGCCAGCAGCCAGTAGGTCGCGGAGTGCTCGCTGGTGCCCTGCTGCACGAGCTGCACAAAGCGAATCGTGAAGCTCCATACGCCAACCTGGGCGCCGACGTACAAAAACTGCGACAGGATCCCGAGGCGAAAGCGCGGGATAGCAAACAGGCGTTTCAGCGTAGGTCCCATGCTTTCCGTCGGGAGTTGCTGCTGCTGAGAGGGCGTGCCCTTGCACGACGGGAATTTAATAAACACGAACACCAGCGCCAGCACCACCAGCACGGAGCCGATAATCAGATAGGGTCCGACCACCTGGCCGACCATTTGATGCCGCGCAGCGTCCGCGGCGGCGGCGGGCATCGCCAGCAGCTGTTCATGGCTCGGATCGTTCTCGCCAAACACCATCACCTGGCCAATCAGCACGCCGGAAATCACGCCCAGCGAGTTGAAGATCTGCGAAAAGTTAATGCGCTGGGTGGACGATTGAATCGGGCCCAGCAGGCTTGAATAGGTGTTTGCCGATGTTTCCAGAAAAGAGAGTCCGCAGGCGATCACCCCCAGGCAGGCGAGGAACGCGCCGTAGGTCATGATCTGCGCGGCCGGAACGAACAGGAAGCAGCCGAGGGCGTACAGGCACAGCCCAATAATGATCGCCGCTTTATAGGAATAACGCTTTATCAGCGCCGCCGCAGGCAGGGCGACAAAAAAGTAGCCGAGGAAAAAAATCGACTGCACCAGCGCCGTCTGGGTATCCGTTAAATCGAAGCCCTTTTTAAACTGGGCGATCAAAATATCATTCAGGTTGCCCGCCATCCCCCATAGCGCAAACAGGCAACAGACCAGTAAAAATTGCAGCCAGGGGGTATGCGGTAAATACGCGCTGGTGTCCAGTTTTTCATTGTGGACTGCCGCTTTATCGACCTTATCCGTGATTAGCGTACTCATTGAGCTATCCTCTTAATGGTTTTTATACAGTAGGGTTTATGCCATTTCATAATCAGAGGCGGCACGCAAAAGCCGTTCTCGTGCCTCCTGGTACTCAGGTAAAGATGATGCGCCCTGCTTTTCGACGCTGACGGCGGCGTAGGCCGCCGCAAATCGGGCTGCGGCATGCAGCGGCTCGCCGCAGGCCAGTCGCGCCGCCAGCGCGCCGTTGAAGGCATCGCCCGCGCCGGTGGTATCGCGGGGATGAGAAGGAAAGCACGGAATAGGGGATTTCACGCCCTGCTCGCTCAGCAGGGCGCCCTTTGCGCCGAGGGTGATAATGACGTTGCGCGCGCCCTGAGCATGCAGCGCATCGGCGGCCTCGGCCGCGGCCGCCAGAGAGTCAACCCGGCGCCCGGTCATTAACCCGGCCTCCGTGGCGTTCGGCGTGAGCAGATCCACTTTGCTTAGAAAGGCGTGCTCAACGGGCTGCCAGGGCGCAGGATTGAGCACCACGAAGGCCCCGGCCTCTTTGCCGGCGTCAACGACCTGCTCAATGGCGGAAAGATTGTTCTCCAGCTGAACCAGCACCACATCCGCGCAGCCGATAGCGGGAATGCAGCCGGCGATTTCATCATCGGTCACCGTCATATTCGCGCCGGGGTCGACGGCAATCATGTTTTCGGCATCATTGCCGGCCACATAAATCAGCGCGTTGCCGGTGGGGACGTCTTCGGCGACCAGCAGCGTCACGGCATTGAAGCCCACGCCTTTCAGATGACGGCGGGCAAAATGGCCGAAGGTATCATTGCCAATCTTGCCGATATAGTGGACATTCGCCCCCGCTTTTAGCGCGGCGGTGGCCTGGTTCGCCCCTTTCCCCCCGGCGCTGGTCATACTTCCGCAGGCCACTAACGACTCGCCCGGTACCGGAAAGCGCTCCACCCTGGCAACCATGTCGAAATTGAATGAACCAAAAACACAGACTTTTCCTGACATCATTCGCTCCTTTATACGAGCTCGGGGGAGTGCAGCGCGGCGGACAGATCGCGGGACATTTTTTCCCAGGCCTGCTCAAGCGGCATATCCGGGCGGAATAAACCGCTGCTGCCCATGACCAATATCTGCGCTCCGGCTCCCAGCAGCTCGCGGTAGGTGTTGCGATTGCATGAGCCGTCGACTTCCAGCAAGAAGCTGAGGTTGCCGCTCTCTTTTAGCTGATGAAGCTGCGCGATTTTGGCGAGCATTTCGGGAATAAAAGGCTGACCGGCATAGCCTGGATCGACGGTCATCACCGTCACCTTATCGAGCAGATGCAGATAGTGCTGGATGCTCTCAACCGGCGTGGCGGGATTGAGCACCACGCCCACCTCTTTCCCCGCCTGGCGAAGCATATTGATGAGCCGGAAGGCTTCGCGGCAGATGGTTTCCGGATGCAGTGAAATAGCGTCAGCGCCGGCTTCTATCAGCGACGGGATAAACGAGGCGGGCTCTTCGACCATCAGGTGGACATCGATGGGAAGCGATGTGTAGGGACGAATTTGCGCCACAAAGCTGGCCGATAGCGCCAGATTTTTGACATAGTGGCCGTCCATTATGTCGACATGCAGCCTGTCGGCTTTGCCGTTTAAAAAGTGCAGCTGTTCCGTCAGCTTCATCATGTCCATACACATGAGCGAGGGAGAAAGGTAATAACGCATAAGGCCTCATTTATTCCGGTAGTGGCTGATTTCAGGCAAAGTCTGGCCCTGCCGCGGGAAGCAGCGTTTCGACATTGCGCGTATTAACCGTCACGTCATGACGGCGTACTCAGGCGATTTGTAGGCCGACGTTATGCCAGGTCATCTCTTTTTCCAGCAGCGGATCGACAAACTTTTCGGTCACCAGACAGTCCAGCTCGCCCAATCCGCCGATGCGCGCGACGCCTGTTCGCCCCAGCTTACTGCCGTCGACCAATGCCACGGTCTGACGGGCCGCCAGCATCATCTGTTTCAGCAGCGCAGCGTGGGCTTCCGTACCCGCATATAAGCCGCTATCGCGCTCCAGACCCTGGCAGGAGAAAAAGAGCGTATCGATGGCATACTCGCGCAGCGTTCGTGAGGCAGTTTCACCGAAGAACGACTCTTCGGTCGGGGAGAAGTCGCCCCCCAGCCCCACGAGATGCAACGAGCGTCGGCTCATCAGGGTTTGTAAGATGCGGATGGAGGGCGTAATAACCGTTAACGCCATCTCCGGCATCTGCCGGGCCAAAAACCAGCTGGTGCTGCTGCCGTCCAGGACGATGGTCTTTCCCGGCTGGAGAAACTGCAGCGCTTTACGGGCAACGCGCATTTTGCCTTCGCTGTGCAGCAGCGTTCTTTGCTGAAAGCTTCCCTGGCTATCTTCGACCGGCAGGGCGGACGCTGCCGCTCGGGTCGTCGGCAGCGGGTTTTCCGCCGCCAGCGCTCCGCCGTGGCTCCGATTTAAGATCCCTTTCCGTTCCAGCTCGCTCAGATCGCGGCGAATCGTTTCCCTTGAGACCCGAGTCGCTTGCGCAATCTCATTCACCCGCATCACGCCGCGTTGGCCCAGCAGTTCAACAATCAAACGATGACGTTCCAGCGGCAACATAGCTCTCTCCTGAAGTACATAATCAGATTACCTTTCCCTTGCGCAGGGCGTTGAGACCTCGGGAATGTCCGGCGAAGGCGAGCTTTTCGCTGCCGGACAGTGTGATAGCGCACGCATTTCGGCTGCACTGCCGCCAGCGTTTTTGCTATCTCGCCCGCTATTCAGGCATAAACAAAAACAAACAAAAATAAATGCAATATTGCCTTTGCGCCCGTTTATGACCGTTTGCGCCCGCTCTGCGAGGGCACTGTTCATTTCTTGCCTGCTAATTAAAAGCAAATGAAAATAAAAAAATGCTAAATCGATCACGTTATTTTCATTTGATGCGTTTTTAAATGGATTTAAGCCGAATAACAGCATTAAATGAAAGCAATTAAAAACAAAGAGCAGGATAAGACCATGAATGAAACAACCCGTCGTTTTACACGTTTAGTTGACCTGAGCGCAGTCCAGGCCACCAGTACCGAAGCGGACGTTCGCGCCTGCGCCGAGCTGGCTGCCCGATACAACATTATTTCCGTCCACGTTCTGCCCTGCTGGACGCGTTTTCTCAGTACGTTGCTGCCGCAGCAGGGCACGGGAGAGGTGATGATTGGCGGGCCGGTCGGTTTTCCCGGCGGCGGGCATGCCACCGACACCAAGGTTCAGGAGGTGCGCCAGCTGATTGCCGACGGCGCCCGCGAAGTGGATATGGTGGTGAATATCGGCAAAGTGTTATCCGGCGATTATGACTATGTGCGCGAAGATTTGCGCCGCGTGGTGGAAGCCGCCGCCCCGGTACCGGCTAAAGTGATCCTCGAAACGCACTATCTCAATGAGGAGCAGATTCGCCGCGTGTGCGATATCGCCGTAGAGGTGGGGATGAAGTGGGTCAAAACCTCTACCGGCTGGGCGCCCACCGGCGCCACGGTGGAAAAAGTCAGCATCATTGCCGACCAGCTTAAAGGCCGAATCGATATCAAAGGGGCCGGAGGCATTCGCGATCTGGCCACGGTGCGCGCGCTCTACCAGCTTGGCGTCCGCCGCTTTGGCATGAGCCATGGCGCAGTAACAAAGGTGCTGGCTGAACTGGAGCAGCATCCGGAACGTTTTCCCGAGCTGAACGCCGATTAAACTGAGAGACCGCGGGCCTGATGGCCCGCTTTAAGACGTCACCGGAGTCAGTGATGAAAGATAAAATACTCACGATTGATGTTGGCACTGGCAGCACCCGCGCCGCTATTTTGCGCATTGACGGCGCGATGATCGGCTTTGCGCAAAGAGAGTATGAGCAAACCACGCCGCGTGCGGGCTGGTCAGAACAGGCCCCTTCTCTATGGTGGCAGGCCGCCTGCGACTGCATACGCGAGGTGCTTTACCGCTATCCTGAAACGGCTGCGCAGATTGCGGTTATTGGCGCCTGCGGGCAAATGCACGGCACCGTTCTGCTGGACGATCGCGGCGAGCTGGTGGAGGACAGGGCGCTGCTGTGGAATGATAAGCGCAGCCAGGCGCAGGTGGATGCCTTTAGCGCGCGCGAAGGGCGGGAGAAGTGGCTGGCGCATTTAAATAATCCACCCGCGGCGGCGTGGCCCGCTTTCAAATTAGCCTGGTGGCGTGAACATCACCCGGAGCGCTGGCCGCAGCTCGCCAAAGTGTTAATGCCGAAGGACTATATTAATTTCATGCTGACCGGCGCCCTGGCGACCGACTATAGCGAGGCGTCCTGCTATTTCCTGATGGACAGCGAAACCCGCGCCTGGTCTTCGCAAGCCTGCGAAACGTTTGGTCTGCGGGTCGATCAGCTACCGGATCTTAAACTTTCCAGCGACATAATCGGCCAGGTGACCCCACGCGCAGCCGGCCTGACGGGCCTGCCGGCGGGTATCCCGGTGGTTGCCGGTACGTCGGATATGGCGGCCTCTTTACTGGGTTCGGGAGTGTATGAACCGGGGATGGCGTCCGACTCTACCGGCACGTCGACGCTGATTACGGTGGTATCGCCGCGGCCGTTGCGCCATCCGTTGGTCAATAACCTTCATCTGGCTAACGCGGCCTGGGGCGGATTTACGATTCTCGACGCCGGCGGCGATGCCGTCCGCTGGGCGCGGCTGGCGCTGGCCGATAACCAGATTACGCATCCGCAGCTTTTGCAGGAAGCGGCAGCGGTGCCGGCGGGCGCGGAAGGGCTGCTCTTTCTTCCCTATCTGACCGGAGAACGCCTGGCCGAACACACGAACTCGCGGGCGCAGTTTTTCGGCCTGCAGCGTAAGCATCGCCGCGGTCATTTATTCCGCGCGGTCCTGGAAGGGGTGGCCTTTGCGTCCTGGCGCAATCTTCGCCAGCTGCAGGCGTGCGGGCAATATCCGCAACAAATGATCGCTTCCGGCGGCGGCGCGCGCAGCCCGCTGTGGCTTGAAATCAAAGCCGCGGCGTACAATCTTCCGATATTATCTACGCGCAATCAGGAGAATGGCGTCACCGGATGCGGTATTATCGCCGGGGTTGGCGCGGGGCTGTACGCCGATTTTGCCAGCGGCGTGAGGCAGACGGTGCAGTTCGACAAACTGATTTCGCCAGATCCCCGTCTGCGGGATTATTACCACGCCTGCAGCGAGCTTTTTGATACGCTGTACCGGCAATCCGCTGCCTTATACGACAGGCTGGATGCGCTCAGCGTGGGACCCGACTGATACGCAAAGGTAAGCCAGCGCCGCATCGCGCGTAACGTGCCGTAAATAAGAGAGAGGCAGAATGTTTGCAGAAGAAAGACAGGAGAAGTTGCTCAGTATTCTCAGGGAAAAACGCAAAGTGGCTGTTTCTGAGATGTGTGACGTCTTTAATGTATCTGGCGCCACCATTCGTGCCGATCTCCGCCAGCTGGAAGATGAGGGGCTGCTGACCCGTACCCACGGCGGCGCCGTTCTTCGGACGCGGGCGAGCTTTGAACAGGCCTCGGACGCGCGCGAAATTGTTAACCTCAGCGCGAAAGAGCGGATCGGCCAGCGCGCGGCGGCGCTGGTTGAGGATGGCGACATTATCGTGCTGGATACCGGTACCACGACTTTGCATATCGCGCGCAATATTCGCGACCGACAGAACGTTACGGTGGTCACCAATGATTACCAAATCGCCCGCGAGCTGGAAGCCAGCTCCTCTATTCAAACCATTCTGCTGGGTGGGATCGTCAAGAAGGGATACCACTGCGTGGTGGCGATCAACGGACGTTCCATACTTGATACCCTGAACGTCGATAAAGCGTTTATGGGCGCCAATTCGCTGTCGCTGAAACACGGCGCCTGCGTGGCCGATATCATGCTGGCAGAAACGAAACGCGGCATGGTTGAACACGCCAGTCAGGTGATTATCGTCTGCGACTACAGCAAGCTGAATAATACCTCGCTTGCCCAGTTTACCGCCGCGGATCGTATTGATACCGTGGTGGTGGATCGTCTGCCTGATGACGTTCAGGCGTATCGTAATGCCGGCATTCAGGTGATCTCTCTGGATGAAGAGGCGCATCTCTAGCGTGCGGTTCCGGCGGCGCTAATTTAGCGGGAGAAGACGTTTTATTTTACGCGTTGCCTCTGTGGTAAAACTTTTCTCTTTATTAAATGCGTAACGACCTGTCTGGGTTGGGGGCAGCGCCTCTTCTCTGGCATATTCTGCTGTGATGCCTGCGGTAACCCACGGATATGATTAACGAATTTCCTCCGAAAAGCCGGGGGTAATCTACAGAACCCGCGCCACTTCATGTATGATTTTTCTCCCCGTTCGGGCGGCTGCGCTGATTTTCACCGGCCGCGCGCCGAGCGGTCGATCATTGCGGATAATGATTCAGGCGAAGAATATGATTCATCGCCAACGATAAATAACAATCCCGACCATCTTTCAGAACGCTGAATTATCGTGAGGGCATCACAGGGAGCATGACTATGAAAGGCGCTTATCTCGCACTTGCGCTCGGTTTATTTACCGGTTCGGCGCTGGCGGCCGAGCGGGTGATCCATTTTGGCACCAGCGCAACCTATCCGCCGTTTGAATTCGTCGACGGCAATAATCAGGTGGCGGGTTTTGATATTGATATCGCCAGAGCGGTATGTAAGGAGCTACAGGCTACCTGCAGCTTCACCAATCAGAGTTTTGATAGCCTTATTCCGGCACTGCGTTTTAAGAAAATGGATGCGGCGATCGCCGGGATGGATATCACGCCGCTGCGTGAGAAGCAGGTGGATTTTTCGACGCCGTACTTCAACGAACTGTCGGCGGTGGCGGTCGTGCGCAAAGATACCTTCCACACCTTTGCCGATTTAAAAGGCAAGAAGCTTGGTCTGGAGAACGGCACTTCCCATCAGCGCTACCTTCAGGATCGCCATCGTGAGATTGCGTCGCAGGCCTATGACAGCTATCTGAACGCGCTTGTCGATCTGCGTAACGGACGGCTGGACGGCGTGTTTGGCGACGTATCGGCGATGAAAAACTGGTTAAAGGAAAACCCGGATTTCGTCATCATGGATGAGCGCGCCACCGACCCGGAGTATTACGGCAAAGGGCTGGGCATTGCGCTGCGTAAGGGCAATCCGCTGCTGGCGGAGATCAACCAGGCGCTGGAGAAAGTGATGGCTTCACCTGAATACAGCGAAATTAAAGATCGCTGGATTAAATAATCCAGCCGATAGCGACGGGGAGTCTTAACCATTCTGCGTCACGCCCGTTCTTCGCCAGGAGCGGGAGCGATCCGTGACGCATTTGTTTTATATGCCAGTAAAACCTCTTTCTGTCGCTTAAAACGTCGTAATCCCTTCTTCGCCTTTCTGGCGCCCGGAATAGCGACTTTATAGCCGAATTTATTCTTCTCTTCGCCACGCGGGGACGGGCGGTGCGCCACTTTCGCTTGCTGGCAGCGGATAGCGGATTATTCGTTCTTGCGGGTAACGTTTTCTTCACAATGACAATTGTGCATTTTATCGCTCTTTCCCCTCGTTGAGCATCTCAGGCATGTATTTATTAAGGTTATTGGTAGACAACAGCGTCGGCTGAACGGCACGGATAGCTATAAAAATAATTATATTTAACTGTTTGTTTTATAAATAAAAATATATCTAAGATGCTCTGTTTTATGATGTCAATCACATTTCCTCTCCCGCCAACTTTAAATCTGTAAAAGTAGACGTTTGTCGACTTTTCATCTAAAAAGTTGGGGGAAGGGACTAGACAGGACCATTATTAGGTTATCAAATGGTTAAATAACGTCACATTAAATGTGAATGATTGGCCTTGTGTATAAAAGGCCAACACGCTTTCCGCTGCGCTAAAGCGCTGCGGACATCTTTGGGAGAAGTTATGCATTCCTCTGTTAATAAAAATGAATCTCGGACCTTTTTCGGTCATCCTTACCCGCTCGGTTCGCTGTTTTTCACCGAAATGTGGGAACGGTTCTCGTTTTACGGCATTCGTCCATTACTGATCCTGTTTATGGCGGCCACCGTCTATGACGGCGGGATGGGGCTGGCGCGTGAGAACGCTTCGGCCATTGTCGGGATTTTTGCCGGGACCATGTATCTTGCCGCGCTGCCCGGCGGCTGGCTGGCGGACAACTGGCTCGGGCAACAAAAAGCGGTCTGGTATGGTTCGATACTGATCGCGCTGGGCCATCTCTCCATCGCGCTGTCGGCGGTGATGGGCGATAGCCTGTTCTTTATCGGCCTGATGTTTATCGTGCTCGGTTCCGGCCTGTTCAAAACCTGTATTTCGGTGATGGTTGGTACGCTGTACAAGAAAGGCGATGCGCGCCGCGATGGCGGCTTCTCGCTGTTCTACATGGGCATCAACATGGGCTCGTTTATCGCCCCGCTGATCTCCGGCTGGCTGATCAAATCCCACGGCTGGCACTGGGGCTTTGGCATCGGCGGCATCGGGATGCTGGTCGCGCTGATAATCTTCCGCGTCTTTGCCGTCCCGGCGATGAAACGCTATGACAGCGAAGTCGGCCTCGATTCCACCTGGAACAGCCCGGTAGTGAAACGAAACGGCGTCGGCGCATGGCTACTGGCGCTGACGGTAGGCGTAGCGGTTATTGTCGCGTTGATTGCCCAGGGCGTTATCGTGATTAACCCGGTGGCGGTGGCCAGCGTGCTGGTCTACGTGATTGCGGCGTCGGTGGTGCTCTATTTTATCTACCTGTTCGTCTTCGCCGGGCTGAGCCGTAAAGAGCGCGCCCGCCTGCTGGTATGCTTTATCCTGCTGATTTCGGCGGCCTTTTTCTGGTCAGCGTTTGAGCAGAAACCGACCTCGTTTAACCTGTTCGCTAACGACTATACCAACCGTACGATCGGCTCGTTCGAGATCCCGGCGGTGTGGTTCCAGTCGATCAATGCCCTGTTTATCATTCTGCTGGCGCCGGTATTTAGCTGGGCCTGGCCTGCGCTGGCGCGCAAAAACGTACGTCCGAGCAGCATCACCAAGTTTGTTATCGGTATTTTGTGCGCGGCGGCGGGCTTTGGCCTGATGATGCTGGCGGCGCAAAATGTCCTGAGCAACAACGGCGCGGGCGTTTCGCCGATGTGGCTGGTGGGCAGCATTCTGATGCTGACGCTGGGCGAGCTGTGCCTCAGTCCGATTGGTCTCGCGACCATGACTCTGCTGGCGCCGGAAAGAATGCGCGGCCAGATGATGGGGCTGTGGTTCTGCGCCAGCGCCCTGGGGAACCTGGCTGCGGGTCTGATTGGCGGTCACGTGAAAGCCGATCAGCTGGATATGCTGCCTGACCTGTTTGCACGCTGCTCCATTGCGCTGCTGATCTGCGCCGCGGTGCTGTGCCTGCTGATTGTTCCGGTGCGACGGATGCTGGAAAACACCAAATTCAGCGAGCAAAAACCGGCGGCGAATACCTGACGGCGAAAGCGGTAAATAAAAAGCCGGCGCTCTGCGCCGGCTTTTTATTGGCCAAACCCCGGATTGCGGCGCGAAGCGCCTTATCCGGGCTACCAGACCTGCAGGCGGCGGTGAATGGGGCTCGCAGACGGCGGTGAATGGTGGGGGTTACCGGTCCGCAGACGGTGGTGAACCTGTAGCCCGGGCAAGGCTCGTTAAGCGCCGCCCCCGGGAGCAGAGCCTGGCGCGAGTAGGGAAATTCACGGCTATTGCGCCACTTCTTTCCCTGCGGACGCCACCGCCGGGCCGCGGTAATCGCCGCCCAGGGCTTTAATCAAGGTGATATCGGTGCTGAGCCGCTGGGCCTCGATATCCAGCAGCAAAAGCTGCTGCGCGATGGCCGGACGACGCGCCTCCTGCGCCGCATAGTAGCTGACCAGTCCGCGCTGATGGTGCGCGCTGGCGCTGCGGGTGGTCATCATCGCCGCCGCGACTTTCTGCTGCTGCAGCGCGGCCTGCTGGTTCAAATCGTTCAACTGGCTGGAGCTAATCGCCACGTCGCGCACCGCGTCCAGCACCGCCTGGTTGTACTGCTTAATTAAAATATTGCTCGCCGTACGCGTCGATTTCAGGTTGGCGTTTAAGCGCCCGCCGTCAAACAACGGCAAATAGAGCCCCGGCAGCAGGTTGATCTGCTGGAATGAGGACTTAAACAGATCGCCGACGCTCAGCGCGTTGTAGCCCCAGAAGGCTTTGATATCGAAGTGCGGGTAAAACGCCGCTTTTGCCGCGTCCACCTGGTTCATCGAAGCGCTGACGTAGCCGCGCAGCGCCTGCAGATCCGGGCGACGGGCCAGCAGTTCAAATGAAAGCGAATCCGGGAGCGTTTCCTGCAGCGCCGGCAGCGGCACGGGATGAATCTCCGGCATGCTATGCGCATCGGCGCCAATCAGCGCCCGCAGCGTTTCCCGATACTGCGTCAGCGTCCCCTGCGCCGTAATCACCTGCTGCTGCGCCGCCAGCAGCTCTGCCTGGGCGTTGGCGACATCGACGCTATCCTCCACGCCGCGCGCGGTACGATGCTCATGCGCCTGCACCGAGAGCCTGGCGATGGCCTCCAGCTGATTAAGTAATGCGATTTTCTGGAAAGTTGCCTGCATCGCGAAATAGAGCTGGGCCACGCTGCTGGCAAGATCCAGCTCGATGCCGGCGGTCTCCGCCTGGCGGGCGTTCTTTTCGCCAATCGCGGCGGCAACGCGGGCGCGGTCGGCGCCCCATAAATCGATATTCAGCGTCGCCCCGACGCCAACCGTATTCAGCGTGTACCAGGGGCCGTTTTTATCCACCGGCAGGGAGAAGGAGTAGGGCCAGGTGAACTGTTTATTGGTGACCCGCAGACGGTTTTGCGCCGCCACGGCGGTGGCCTGCACGCCCATTGCCGACTGCGCCAGCTCGACCGTGGACTGCGATTGCGAAATACGCAGCCGCGCCGCCTGCATGGTGGGGGAGTTCTGCAGCGCGCGATTGACCAGCATATTTAGCTGCGGATCCTGATAGCCTTCCCACCAGCGCGCCGTCGGCCAGCCGCTATTCGCCAGATGGATCACCTGCGCCAGCTCGGCCTGCTGCGGATTGACCAGCGAAACCTGGCCGGGATCGTCCTGAATTAATGCGCACCCGGTTAACAGCGTCAGGGCGAAGGCAAACACCGGGGAGTGCACGGCGTGCGGGAGAGTAGAGGTTTTAATCATGATTGCATTGCCTGTCGCGGAATATCGGAAGACGCAAATGGCCACGCCGGCAGAGCGGCCAGCGCGTTGACCAGCGGCGCGCCAAATGGATTCGCCGGGTCCGGGAGAAGCGCCTGAGGGCGTTCTACGGCAGTTTGCTGCGCGTCGATATCGGCAGCGTAGCCTTCAAGCCGCCGGGCGCAGCGGGGTAAAAAAGTATCCCCCGGCGCGGCGTACAGACGATAGCCTTCGCTGAGGCGCAGGATCTCTTCCGCCTGATGGAACGTCGCCCGCACCGGCCAGTTTTTGGCTTCCGGCCACGGGTGGGCGTAGGTTCCCAGCGGCTCGGCGGCTACCCGGTTGATTAAGGTTTCGCTCTCGGTCAGCGCGGCAAATAGCGGTACCAGCTGAACCTCATCGTCGCTTGAGGAGAGGGTCTGCGCCAGCTGGCGATAAAGCTGCGCCAGACGCGCTTTGAGCTGCGGGGCTTCGCTATCCGGCCATAAATAGAGATGTACAATCGAGGAGACCAGCACGCCGAGCAGGATACCGATAACCCGGTCGCGCAGTTCGGTAAGGTTGCTGAGCGGGCCAAACCAGCTGAGGAATGCCAGCGCAAAGGTGAAACCTATCTGGATCCCGGCGTAGGCGATGCGCTCTGAGCCTGCCGCAATCCACGCGGCCAGCGCGAACACCGGCAGGGTCATCGCCAGCAGGCCGCTCAGCGAGTCGGTCCAGGGCTGCACAAAGACGATCAGGAGCAGCGCAATCAGCGTCGCCAGCAGCGCGCCGCCGATGCGCAGCCACGTTTTCTGCATGGTAGCGCCCAGACCCGGCTGGGCGACAATGACGCAGCTCAGCATAATGGTGTGGATGCCCTGCCAGTCTGCGGCGGTATAGAAAACGTAGCACAGCAGCGTCGCCAGCAGCGTTTTCAGGGCAAAGTGCAGATAGACCGGATTGGACCACGCGTCCGGCAGCAGCAGCGGCGCTTTTTCCACTTCACCCTGCGGTAACGCGATGGTTTCGCCGCGCGTCAGCCGCGCCAGCACCTCGGCGATCTCCTGCAAAATAGCGCTGTTATCGCTATCGCGCGGGACCATCAACGGCTCCATATCCGCCGCCGTGGGGCTGGGCAGATTATCCGCCAGCGCGTTCAGCTCGCGGGCTATCCGCTGGCGCGCATCGGAATGGTCGCGGCCCGGTTGTAGCAGCGCCGTTAAATGGTAGCAGCGCAGCGCGGCGGCCATCAGCGATTGCCAGGCCTGCGGGCTGGCGGCAATCTCCGGCGTGGCGCGGGCGGCTTGCTGGTACAGGGACTGCAACTGGTTAAACTGGCCGGCGATCACTTTAAAGGAGGGTTGCGGCGCCCCGCCATCCGGTTGGCTAAGAATCCGCGCCGTCTGGCGCAGCATGACCACCAGCCGGGCTTTAAACTGATATCCGGGGAACGCCTGTTGGAAACAGGCGTTGACCAGCAACGTCACCAGAATAGCGGTGTTAATCGCCACCCATAGCCACAGCAGCAGGCGTACCAGAATTTCGCTCTGGCTGGTCATCGACGGGAAGGTCTGGGCGTAGATGACTGCCAGCGCCACCACGAAAAACGCCAGCCCCAGCTTGCCGAGGACCCGCATCAGGTAAATCGCACAGAAGAACAGGATCACCGAGGCAACCAGGCGAATTAGCGGATAGTCATAGGTCCACTTAATAATCAGCAGTACGCCGCCCAGGGCGACGCTGACGGTCACCACGAAAACCACGCTGACCAGCTTAATCATCAGGACGTTAGGCTGGCTGACGTAAAACACCACGATCAGCGCCACGGCGAGGAAGGGAATATGCAGCGTCATAAACAGCACAATCAGCACCGCACAGCTGAGCGTCAGGCGCAGGGTATAGTTCGCCCGCCCCGGCGCATCGCGGAGTTCCCGGGTCAGAAACGGCCACAAGCTTTGCATGCCGTCTCCTTATTGCGGCTGGAGAACGGCGCTGGCGGAAGCGCCCATGCGAAACAGGTTCGGGTCGGGATCTTTGACGGCGATTTTAACCGGGAAGCGCTGGGAGACATGGACCCAGTTGATGCTCTTCTGAATAACCGGCAGGCCTTCAATGACGCTGCCGCCGTCGGGCAGAACGCCGGTGCCGACCGAGTCGACTACGCCCTCGAAGGTGCGGCCATGGTTGGTCATTACGGTAATTCTGGCCGGAACGCCGGGCCGAACACTCTGCAAGTCGGTTTCGCGGAAGTTTGCCACCACGTACCAGTGGTCGTCATCCAGCAGGGTAAAGACCGGCTTAAGGGCCGAGGCGTACTGGCCGATCGTCGTCTTCAGCGCCACCACCACGCCGTTAAACGGCGCGCGCACTTCGGTAAATTCGAGATGTAGCTCGGCCAGCGCAATTTGCGCCAGGATCCCCGCGCGCTGCGCCACCATGGCATCAACGCCGGTCACGGCCGCGGAAGCCTGTTTCGCCTGCAGCAGGGTGGCCTCCAGTTCGGCGCGCGCCGCTTTTTCGGCCGTTCGCGCCTGATCCAGATCTTCTTGTGAGGCAAACCCCTGCGGTACCAGCGGCTCAAGGCGTATGCGTGAAGAGGTGGTCTGCTTAACCAGCGCTTTAGCGCGTTCAACGGCGGCGTTGACCGACTGCGCGTTGTACTCCTGCGCTTTGATCGTGCGCTGGGTCAGCATAATCTGCGCATCAAGCGTGGTCAGCCGCGCCTTGGCATCATCAAGCATCGCCTGGTAGGGACGCGGGTCGATGCGGAACAGCAGATCGCCTTTTTTCACCCGCTGATTGTCGCGAATCGGCATTTCGACGATCCGCCCGCTCACTTCCGGCACCACGTCGATGGTGTCGGCATAAACGTAAGCATCGTTGGTTTCCGGCGAGGTTTGCAGCTGCCAGATAACCAGAATCAGCGCCACGATCGCGGCGAGAACGAGCGCCAGCAGGGGCCATTTTTTGCGGATAACGCTTGAGCGGGATTCGGTCATAGGGATCTAGTTTACGAAGAACAGGAACCACAGAATCGTGGCGAACAGGAACATCAGCGCCAGATAGCTGAAGACCAGTGGAGAAAATCGCGATTGCCATCCTTGACGCACAATCAGGATATGGCAGGGAATAAGTAACAGCGCGGCGCCTAATAAGCAGAAGAACCAGCCGGGAAATGCTGCGCCTAAAACCGGAATCGCCGGGGATAATGAGCAGCCGGAGAGCGTAAATAGCGAAAATAAGAGCGCAGGGCCCGCCAGCTTAACAATGCGATTCAAGACGAAATACCTGAGTGCTCGGATTAAGGTGAAATGAGTTTAATCTCACTGTCGGGGAAATAAAAGGCGGAGAGAACAGAAGCGTCTGTATTCCATCGATAAACAGGATATTTTCTATGGATAACACCTGCATAGAAAATCATTCATTCTGCATTAACGACCAGCGGTGGGCGAAATAAAATTTCGCGTGTCGCCGATAGTCGGCGGTGGCTGGCAGGGCTATGCTTAGAGCCAGGACTATAAAAAATAGTCAGAACTGAGGCAATGTCATGGATAAAGAATTACTGCAAGCGGGCTACCGCGCCTATACCGGAGAGAAAATAGATGTCTACTTTAATACCGATATCTGCCAGCACTCGGGTAACTGCGTACGCGGTAGCGCGAAGCTCTTCAACCTGAAACGTAAACCGTGGATCGTCCCGGATGAAGTGGACGTGGCCACGGTGGTCAAGGTTATTGATACCTGCCCGAGCGGCGCGCTGAAGTATCGCCAAAAATAAGCGAGGAAATGATGGAAATACTGGAAGGTCATAACAAGTTTTACGTCAATGACGCCGACGGGAAGCAGGTGGCGGAAATTGTTTTCGTGCCTACGGGCGAGCACCTCAGCATTATTGAACACACTGACGTCGACCCCAGTCTGAAAGGCCAGGGCGTGGGAAAAAAGCTGGTGGCGAAAGTGGTGGAAAAAATGCGCGGCGAGCAGCGTAAAATTATTCCGCTATGCCCGTTTGCCAAACATGAATTTGATCATACCCGCGAGTACGACGATATTCGCGCCTGAAATAAATGCGCCAGCGCGCTGGCGCCACCTTTTTATCTGATGCCGTGTTACCCGGCGATAAGGTTCAGATCGCGGCCGGATAAAAGCTGGTGGATAAGGTCACTGACGTTTTCCCGCTCCACCGGCGGCGAGATGAAATAACCCTGAAAACGGTCGATCCCCAGCGCCTTCAGTCGGTTGAATTTATCCAGACTGTCCACGCCTTCGGCAACACAGCGGCTACCGGTTAGCTGACAGTAGTAGAGCAGACTTTTGATTAGGGCCAGGGCGTGAGGATCGCGCTGTATGTCGTTGACGATGCTCATATCCAGCTTATAGGCGCTGAACCTGACCGATCGTACCGGAAACATGACGCTGCTTTGTGAAAAGCAGTCATCCAGCATAATGGTAAAGCCCTGCTTGCGTAGCCGGGAAATATTGTCGGCAATTTTACTCTGCAGGTTGAGGTCCAGGGTTTCAGCAAATTCCAGTACCAGCCTCGAAGACATATGGGGCTGACGCAGCTGCTGGCGCGCGGTCTCCACCATCCGGAGCAGGTTGTCATTGCTGGCGATAGCAGCGGGAATATTGACCGAGAAATAAAACTCTCCGGAGTGCAGATTAATATTCTCCACGGCCTCGCGAATCACAAAGGCGGTCAACACCAGCCAGGCATACGCGGAATGTACCTGCGGCAAAAACTCGCCCGGCAGCATAACCTGTCCCTTTTGCCGCCAGCGACAGAGGATCTCCAACCCTTTTAGCTGCATCCGACCATCGGTGATGGGCTGGAATACCGGGAAAATTTGCCGACAGTGAATGGCGTGGACAAATTCGCGCTCGAAGGCGGAAAGCGCAGCATCCGGTTGGATCTTCTGGCCTTTGGTCTGGCTGCCGGGGAATCGGGTTGCCAGCTGAGGATGATGTTCCACCATTTTTTTCAGTCCTGCCGTTCGCTGGTTATAAAGCGTTTTGTGGCTAATGCCGCGGCGCTTTGCCTGGGCGTTGACGCTGTATCCGCTGAGTAGACCGAGAATGGCATTTAGCTCCGGCCGGGTGAGCCCGCCAGGGCGCTTTCCGCCGAGGCGAATCTCTTCGTCGGCCAGCTGTTTAAGTGAAGGATATCTTTGCAAAATATAGTCCTGCAGCACCGCGGTCAGGCTGGGGACGGGCAGGTCCGAGGCGGCGGTGCGCACTTCGGCAAGCAAACGGTGATCGATGACCTGATGCAGCAGCGTATGCCACAGCCAGCTGGCCGGGCTGCGGCTGAGGATCAGCATCGGCAGCGGCGTCGCGGAGTGTTCAAGAAACGCAGCGGCCTGCTGCAGGGTGGTGAGCAGCCTGGCCGGGGTTTCCGGCAGAAAAACGATAAGGCGGCGAATGCCCGTGTCGCCGGGAAGCATCTGCGTATCCGACGGCAGCACAACGGGCCGCATGCCGCTGGCCATCATCACTTTGACTAATCCATCGGCGACCAGCGAGCAGGGCGAAAGGATATAGTCCACTCCCGCTCTGCCGCGCGCCGCGGGCGCGTTACTGGTAAACAAAGGTCACCCCAATAATGGATTGCACGTTGCCCGCGGTGACCTGGCCGCTGGTTCGCGCATAGGTTGCGGTGAGTCCGAGGTTGACCGCGGAGGTACCCACGGTTCCCATAGAGACGGTACTGTTTGAGCGCAGAATAGTGCCATTGCGCAATAGCTGAACGCCTATCCCCTGGGCCGGTGAGGCGGAAGAGGTATTGGTGAACACGCTGTTGGCGCTATCCGCCGTGGTGCCGGAGAGGTAAAAACCTATCTTTTGATTTTGCCCGCAGCGTACCGTGAGCGGAACAGCGGTCGAACCCGGGTACTCAGGCAGCGTTACCGTGACGTTGCGAGCGGAAACATCGCAGCCGCCCGTGGGGATAATCACGCTATTGTTGGCATAGATGTTCCAGGTAAATTTAGAGGTACGAACGTTACCGCCGCCGTTGATATCGGAACCCACCTGATACATAACCAGCGTGGCGATATGCGAGCCGGCGCTTATCGCCAGCCCGGAGGCGGTGGATATTGGCGTCAGGTAGAGCTGGGTATTCCAGCTGGTGTAGTTGCCGGAAGTAAAATTATGGCTGGCGGTCGGGGAGTTTAGCGGGAAGCTATAGCTAACTCCGTAGTACTTTAAAGAACCGGTAAAATTGGTCAGCAGGCCGCTATAGGCCGAGCCCTGTAGCATGCTTACCATGTCGTTTCGCCTGTCCGGCGCGTCATTTTTACAAAAAATCGAGCTGGATAAGTCGACGACAAGGTTCTGCCCCGCTCCGAGGCTTGGCTGCAGGTTAACGTAGACGTTGGATACTTTCCCGCCGGTATCGCTGTTTAATATGGTGCCGGTGGAGTCGTAGCAGGTATAAGCCCTGACGCTGGTGGAAAAGCCCGCTAACACAAGCGCCAGCCACAGCGCGTTGACCAGCGCCATACGACATCTACGGGGAGCGGTAATCCGCTGATTCATAACGTTCTCCTGCCTTATAGCCAGGTGTAGGTGACGTTAATCACCGCCTGGATTGTTCCTTGCGTTGGTCCGCCGTTAACCGTCAGCGCCCTGACGCGCAATGGAAAGCGGGTGGATTGCGTGGCATCGTTGACGGCCACCGTTTTGCTTGTGCCGTTGTTAAACCGGGCGCCGCTGGTATCCTGCAATTCCAGCTGGAGGTTGCCCGCCGTTCCCTGATTTTTGTAGTAGCCCGTGCTGTCCGCCGTTCCGCTGAAGGTGGCGGTGACCCGCGAGGTGCCGACCGGACAGTTGCTGAGATCGAGGGTGACGTCATGCCAGCCTGATGCCGAGCCGGGTGAAAGCATGTTAAAGGTGTATAAATCACCAAGGTCAACGGTGGCCTTCGGCGTGGCGATGGTGCAGGGTTTGGCCACCACTTTACCGTTAACGGTAATGGTCACGTCGGCGGCGCGGGGGGCGCTGGCGAAGGCCATCATTACCGCCAGCAGCCAGGGTGCATGAGTCCATTTCATTTCAGCCTCCGGTTACTGAAATTCAAGCGTGAAGGTTGCGGTGGCATTAACGTGTCCTGCCGTAATCGGGACGCGCGCGGCCATCAGCCTGGCGTAGAAGTTGAGGGTGTTGGTCTGCCCGGGTTTCAGCGTGGTCCACGCGATGTTTGACGAGGGGGCGTTGAGTACCAGGGGCGCCCGGCTGCCGTTAAGGATCTGCACGCCGATGCCGGACGCTGCCGATACGCCACTGTCCAGCTTAAGCAGGCTGGTGTTGTCGCTGTCCGCTATGCCGGTAAAGCCGACTTTAACCGCGGTGACGGAGCCGCCGCAGGGCGACAGCACGATGCGAAACGGCACCAGCGGCGTGGTCGTGCCGACGGCATTAAACTGTTTGGCGGCGTTATTCATCAGATCGACGGTAAAATCTTTTGACTCACCTGCGACGGCGCAGGTGTTATCCCTGACATATCCGCTAATCGTGATGGTGCTATCGGCGGCAGGGGTGCTGAAGGAGACCAGAGAGAGTATGGCGCCCAGCAGATACAGGTTTTTTCTCATCATCATGGTTTCCTTAGCGGCACGCTGCCGACAGCTGGCTTAACGCCTGGTTCTGGCTTTCCGGCGGCAGGCTGTAGCTGGCCTCACAGCTGGCGTTCGGACCTTCGCCCCATTTCGCCCGCACCTTGCCCGCCAGCGGCATCCCGCTCAGGTAGACCTGGCCGTTATCGGCGACGATACTGCTGGCCTGGCTATCGACAGCCGAGGCTATGGCGCCAAAAGGAACCGGTTTACCGTTGTGAGTCAGCGTCATCAGCAGCTTCATGCCGACGCTGGCCTTAAATTCGGCGCGCGCAATCGCCCCGTGGGTGGGCACAATACTGACCACCGCATCATCAAGGTCGACGTTATTGGCCAGCGTATTGGTGTCCAGCGCCACCCGGTTTTCCCGGTATTCGGTGGCGTAGGGCAGAACGGCGTAGCCGCGCCAGTCGGTCCGTACCCCGGTCTGGTTTTCTACCTTCACGCCATCCGCGCCGGGGGCTTTGATCAGCACGACCGTGTCGTTCATCGGCTGGCTCAGGGTGACGCCGTCAGCGTGGGCCAGCACGCCGCCGCTCAGGCCGTAGTAGAGCTGTTTGATACCGTCGCTGCGGCTGTAGCCGACGTTGGCGTTACCGTAGCCGCCGCGGTAGTTCAGCGCCGCGTATCCGGTGCCGCCGCTGTTGCCATCGCCGCCGCCGGCGTAGCCGGTCTGTACGCTGTAGCTCAGGTTGTTGTCCTCCAGCAGCGTGCCGTACAGGCCGGCAAGGCTGGTGGTCCTGCCGTTCAGATCGTTGGACATGCTGTAGCTGGCGTTACCGTTTCTCCAGGCGGAGGTGCTGTCGGAACGCATCCAGTGGCTGAACGGGATACTGACGTTGAGCGCCAGCATCTGGTCGCGGCCCTGCTGCCAGGCGTTTCTGGTCAGGCTGTAGCTCAGGGTCCAGTTGATATCGTCGACGGCGGCGTTAAGCCCGGCCTGGAGCTGCTGGTCGGCGCTGCTGGTTCCCCAGTAGGTCTGGTGGCTACCGCTCAGGTAGAGCGTGGCGGTACGCCCCAGCTGCTGGGTGACGCTGAGCTGTACCCTGCCGCGCTTGTTGTACGCGAGGTTGTAGTAATCGGTGAACTTCGGCTTCATCTGCACCACGCCGTCCTGGGTCTCGACGTTGTAGCCGCTCATCCGGTTATAGGTGGTGTCGGCGACGCTGAAATAGCCGCGCGTCGAGTAGCGGTAGCCCACCAGCTGAATGTTGGTGCCGGTATCCGTCAGCGACTTGTTATAGAGGAAACGCACCGACTGCCCTTGATGTTCGCTGTCATCGGGCAGGGTGGCGTTGGCCTGGGTGATATCCATCGATAGCGCCCCCAGCTCCCCCATGTTTTTGCCGACGCCGAGGTTAAAGGCGCGGTAGCGGTCCGCCAGCTGGGTGCCGCCGTACAGGGTCCAGCCCGCCGGAAGACCGCGCATTACGGTGCTCTGGAAAAATTTCGGTTTTTCCTGCTGATTGCTGCCGCTGCGGTACTCCCCGGCGGTGACCGCATAGCGGGTATGGCCCTCGCGCTGGAGCACCGGCACGGACGAGTAAGGGACGGTGAAAACCTGGCTGCTGCCGTCGGCCTCTTTGATGGTCACCTGCAGGTCGCCGCCGTTGCCGGCGGAGTAGAGATCGTTGATGGTGAACGGGCCGGGGGGCACCGTGCTCTGGTAGATCTCATAGCCGTTCTGCTTCACCGACACCTGAGCGGTGCCGCGGGCAATCCCGTGGATAACCGGGGCAAATCCCTTCTGGCTGTCCGGCAGCATGTTGTCATCGGAGGCGAGCTGCGCGCCGCGGAAGTTAATGCCGTCGAAGACGTCGCCGTTGGTGTAGCTGTCGCCCAGGGTCAGACGCGAGCGCAGCGCGGTGATGTCGCGCTCCAGCCAGGTATTGACGTGCTGCCACTTGTTTTCACTGGTCGACGAACTGCCGCTGCTGCTGTAGCTCCAGGTGGTGTTATCGCGCAGACGCCAGGCGCCGAGATTCAGCCCGCTCTGCAGGTTCAGGTACGCGTAGTTGCTGCTGCCGCCGATGTCGTTATGGACGTTGTTGCCGGTGAAGTTGTAGTTCAGCAGCCCGGCGTTAATCCCGTGGTCCCAGAGTTCGGGCGGAATATAGCCGCGGGCGCGGTTGCCCATAAACGCCTGGGGTACGGTCAGGTACAGCCGCTGCAGGCCGACATCGAAGCGGGTAGTGGCGTCCTTGATGGTTTCGGTTAATGGTACGCAGGCATCGGATGCCAGAGCGCCGATCCCTTTAATGGATGTCGTGTTGACGCCCATCCCGGCCAGCTGCCCGCGCGTCAGGCAGGGGACCAGCGAGCGATCGCTTTCGCTACTATTAAAAGTGACATCGCGGGTAGTCATAAACCCGTCATTGAGGTAAATATCGACGCGATAGGTTCCCGGAGGGACCTCCTGGCCGTTGGCAAATCCTGATAAGTCCGCCACGGCGGCAGGGTCATCCGCTAAAAAACGTGGATTAAAATAGAGCTCCGCCTGCACGGAAAAGATCGGTGCCGCAAGTAACAGAGCCAGCGTGATTTGAGCGAAAGCGCGCGCATTCCCCGGCCCGTGGCTGCTTTTACGTCCGGAGCCCAGATCGTCGAGTCCATATTTCAGATGTGACATAGTCCCTCCGGTCCAAAGTCGCCCGGCTGTCAGTTCTTATTTTTATTTCCGGGAGAACGCGGTCTCCCGTCAGTTATTGCGTAGCGCCCTGCATCCGCGGGGTCAGCGCGCCGTAGTCGTTAATCGTCCGGTATGTAATCTCGCGACCTGCATCGGCGGGTAATTTAACGCTGGCTTCACCCATCGGCGGAACCAGCGCATTTTCCAGCACCCGGGTACCGGCGTTGAGTTCGGTGACCGTCAGGTAGTAGGGGGTGGGGTTGATCAACGTAAGCGTGCCTGCGCCGCGGCGAAATTTCAGCTTTTCCGCAGCCTGATCCGGCGGCAGCGCCAGCTTTGCCGGACGGTAATAGAGCTTGATGCGGCTGATGATCGCCAGCTGGAGAGTGTTGTCGCTGAGCTTTGATTTATCCATCGACGGGATCGCTTTGACGTTCATCCAGAACAGCGTTTCCCGATCCTGCGGCAGCTGGTTGCTGGTGGCATCAATGATGCGCAGGGTATTCTCTTTTTTTCCCTGCATGGCGAACAGCGGCGGGGTGATGACAAAGCGGCCGTCCTTCGCGCCGTCGGCATTCTCCACCCATGACTGAATCAAATAAGTGCTCTTTTCGTCGTTGTTGGTGACCGCCAGCTGAACCTGCTTTTGCCCGGCAGGATAGATGACGCGGGTCGCCCCCAGCGCCACGCCAGCCTCGGCGCGAGCGGTAAATCCCATGGCGGCTATCATCAGCGCTCCCGCCAGTAAACCGCGCGTTATCGCCAGTGTTGTTCTCACGTTTACCCCTTTTATCGTCACCGTCGTTTCCTGTTTTCGGTTCGTTTGCTGATTAATTACTGGTAGGTCAGGGAGAACCAGGCCTGAGCGTTGGCCGCGCCTCCGGTGACCTGATGCCCTGTTGCCCGGTATTTCGCTACAAAATGCAATGTGGTTGGCCCGGTATACAATCTTGTCCAGGCGGCGGGAGGGCCGTTCAGTGGGATTGGCTGGTCGTCTTTATCAAACAGAGCGACGCCCACGCCGGTCGCTATCCCCGGTCCTTCGCCCACTGAGAGCACGTCCGGGTTTTTACCATCGGCGACGCCGTGAAAGGCCACGCCAACGCGCTGGCTGACGGCGGTACTGCACTCCTGCAGGTGGATATCGAAGGGGACGGGATTGGTGTCTTCTCCGGCCGAATGAAACCGATTGCTGCTGATCTGCCCCATGTTGACCGTCATCTGCCGGTCGCCCGCTTCAACGCGGCAGGACTCGGCAATAATGATCCCCTGAAAGCGCATGTTTCCGCCGGGCAGCGTGACGTTCCACTGGTTACCGGCCAGCGCCAGCGGCGGGAGCAAAAATATCAACAGACCTGACTTCATCCTTTGCATCGTTATCACCCGAATTCCGTTATGGATAACGGGCCTTCCTGGCCCGGCGCGCGTCCCTGCCTGATGAAAAAATTACTGGTACTGCACTTTAAAGGTGGCGTCAGCGTTAGCGGTACCGGCAGTGGCAGCGGCAGTCGCGTAGTAGCGAGCCTGGAACGGAATGATGTTGGTGCCATCGTTCAGGGTGGAAGCTGCGCCGAAGGTTGCGCCATCCAGCGCCAGCGGTGTACCGGTACGGTCAAGGATCTGCACGCCGACGTTAGTCGCGCTGCCTGCCGCCGAGCTTTGCAGCGCCAGTACGGTGGTGTTGGTGCTGTCAATCGCGGTGCCGGTGAAGGCGACGGAGGCCTTGGTGGCAACGGTGGTGTCACAATCGTTCAGCTGGATATTGAAGCCGACAGCCGTGCTGGTGCTGCCCGCAGTCGCCAGTTTCGCCGAACGTACCTGGCCCATTGGAACGGTTTGATCGATTGAACCCGCGTCAATGGCGCAGGCTGCGTTGACGACTTCCCCTTTAAAATGCACCGTGCCGCCATTTACCGTGGTGTCGGCCAGCGCCGCCGCGGAGCTCAGAGACAGGGCTGACAGAACAACGATTGCCAGTGATTTGATTTTCATGTTGTTTTCCTTTGAACAATATCGGGATTACGAACCGATCTGGCCGTCATCATGACCTCCAGGTATTTCATATTTCAGCCGATATATTCGGCTGCGGTTCTGCATGTTTTTCACCCAAAAAATGAGACATTTGGGGCCATTTTGACTCGTTGACGTAATTGACTGAAATTATGATGATTTGAGTGTTTATTTGGTTTTTTAATCTGTTTTATTATTTTTTAACGACATAAAAATCGATATCGTTAAGGCTTGATAAGCCATGGATGGCTATCGGCAACGCGTGGCCGGGAAGGATGGGCAGCGGAAAGAAGGACGTTTCTGGAAAAGATTAAAAATAAAAAAACATTGTTAATCAAAGTGATATTGGTTTTTACCCCCTATTTGATGCATTCGATGGTTGCAAAAGGTTACTGAATATTTTTATGATGCACACAGTTTGGCCCCAATTGACCTGTTCGGTAAGTTATTTCCCTTTATTTATCAAACACTTATTTTCCATTCTCTGATTTTGTAAATTCCACTCCATCAGGTTGTTGCGCTCCCAGAGTCCGGCGAATCGCGCGGCGTTGCTGGCCGTATAGCGTACGGTATGGCGAATGTTTCGATGGCCGAGATAGTCCTGAATAAGGCGGGTGTCGGCCCCTCTCTCCGCCAGTTCGTAACCGCAGGCATGGCGCAGCATATGCGGGTGAGTATGGGTAGCCGTGCCAGCGTCTACGCCAGCGGTGCGGATGATGCGGTAGGCCTGCTGACGCGAAAGCGGCGTACCGCGTCGCGATATAAACAGCGCATCGGTTTTTTGCGCGCCTTTCCAGGCGCCGCGTACCTGACTCCAGCGCCTGATAGCGTCACATTCATCGACCATCAGAGGATGTACGGTGGAGAATCCATTCTTCAGCCGTCGAATATTGATGCGGCCTTCGACAAGATCGAGGTCGCGGTAGTGCAGATCGAGTAATTCGCTAATGCGCATACCATGACGAAAAGCGAGCAGGATTAGACAGTAATCCCGCTCTCCCGTTTGCCCGTGGCGGGCTGCCAGCATCATCGCCTGAACTTCTTTACCAGTAAGAAAACGACGTCGGTTCACAATAAATAACTCCTGATATGATCTTGAAAATTAACACGACCCTGCTGACCGCAGGGGGCGCTCACAAATAATCCGCAAGGTTAATCGCGTATTATACGAAGGGGCTTAAGCATAGTTGAATAATGACATTGTAGCGGCTGTGGTGCAGAATATTACAGATGATAAATCTTATTCTTATAGATTTTATTGATGGCGACAACCTCTGGACCGCGGTTCTTTTTCAGGTGCATAAAATTAAAAGGAAAAAAGCATGGTTGCGGCTATTTTAAACGGAAGGGCGTTGATGCATTTATATGCAGGGCCATGCCCGGGGGTAATAAGATAAATCATCGTTGCGCTGTGAACTTGCCGGAACAATAATCATAAACACCGCATGGTTAATTTTTTTTAATGTTTACCGCTGCCTGACGGTTATTTTGACGCCCTCCCTGGCATCGAGCATTACGGCAGAACAGGGCTCCGCTGTCTGTCTCTGCTTTCGTCCCAGATACCATAGAAACGGCCAGCGTTACTGGCGGTATACCATACGGTATGGCGAATGTTGCGGTGGCCCAGGTAGTCCTGGATAAGGCGGGTATCAATGCCCATGTTGGCCAGGGCGAAGCCGCATGAATGACGGAGCATATGCGGATGAATTTCGAGCGATAGCCCGGCATTATCACCAGAGGCGGAAATAATCTGATAAAACTGCTGGCGAGACAAAGGATTACCTTTTCGTGAGAGAAATAACCATTCGCTGTCGGACTGCGGGTACGAGGCGCGGACCTGTAGCCAGTTTTTTAATGCGCGGATTTCTTTATTTAGCAAAGGATGCGTTGTCGAAAATCCATTCTTAAGCCGGTGAATATAGATACATTTAGAACTAAGGTCGATATCGGAAATTTGCAGGCGGCATATTTCACTGGCGCGTAATCCGTGAATAAAACACAATAATGTCAGGCAATAATTGCGCGTGGCATGTGCACCACTGTTGGCCGCTTTGAGCAATGACTCTATTTCATTGTGAGTCAGGAAGTTCCTTTTTTTTAAAATAGCATTGCTTTTCATTGAGTTCCCTTTATTATACAGCCGGCGAGCGCACTTTTTGGCCATCATAAGATAATGATAAGATTCGGCTGCATGTGCATTATTTATTGCTGCTGCTGGCAATATTTAAGCGATATGACTTCTTTTGGACAGGCAGTTCTTATTTTTATATATATATTCGGCGTTGCGGTTTGGGGTAGGGCCCATATCCTGCTCATTCTTTTTCTCCTTAACTGGGTAGGCAGCAGTATATAACTTCTAATAATGTTAACCATACTGCAAAAACCATCTTATGAATAGGGAAAACAGGAAGCGCAACAATTGTGGGGAGCGTTAAGAATTGTTTTATTTCATATGAGATAAACCTTAACTGCCGCTAAGAGGGGGGTATATCGGAGGGTTGCGTAGCCAAAAAATCTGGCTGATAAGGAAGCGAGAGATGCGCATTGGCTAATTTAGAGTGGGGTGATGACGAATGCAAAATAACCGTACAGCAATGCGTTTTTGCCGTAATAATGCCGTGGCGCGAACAGGACACGCGCTCGCGCCTTATATGGCAGGCTACCTCAGCTGCTCCAGAAACAGCAGGGCGGCTATGGCGACCATCATCACCCCCGAAGCGATGCTGACCTTTTGCGCGATTTGAGGCCGGGTCGCTAACAGCGCTTTGGCACCGTAGCCGACCAGTAAATAGACCAGCGTGCAGGTGATAAGGTGAATACCGCCCAGCGCCGACATCTGCTGCGCGACCGACCAGCTTCCCTGGGGGTCGGTAAACTGCGGCAGCAGGGCCAGAAACAGAAGAAAGACTTTTGGATTGAGGCCGCTAATGCATAGCCCCTTAATCGCCCAGCGATTCCAGCTATCCGCGCTGTATTGCTGTGTGCCTGGCGTTGGCGGATGGCGCAAAATAGCGATCCCCAGCCACATCAGATAGCCCGCGCCCAGCAGGGTAATCGTCGATAGCGCCAGCGGGTGGCCGGCGATTAACACGCCGATTCCGGCGACGACGATCAGCGTGGCCAGCAGGTGACCGGACATCAGTCCGGCGACGGCGGGTATCACGCGCCGACCGTTGATCCCTGCGCTGATGGTGTAGGCCCAGTCAGCCCCCGGCGTGATGATCAGCAGAAAGGAAACCAGCCAAAAGCTGGCGATAAAGCTCATTTCCATGGCCAGCGCACCCCTGCGTGTTGATGGCAGTTTCTCATCGTTTTCCCTCGTAAAGCGGCGATTATTTGAGGAAAAGAATATCGGGTTTATTGCGCAATGAGCTTTCAATGTTATGCTCTGGAAGGGAAATCTGAGGGAAAATATTCCAAATGGATAGCATCGATCGAAAAATTCTTGCTGAGCTGCAGGCCGACGGGCGACTATCGATAACCGAGCTGGCCGAACGGGTGAATCTCAGTCTTTCGCCCTGTCATCGCCGGCTGCGCACGCTGGAGCAGGAGGGGGTGATTACCGGCTATCGGGCCAACCTTGATCCGGCCAAAATGGGCTTCAACTTTTTGGCCATCGTCTTCGCGACGCTAAAAGAGGGGGACAAAAAAGCGGTAAGCGCGTTTGAGGAAGCGGTCGAAGATATCCCGCAAATCGTGCTGGCGCAGCGTCTGTTTGGCGATCCGGACTATCTGATGCATGTGGTGACGCGCGATCTTCCGGCCTTCCAGAAGCTGTACGATGATAAACTCTCCGCAATGCCCGGCGTGCAGCATTTACGTTCGACATTGGTCATGAAGACGGTCGTGCAGGATCGCCCTTTTCCGCTCGGTAATGGGTAACCGCAGCCTGGACAGATGCGTAGCATCGCCTCCGGGGAAATTCAGCCGTTCTGCATGCAGCCCCGGGGGCGGCGCTCACGCGCCTTGCCCGGGCTACAGATTCATTGCCGTCTGCGATCCGGTAGCCCGGACAGATGCGCAGGTTCATTGCTATCTGCGGGCCGGTAGCCCGGACAGATGCGCAGCATCGCCTCCGGGGAAATAACGGTGATGCGTCATCAAAGGTGAGCCGGCAGCAGTATGAGCACCCTGTCAAAGCAGAGTGGTATTACTCTTTTTCCAGCAGACGCATAAACACCGTCAGCGCTTCATCAAGCTGCTGGCGCTGCCCCGCAGAAAGGCCATCCAGCAGCTGCCGTTCATTTTCCACGTGGCTCTCCACCGCTCTGTCGATTAACTTCCGCCCCTCAGGCGTCAGCGCGACCAGCATGCTGCGCGCATCGTCCGGGTTTGGCAGTCGGCGAATAAACCCTCGTTTTTCCAGCGCCTTAAGACGATGGGTCATGGTGCCGGAGGTGATCATTAACGTTGAAAAGAGCTGGGTTGGCGACAGCACGAACGGATCGCCCGCCCGTCGCAAAGTCGCCAGCATGTCAAACTCCCAGCGTACTAAATCATGGCGAAGAAAAGCCGCTTCAATGCGCGGTTCCAGCAGCAGTGCGCAGCGCTTCAGACGACCGAACGGTCCCATTGGAGTGCAATCGAGATCGGGACGTTCCCGTTTCCACTGTTCAAGAATGCGATCCACGGCGTCGGTCTGCGGTGATTTGTCCATTAATGCCTACTTGTCTTGATATCAAGATAAATATCGATACATACTTAGGCCATAATTTACCTTGATATGAAGATAAAATCATGGCCTTTGTTTCGCGCAACCTTGTTGTAGATCTATTCTTAACCGCGCTGGCGCCCGCCATCTGGGGCAGCACCTATATTGTCACCTCGCAGTTCCTGCCGCCCGATAGACCGTTTATCGCCGCGCTGCTGCGGGTGCTGCCGGCCGGGATCGCCCTGCTGATCTGGAGCCGTCGCCTCCCGCTGCGCGGCGAGTGGTGGAAACTGATTGTCACCGGGATCCTGAATATCGGCGCGTTCCAGGCGCTGCTGTTTATTGCCGCTTATCGGCTGCCGGGCGGACTGGCGGCGGTGATTGGCGCTATCCAGCCGCTGCTGGTGATGCTGCTGGCATGGTGCGTCGATCGTCAGCGATCGCCCTGGCTCGCGGTGCTATCAGCAATGACGGGGATCGTGGGAATGGCGATGTTGCTGCTATCGCCGCAAATGACGCTCGATCCGCTTGGGATCGGCGCGGCATTTCTGGGGGCGATGAGTATGGCGCTTGGGACCTGGCTGTCGCGGCGCTGGGCGATCGCCTTGCCGGTTATTGCCCTGACAGGCTGGCAGCTGCTGATTGGCGGTATTGTACTGGCGCCGATTGCGTTATTGGTCGATCCGCCGCTGCATCAGGTAACGCTGACTCAGGCGGCGGGTTATTTGTGGCTGTGCGTTGCCGGGGCAATGCTCGCGTATGGCCTCTGGTTCCGCGGTATTGGCCGTCTTTCTCCGGTAGCGGTATCGGCAATGAGCCTGCTGAGTCCGGTGACAGCGGTACTATTAGGCTGGGTTTTCCTCGGACAAAAAATTGAGGGGCTGGCGCTGGCGGGATTGGTGATTGTGCTATTCAGCGTGCTGTCGATTCAGCGCGCGTTATCGAATAAGAGAGCTGCAGCGGGTCGGTAAATCCCGGAGGCGATGCTGCGCATCTGTCCGGGCTACTGCACCGCAGACGGCGGTGAACCCACAAACCGGGCTGCGGGTTCACTGTTCGCCAAAAACAAAAAAAGCCCCATCAAGGGGCTCGACATTGCTGGGTGCTTATTATGTGGCGGGAGCCAGACCAGCCGCCTTCAGGCGACCTGTCCGGCAGCTCCCTCTGCAACCATTCGGTTATTTAGACAGCTCGGCGGTCATATGTACCTGGTTACCGGTATAAGCTTCGGTAATGTGGTAAGACTCACCCTGGTCTTTAGCAATGGCAGCGATTTTGGCTTCGGCGTTGTCCAGAGTATCTGCGGTTACGCTAACAGGCTGAGCGAAGCTAGCAAAAGAGACCAGAGACAGCATACCGGCAGCGGCAAGTAATTTTACGTTTTTCATGGTGTTTATCCTTTTAACTTTTATGGTGGAAAGCGTGGTTGCTTTCGATGGACTTATAATAAGTCTGCTAACTATAACGCGCGTTGCAAAAAGTGCGATTTAGATCACACTTTTGTGACGGTATGATGATGAATTAGCTGATTTTGGTTTTTTTATTTTCAATAAAAACATATAGATGCTCTCTTTTTGGACCTGTTTCAGGCCTTAGAAAATAGTTTCAAAAGAGGCGCGATTAGCTTTCTTCAGGTTATTAACTATTGCTTTTGTGAATATGTAGGGCGTTTTTCGCGCAATAAAAGCCATCATACTTCGCCCATCAGCGAAGCATTGAGCCCGGCAAAGAAGATATCCTGGCCTTTACACTGATTGCGTGAGGACGACGGTATGATTGCAGTACTCTTTGAAGCTGAGGTTACCCCGGCGAGCCAGGAGCGCTACTTAAGGCTGGCGGCGGAGCTGAAGCCGCTGCTGAGCGATATTGACGGTTTTATTGCCATTGAGCGTTTTCAAAGCCTGACTGCGGCAGGCAAAATTCTGTCGCTCTCCTGGTGGCGGGATGAGGATGCGGTACTGGCGTGGAGGCGCAACCTTTGCCATCAGGCTGCGCAGAAAGAGGGACGGGAGAGCATCTTCGCCTGCTATCAAATTCGGGTTGCCCGGGTGCTGCGCGAATATCGTTCTCAACATGCCGATTAACGTAATATGGCGGCAGTTTGCCGTTGGGAAAATAAGCGAGGCGCTATGTTAAAACCTGTTGAGCGGATTGAAGACGATGAATCGCTGGCCCTGGCGATGGCGGCAGTGGCGTCGGCAATGGCGGATGCCTCGCGGTTGAAGATACTTTGCGCCTTGATGGATGGCCGGGCGTGGACGGCTACCGAGCTTTCCACCGTGGCCGACATTTCCCCCTCCACCGCCAGCGCGCATCTTAGCCGGCTGGTCAGCAGCGGTTTGCTGATGTGTCTTGCCCAGGGCCGCCATCGCTACTACCGCCTCGCCGGTAGCGATGTTGCCGGATTGCTGGAAAATATGATGACCATGGCCGGCAAGCGTGCGGTGGCGCTGTCCACCGCAACGCCGGTTAATTTACGCGTCGCGCGTACCTGTTACGATCATCTGGCCGGCGAAGTGGCGGTATCACTGTATGATTTTCTGCTGCGCGAAGCGTGGATAGCGCCTGATGGCACTGCTCTGACGCCCGTCGGCGAAGCGCAGTTTGCGCGCCTGGGGATAATGACGAAGAGCGGCTCCCGGCGCAAAGCGTGCTGCGGCTGCCTGGACTGGAGCGAACGTCGCTTTCATCTCGGTGGGGCGGCAGGCGCGGCGCTGCTGCAGCACGGTCTGCAGAAAGGCTGGTTTACCACTACCCCGGGATTCCGCGAAGTGACGATTACGTCAGCAGGATGGCGAGCGCTACATCAGCATTTTCAGCTGGCGAAAAATACCCGATCAGCGAGCGATTAAGAGTGTTCTGACAGGGGGGAAATAGTTTTTATGCCAATATAGGTTGCTATATTGTTAATTCCATATCGTCTTTTCCCCTTCCGTGTAAATAACAATAACTTTGTTTCTTGCTATCAATCCTGAATTATTAATAGTTGTCAGCTATCTGTTACATTGATTAACAGCTCGTGAACATATGTATATTTGTCAGCGAAAAATAGCATTCTTTGACGCCGACAGCCTTGACGATTTCTTTATTAGAATTCGTTCCTGACGCCTTAAATATTGCGGCTTCCGGTCAGTCGAAGTTTCTATTAACAGTTGCACAAGTGAGCATCGCAAATCGCTTCTGACTTTTGTGCGAATTAACTGTTTGCTCATCGATACTTAATTCACTCTGACAAGGAAATGGCAATGAAAAAGGTTCTTCTCTCTGCTGCAATGGCGACTGCGTTTTTTGGTATGGCTGCAGCAAATGCTGCTGATACCAATGTAGGCGGCGGTCAGGTTAATTTCTTCGGTAAAGTTACCGATGTATCTTGTACTGTTTCCGTAAATGGCCAGGGCAGCGATGCAAACGTTTATCTGTCACCGGTGACTTTAACTGAAGTTAAAGCCGCCGCTGCGGATACCTATCTGAAACCGAAATCTTTCACTATCGATGTGTCTGACTGCCAGGCCGCTGACGGTACCAAACAGGACGATGTGAGCAAACTGGGCGTGAACTGGACTGGCGGTAACCTGCTGGCCGGCGCTACTGCTAAGCAGCAGGGCTACCTGGCGAACACCGAAGCCGCTGGCGCGCAGAATATCCAGCTGGTTCTGTCCACCGACAACGCGACCGCGCTGACCAACAAAATCATCCCGGGTGATGCCACCCAGCCTAAAGCGACCGGCGATGCTTCTGCCGTTCAGGACGGCGCGCGCTTCACTTACTACGTTGGCTACGCTACCAGCACCCCGACGACTGTCACCACCGGTGTGGTTAACAGCTACGCGACTTACGAAATTACTTATCAGTAATATCGACTGAGAGATAAAGCCGCCTCGTGCCGGGGCGGTTTATATCCGTAATCTTTCGAATAGCACAGGCGCTGGCGACGCTCGCTCATCCCAGTCACTTACTGGAGGAAGCTCCCGGGGATTAATGAGAGGCTCCTGCCTCTCAGCGAAGGCCAGCCTTCGGCTGGACAAATTCGTCGGGAACGCATTTGTCACGCTCTTGCCGCCTTTCTGCAATTCGAATTATTGAGGGTATACAACAATAATAAAGCGGCCACTGCTGCCGCTTATTTTTTATTCTGAGGTCAGCATGAAGCGTATTGCCCTTTTTTTCTGTTTCATTTTTAGTTTTGCGGCCCATGCCAACAATATTATTGTTAACGGCACCCGTTTTATTTACCCAGGAAATGAAAAAGAAATAACGGTGCAGCTCTCTAACACCGCCGACCGTCCGGCGCTGGCGCAGGCCTGGCTGGACAACGGTAATGCCGATGCGACGCCGGATACCATTACCACACCATTTATTATCACGCCGCCTATTTCCCGCGTTGATGCGAAAAGCGGCCAGACCCTGCGTATTAAGCTCGGCAGCAATGCGGGACTGGCTAAAGATAAAGAGACGCTATGGTGGCTGAATCTTCTGGAAATACCGCCGGTCGAGGCCAGCCAGAAAAATGAAGGACAGAATATTCTGCAGCTGGCGATTCGTTCGCGCTTTAAGTTTATTTATCGTCCTGCCGGTTTAGGCAATCGCGACGCGGCGGCAGACAAATTAGCGCTCTCCGCTAACGGCAGCAGCCTGTCGATCGGTAATCCAACACCCTTTTATATCACCGTAAGCCGTATCTCCCGTAACGGCGGCAAAGCGCTGAATAGCAAAACGGTCATGCTTGCCCCGCAGTCCATTCAGACCATCGCCCTCTCTTCTGCGGTGAGCAAAGGTGAGACCCTGACCGTTAACAATATTAATGATTATGGCGCAGACGTCGCAGTGAAAGTTACCGTCAAATAAGGGAAACGATCATGAAGCAGAGGTCAATCTGCCCGGGAAGATTAAGCACGACGATTGCGGTTGCGCTGTGCTGCTTTCCGCCATTTTCCAGCGGACAGGAAAACCCGGGAACGGTCTATCAGTTTAACGATGGTTTTATCGTCGGTAGTCGCGAAAAGGTCGACCTGTCGCGCTTCTCGACCAGCGCTATCAGCGAGGGCGTCTATTCCCTCGATGTGTATACCAACGGCGAATGGAAAGGGCGCTACGACCTGAAAATCACCGCCGGTAAAGATGGCAAAATGGGCGTCTGCTACACCAAAGCGATGCTGATGCAGTACGGGATCTCGCCGGAAAAGTTTAACCCGCAGCTCAGCGAAAAAGAGGGATTCTGCGGACGTCTGCAGGAGTGGCGTAACGAAGATAATGTTAAAGACACGCTGATTCAGTCCTCTCTGCGACTGGATATTTCCGTACCGCAAATCTATGAAGATCAGCGCCTGAAAAACTTTGTCAGCCCGGAGTTCTGGGATAAAGGCGTTGCGGCGCTGAATTTAGGCTGGATGGCGAACGCCTGGAATAGCCACACGTCGTCGAACAACGGCTCTGATAACAGCAGCGCGTACCTTGGCGTTAACGCGGGCCTGTCGTGGGACGGCTGGCTGCTCAAGCATATCGGTAACCTGAACTGGCAGCAGCAGCAGGGGAAAGCTCACTGGAACAGCAACCAGACCTGGCTGCAGCGTCCTGTTCCGCAGATTAATTCGATAGTCAGCGGCGGGCAGATTTTTACCAGCGGCGAGTTCTTCGACACGATTGGCCTGCGCGGGGTCAACCTGGCGACCGATGACAATATGTTCCCGGACGGCATGCGCTCTTACGCTCCCGAAATTCGCGGCGTAGCGCAAAGCAATGCCCTGGTGACGGTGCGCCAGGGCAGCAATATTATCTATCAGACTACGGTACCGCCGGGGCCGTTTACCCTGCAGGATGTCTATCCTTCCGGCTACGGTAGCGATCTTGAAGTATCGGTAAAAGAGGCCGACGGTTCGGTTGAGGTGTTCAGCGTGCCTTACGCCTCAGTGGCGCAGCTGCTGCGTCCGGGAATGACCCGCTATGCGCTTTCTGCCGGTAAGGTCGACGATAGCTCCCTGCGTAATAAACCGATGCTTTACCAGGGAACCTTTCAGCACGGTTTGAATAACCTGTTCACCGGCTATACCGGCGTCACCGGCTTTGATGACTATCAGGCCTTCCTGCTGGGAACCGGGATGAATACCGGCATCGGCGCGCTCTCCTTCGACGTTACCCACTCGCGGCTGAAGAGCGATACCCTTGACGAGCAGGGGCAGAGCTATCGCGCCACCTTTAACCGTATGTTTACCGAAACCCAGACCAGTATCGTGCTGGCGGCGTATCGCTACTCCACCAAAGGCTACTACAACCTGAACGACGCGCTGTACGCCGTCGATCAGGAAAAGAACCACCGCAGCAGCTACACCGTATGGCGGCAGAAAAACGGGATGACGTTTACCGTTAACCAGAATCTGCCGGACGGCTGGGGCGGTTTTTACCTTAGCGGTCGGGTGGCGGATTACTGGAACCGTTCGGGAACGGAGAAGCAGTACCAGTTTAGTTACAACAACATGTACGGTCGGCTCTCGTGGTCGGTCAGCGCCCAGCGCGTCTATACCCCGGATAGCTCCGGCCACCGTCGTGACGATCGCGTTTCACTCAACTTTAGCTACCCGCTGTGGTTCGGCGAAAACCGTACGGCTAACCTGACGTCAAACACCTCGTTTAATAACTCGCGCTTCGCCAGCTCGCAGATTGGGGTCAACGGTTCGCTGGATAGCGAAAATAACCTCAACTACGGCGTGTCGACAACAACCTCGACCGGCGGCCAGCACGATGTGGCGCTGAACGGCAGCTACCGTACCCCGTGGACCACGCTGAACGGCAGCTATAGCCAGGGCGAAGGGTATCGCCAGAGCGGCGTGGGCGCCAGCGGAACGCTAATTGCTCATCGGCATGGCGTCGTGTTCTCGCCGGAAAGCGGCACCACGATGGCGCTGATTGAAGCAAAAGATGCCGCAGGCGCGATGCTGCCTGGTTCGCCGGGGACCCGCATCGACAGCAACGGCTATGCCATCCTGCCGTATCTGCGGCCTTACCGGATTAACTCGGTTGAAATTGATCCCAAAGGCAGCAGCGACGATGTCGCCTTCGGCAGTACCGTGGCGCAGGTCGTGCCGTGGGAAGGGAGCGTGGTTAAGGTCTCTTTCGATACCACGGTGCAGAACAACATCACTCTGCAGGCGCGCCAGGCAAACGGCCTGCCGTTACCGTTCGCCGCCACGATATATGCCCCATCCGGGAAAGAGATTGGCGTGGTGGGCCAGGGCAGCATGATGTTTATCAGCGACGCCAGCGCGCCGCAGGCTACGGTCAAATGGAGCGGTGGACAGTGTTCGGTAGAGTTAAGTCAGCAAAAAACAAAGGAAACGCTATGTCGCTAATGAAAAAACTGACGCTTTTTATTGGCTTAATGGCGATGGGAACCACGTCGGCATGGGCGTACTGTACGCGTCTGTCGCAGCCGACCGTTAACCTCGACATGGTGGTGGGGAGGGTGGTGGTTCCACCGGACCTGCCGGTAGGATCGGTGATCGTTTCCCGTAACTGGACTATGTCGGCGCCGGGCGGGGCCAGCTATAGCTGCAGCAGCGGCAATAACCGCTTTGCGGCCAAAATCGTTTCCACCGGCGCGACGGATCTGGGAAATAAAATTTACTCTACCAACGTGCCCGGTATCGGCCTGCGCTTTAGCCGCGGCGGGGCGACGGTGAATATTATCTACCCGGATGTTTACTCGAGCTACGCCAGCAGGACCACGAATTACTCGCTGGAAGGCTCACGCTTTACGCTGGAAGTGATTAAAACTGCCAGCGTGACCGGGAGCGGTACTCTGGCGGCGGGGAAATATACCTCTTATGACTGGGAGAACGGTAACAACCCGATTCTGGTGACGTACCTGAGCGCCAACGCGATCACCGTGGTGTCGCCCTCATGCACTATCCTGAGCGGCAAAAATATGAACGTTGATGTTGGCACCATTAAGCGCAGCGATCTTAACGGCGTCGGCACTACCGCCGGAGGTAAGGATTTTAATATTGAGCTGCAGTGCAGCGGCGGATTAAGCGAGTCGGGGTATGCCAATATCCAGACCTCATTTTCCGGTACGCTGGCGACCGGCACCACGAACGCCCGAGGCGCGCTGCTGAATGAAAAATCCGGTAGCTCGCTGGCGAAAGGGATTGGTATTCAGGTTTTGAAAGATGGCGTGCCGCTGGAGTTCAACAAAAAGTACAGCGTCGGTACGCTGCGCACGCAGGAGACCCGCTATATCACCCTGCCTCTGCATGCGCGTTTCTATCAATATGCGCCGACCACCAGTACCGGTGAGGTGGAGTCGCACATGATCTTTAACCTGACGTACGATTAATTCGGGAGGCGGGTATGAGTGATGCAGCACGATTCAAAATTAGCAAACGACTCATTCAGCTGACCCTGATAAGCGGGGCGCTGATGGCCTCAACGGCGTGGGGTTTCGAAACCAATTACGATCGCGGGCGGGTGGATTTTGCCGGACGAGTGACCGATATTTCCTGTAGCGTGGCGCTCAACGGCGGTCACAACGCGGGGAGCGGCAGCGTCTGGCTGGCGCCGGTCAGCCTGGCGGAAGTGCACGATCGCGGCGCCGGCGCATTTATGAAACCGCAGCCCTTTACCCTGGAGCTCTCTAACTGCCAGCTACGGTACGACGGCGGCGCGGCCGATAAAGATGAGATCCGCCTGGTCAGCGTACGCTGGGTTGATGGATATATGGTCAAGGCGGTCAGCAATGAAAATGCCGGTTATCTGGCGAATACGCGAGCGGACGGGGCCAGCCATATCTTCCTCGCGCTCTCAACCAACGACAATAATACGTTGGATAAAAGCAATAAAATTGTTCCGGCCGATCCTCAACAAAACCGCGTACCGCTGGTAGAAAAGGCGGTAGATGGCGGCGTATTTACTTATTACATTGGCTACGTGACGCCAGCGCCGGAAAAAGCCACCAGCGGTCCGTTGACCAGCTGGGCGACCTGGGAGCTGGTTTATAATTGAGTCGCCGGTGGGATGGCCCGAGGGATAATATTGATGCCGGAATTTTCCGGCATTTTTTTAAACTGCGATCTTTTCCTGGACCAGTTGTTCAATGCTGACTTCCTGCCAGTAATGGCCCTGAATAGCAAACCACTCCATACCCTGTAACCATTTCTTATGCGCTTCGCTTTCTACGCCCTCAATAATCACGTTATGGTGGTTACGGGAAAGGAACGTGACCAGCGCATCCATTAATGGCCGACCAAACTCTTTATGCATTAAATGCCAGAAAAAATCTTTATCGATTTTGACATAATCAAAGTGATAACCGCAAATAGCGCTAATACCCGCGTTGCCTGAACCGAAATCATCGAGCCAGAGCGTGGTGCTTTGCGGATCATTCCAGGCGGCGAGAGCATTATTCAATAATTTGTTGGAGTTCTCGGTAACTTCAAAATGAACGCAGCCGATATGGTCGACCAGCGTTTTAATCTCCGGCCTTAGCAATACGCTAAGAATATGGTCATCAACATTGATGGTTGCCGAGATGCCGTTTTTATTAAACCACTGTTTATGTTTTTCGATAAGCGCCAGTTGTTCCATAAAAATGCTTTCACGTAAACCAGTATTGGCATAGCGGAAGAAGTTTTCCGGAGATATCGCCAGGCGGTCAAAACGACTCAGGCATTCAACGGCGACGAGCGTGCCTTTTGGGGAAAACATCTTTTGAAAGACATAACGCACGGATATATCGCTACGTGATAGATTATGGCTGGTAAACAGAGTTGCGTTCATTATCTCTCGTCAAAATGGGGTCAGAGGTCAGGAGAGGGTAATATTATTATAGGTGACCTTTCTGCCAATGGGAATGATTATTAAAGGCTGATTGCCAATAAATGATCGGCTTTTGATTGGTCACCCACATATTTTTAGTCTCAGCAGTGATACATATTGACTATGCTTTTATGCATTATTCGTGAGCTATTCATTCCCAATTTTTTCATAATATGTACCCGGTGGCTGTGTACCGTTTTGTGGTCAATATCAAGGAGCGCTGCGATTCGTTTGCTGTTGTTGCAGGCGATGATTAACTCAAGTACCTGAAGCTCCCTGGCGGTCAGCCTGCGTTGGGTGCATAACGCCTGGCAGCCTTCGGCGGTCAAGGGTTTGCTGAGGATAGCTGAATAGTCTGACAAAGAAGATTTTTCTGTAAGAATCATAAGGTTGTCCATATCAATCAGTTCCCGAAACAGGCTGGAGAGCTCGCTTTTTACAATCAGCACCAGCAGCGCGCAGTGCGTCAGGCGCTTTCGTAGAGTGTTGAGTAATGCGACCGTGGTGGCCGCAGAGATATCTTTGTGAATAATATTGATAATGACCGTCGCGGTAGGTGGGGCGCAGATACCTTTGACAATATCCTGAAAGTTCAGGGTCGTGATGCGCCTGGCGCGATCGATCATATAATCGTGAATGGCTTGTCCAATGATATTGTCATCAGTGTAGAGTAATATACTGTCCAAGGGTTCAGACTCTCTTTTTTCTTTTGGCTTCCATAATCAAGTCGAGCAGCACTTTCTCAATTCTCTTCTTGTTATCGAGGTTACGAAATTTAAACTGACAAGAAATCTGGTAGTAGCTGTCCGGCTTCTCGTTATCATCTAAAGTCACCATGACAACGTTTTTTATGACTAAATCTACGGTAACTTCGCCATATTTGGCGAGGGCGAGGATCGCATTCTTGAGAATGGCGTTATGGCTGAGGAATTTCAGATTAGGGCTTTGGGTCATCAGCGCGCAGCCGCCATCCGAAATGTCTTTGATTTCGAAAAGATAATTTTCTCCATTTTTGTGCCTGCCGTGACAGAAGAATTCATGCTCGTGGCGCAGACGGAATCGGGGATCGCGGCGGCGCTGGACCACCTGGATACATTCAGGCAGGGTAAACGCGACTTTATTGCCTTTCCCTTCGCTGCTGGCATAGATTTTCTTTAGCGTAGAGCAAAATTCGATTTTCCCTGAATCGCTATGCAGAATAAATTTAACTTTATGCCCGGCGGGGATTTTGCAGGTGGTGGTGATATGAAACTCGGCAAAATCCACCCGCGTCAGCTGGGTTATCGTGCTTTTGTTATTAACAAAAACTTCTATCTCCGCCTGCTTTCGAAGCTCTTCCCTGAAAATAGCAATGATTTCATACTTACTCGTCTTTATCGTTCCCTCTGTCATGTGAAATCCTTGTAAATTGTTATTGTGTGGTTGATTTTTTATATGGCAATACAAACATTCTGATTGTGTTAACCAGATGTTTTTATGAGCGTTTGATGTTGTTAGCTATCTTTGCAGCTAAATTGATTTGTATAAACTTTGAATGCGATATTGTTTTTCCTGTAATCAAGAGTTCAAAAAGTTTGGCGAGACAAAAACGACAGAAGCCTCCATTTAGGAGGCCAGTCGGAAAAGGATAAAGCTATGCTTTGCATAGGGGTTATCCGTGAAGGAATAATGCAGATAACACCTAATTGTAGGATGTATAGTGCCAGTGGCGTAAAGGTAATTCCAGGCAAATATTGAGGAGCAGGCTTCTGCGAATATCCATTGGCAGAAGCCTGAGAATCAGGCGTGAGGCTGGAGGTTATCCAGAATGGCTAACGCATCGGCCGGAAGGGTTAATTCCGCGGCGGCAAGATTTTCGTGCAGGTGCTGTAGCGAAGAGGTGCCCGGAATAAGCAGAATATTTGGCGAGCGCTGGAGCAGCCAGGCCAGCGCTACCTGCATCGGCGTGGCATCCAGCGAAGCGGCAACTTCATTAAGCTCCCGGGCCTGGAGCGGGGTAAAGCCGCCCAGCGGGAAAAAAGGGACCCAGGCGATATTCTGCGCCGCCAGCTCGTCGATAAGCGGGTCATCCTGACGGTTTGCTACGTTGTACTGGTTCTGAACGCAGGCGACAGGCGTCATTTTTTGCGCATCGCTTACCTGTCTGGCGGTGACGTTACTCAGTCCGATATGGCGAATCAGTCCGCGTTCTTTCAGCTCCAGCAGGGTGGTTAAAGGCCCTTCCAGCGACCCCTCAACCGGGCCGTGAGTGCCGAGCATACTGCGCAGATTCACCACCTCCAGCACGTCGAGACCCAGATTGCGCAGATTATCCTCTACCGCCTGAGTGAGCTCCGCGGGCGACATGGCGGGTAGCCAGTTGCCTTTATCGTCCCGGCGGGCGCTGACTTTGGTCACGATACACAGATCGTCGGGGTAGGGATGCAGCGCCTGGCGAATAAGCTGATTAGTGATGTGGGGGCCGTAAAAATCGGAGGTATCGATATGATTAACTCCCGACTCGACCGCTTCCTGCAGGACGCGGATAGCGGTTTGCGGATCTTTTGGCGGACCGAAGACGCCGGGTCCCGCAAGCTGCATCGCCCCGTATCCCAGGCGATAAACCTGACTATCGCCTAACGTCGCGGTACCGGATAATTTTACGCTGGACATAGCCATCCTCGCTTTCATTGTATGCAAAGGATAAGTGTATGCCGTCAGGGAGAGTGGTGGGATGAGAATATTGGCAGAACGTGCGGCGCATAAATAATTAGCCGCACCTCAGGGACTAGCTAAAAAACATCACCGATACGCAGAGCAAACCGACCACCAGGGTGATGAAGTTACCCACTGAACGGTAAGGCTTCAGCGCCGGAATAAGATACGTGGACAGGGTGGGCATGATGAACAGGATCATCGCAATAAGCGGGCCGCTGATCGCATAAATCATTGAGATGGCGTTGGGATTGATAAAGCACACCGCGAAGGTCAGCGTCGAGACCAGCAGGATCGACATCGCCCGATTGAAGGCGCGGCTTTTACGAATCCCCGCCTGGGCGAGAGCGGTTTTGACCATTTCGCTGGCGCCTTCAATCACGCCAAAATAGGTGCCGAGGAACGATTTCGACATCGCTACCACCGCCACAATAATCCCGGTGACCGCCAGCCACGCCGGTGAACCCGGCATCATCGACAGCGCGGAAAGAATCGTGACCCCTTCATCACGCGCGGTTTGAATATAGGTGGCCGGTATCGACAGCAGGCAGCTGAAGACGAAAAACAGCACGCTGGCGCAGATGAGGGTGTAGGCCACCTTCATGATTTTTTTGCATTTACCCATGGCCTGCTCGCCGTATTTCTCCTGCTGATCGATAGCAAAAGTCGAAATGATCGGCGTATGGCTAAAAGCGAAAACCATCACGGGAATAGAGATCCAGATTTGGTGGAACGTGTGCGAAGACAGCTGCATCTGGCTGGTCAGGTAGGCTGGCTGCCAGCTGCCCATTAAATAGATGGAGAGAAACAGGAAACAGGCGATCAGCGGAAAGACCAAAAAGCCCATGACTTTAATCGTGACGTGGCGGCCCATTAAAAAGATCAGATTCAGCACCAGCACCACGCCCAGACTGAGAAGCGCGCGTATTTGCGAAGTGATGGGCACGTGTCTGGCAAGCTGTTCCGCAAGCGAGTTGGTGATGGCGACGGCGTAAATCAGCACGACCACGAAAAAGGCGAGAAAATAGAGACCGGTGATCAGGCTGCCGATCTTTTTACCGTAATAGTGATTAACGGCGCCGGTGATCCCCGCGCCCGGAGCGATGTTAGCGGAAAGAATGAACTGGCTCAGCGCTTTATGCGGCCAGTAGGTCAGCGGCCAGGCGACCAGCGCGGTGATGAACAGAACGATGGCGCCAGCGGATCCCAGTTGGATCGGCAAGAATAACGTGCCAGCGCCTACAGCAGTGCCATATAAGGCGAAACTCCACAGAGTTTCTTCTTTAGACCAAATTTTAGACATTATGCGACTTTATCAACCAGAAAACGAACAAAAAGGAGTGCAATTTATCACATTTATGGATGAGCTGGGGCGATAGTTTCTGGCGAAGAAGTGAAGCCGCGGAGCGCCCGTTACCGGCCGGGCGCGTTGCAAAAATTACTGGCGGGCGGCGATTCGCTGCTGGCGAACCTTTATGACGCGTTCGCGCAGCATATCCCAGACCCAGTTAAACGCCATGGTGTAGGGAAGGAAAAACAGCATAAAGCCAATTTCCAGCATAAACGCCTGCATCAGCGAGACGCCCAGCACCAGCGCGACCATGGTGACGCCAATAATAATAAAGCCTGACTCGAAGCCGATAGCGTGCAGCGCGCGGACCCGCAGGTTCCGCACGACCCGGGAGGTCGGCCACAGGCGGTCGAATAGGGCGTTATAGATAATGTTCCAGACCATCGCCAGCGTGGCGAGCAGGATACTCAGTCCGCCCATTTCCACGACCGAGCGCTGCATAAGCCACGCGGCGGTAGGGGCGAGGATCAGCGTCGCCAGACCTTCAAAGCTGATAGCGTGGATAACCCGTTCCGTCAGCGTTTTGCGCTGGGCGTTAACTTGTTGCATGGCTTGTTGCCTCCGGACTTTATAAGAAATTACCCGGCATTTTATGGATAAATATGATAAACAAAAGATAGTATCCATCGATAAAGTAGATAGTTCATGCGCTATTCTCCCGAAGCCCTTACCGCTTTCGTCGAAGCCGTCGCCTGCGGTTCATTTTCTGCCGCGGCGCGGCGGCTGCGCAAAAGCCAGTCCACCATCAGCACCGCGATCGCCAACCTGGAAGCCGATCTAGGTGTGACGTTGTTCGATCGTACCGCCAGACAGCCCGCGCTGACGCCGCAGGGCGAGCAGGTGCTCAGCTACGTGAAAGCGATTCTGGCGGCCAGCGACAGGCTTGATGAGCTGGCAATTTCGCTGTCCGGTAAGACGGAAGCGCGTCTGACCTTTGTGCTCTCCGATACGCTGCATCCCGATGTGCTGGAAGATCTGCTGGCGCAGTTCGATCGCCATTTTCCGCATACCGAATTTGAGTGCCTGATTGGCGAAGATGACGATGTTATCGACCTGCTACAAAAGGAGCGGGCGCAGGTGGGGCTGATTGAGGCCAGAGATAACTACCCGACAGAAATCGGCAGCATCCGGCTGCCGATGCAAACCGAAATGGCTATTTACGTGGCTCCCCGGCATCCGCTGGCGGCCCAGGGCAGGGTGACCCGTGACGAGCTGTTTAGCTGGCGCGAGCTGCGACTGAGCACCTATCTGGAAAACACGACGGAACCGGCACGCGGGCTGGTATGGTCGGCGCCTAACTATCTTCTGCTGTTCAGCATGGCGGCTCAGGGGCTGGGATGGTGTATTTTGCCCAGCGCGCTGGTGGAGGAGTTTGCCGGTAGCGGCAGTCTGGTGGCGCTGGACATTGCCGGTTGGCCGCGGGTGATATCGACCGATTTGCTGTGGAATAAAAAGGCGCCTCCGGGAGAGGCGGGAAGCTGGCTGCGTCAGCATCTGCAGGGTCATCGGCGTGAATAGCGCCCATTATTTTCGCATCGCCCGGCGGCCGATACCTTGCGGGGCTTCGGTGCCGCTAGCTGGCCCGATATTGATTGCGCGGGGCTGCTTTTCGTCAGGCAGGTAAGGCGCCACCTGCCAACAATGCCTGCACGATGCGTAACAATGGCGTTGTCGCCAGCCGCAAGCGCTAAAATCGCCCACAATCTTTGTGATTCTCCTCACTTTTTTTAAACAATTGCGAAATTTTTTGATAACAATTCACTACTATGATGCTGTTTCTTTGCGCAGAGGCGGAGCAGAGGTAGAGGATGAAAGATGTCGTAATTGTCGGCGCGTTGCGAACGCCCATCGGCTGTTTTCAGGGCACGTTATCGCGTCATTCCGCGGTAGAGCTGGGCAGCGTGGTCGTCAAGGCGTTAGTTGAGCGCAGCGGCGTCGATCCCCAGAGTATAGATGAAGTGATCCTCGGCCAGGTACTGACGGCGGGCACCGGCCAGAATCCTGCGCGCCAGTCGGCAATCCGCGGCGGGCTGCCCAATACCGTTTCTGCCATTACCATTAATGATGTATGCGGTTCCGGGCTCAAGGCGCTGCACCTGGCCACGCAGGCGATTCAGTGCGGCGAAGCGGATGTGGTTATCGCCGGCGGGCAGGAGAATATGAGCCGCGCTCCGCACGTGCTGACCGACAGCCGTACCGGCGCGCAGTTGGGCAATAGTCAGCTTATCGATAGCCTCGTCCACGACGGCCTGTGGGATGCGTTCAATGATTATCATATGGGGGTGACAGCGGAGAATCTGGCGCGCGAGTACAACATTAGCCGTGAACTACAGGACGCCTGGGCGCTCAGCTCGCAGCATAAAGCGCGGCGGGCGATTGATTCCGGTCGTTTTCGCGATGAAATCGTGCCGGTAGCCAGTGAACTCAACGGTACCCCCCGCCTGGTGGACACCGATGAACAACCGCGCGTTGACCCCAGCGCTGAAGCGCTCGCCAGCCTGCTTCCGACCTTTGACCTGCAGGGCTCGGTCACCGCAGGGAATGCCTCAAGCATTAACGATGGCGCGGCGGCGGTAATGATGATGAGCGAAGCCAAAGCAGAGGCGCTGGGGCTGCCGATTCTGGCGCGCATCCGCGCCTTCGCCAGCGTGGGCGTCGATCCGGCGCTGATGGGCATCGCGCCGGTCCATGCCACCCGTCGCTGCCTGGAACGTGCGGGCTGGAAGCTGGATGAGGTCGATCTTATCGAAGCCAACGAGGCTTTTGCCGCTCAGGCTATTTCGGTCGGCAGGGTTCTGGAATGGGACGAGCGGCGGGTGAACGTGAACGGCGGCGCGATTGCGCTGGGCCACCCCATTGGCGCTTCCGGCTGCCGTATTCTGGTTTCACTGGTGCACGAGATGATTAAACGCGATGCCCGCAAAGGGCTGGCTACGCTGTGCATCGGCGGCGGTCAGGGCGTGGCCCTGGCGGTTGAACGTTAATAAGCCCTTTCTGATGTAAGTAAACTGAGCCTCCCGATGGAGGCTTTTTTGTTTTTACCGCCAGGCATTTCCCTCCTGAAAATTCCTTTGTAACGCTCTATTTTGTTGAGCTTTGTCACGTCTTTTTGTGCCACCTTTTTTGAAACAAATAATTACGATCGCGATCACTAAAACATTATTGCCTAAAAAATAAAATGCGGTTTTATAAAAACGAAACGATATTTTAATTATGAGGGGTAATTTATGTTCGCAAGATCTCTGGCCCTTGCTGCACTCTGTGGCATGTCTTTCGCAGCTTCGGCAGTCACGGTAGATTTACGTCACGAATTCATTGATGGAGGCAAAACGGATAAGACCAACGCTGATCGCGTCTCCGTCTCCCATCGTTTCGCTAACGGCTTTGGCTTCTCCGTTGAGGCGAAGTGGAAGTCGGGCGGCGATAACACCAGCCAGCCTTATTCTGATTTCGTCGGTAATGGTCATGAAGAGAGCATTAGCTGGCAGTGGAAGGCTAACAAGAACTTCTCGGTCACGCCGGGGTTCAATATTGAAAGTAACGATAGCCGCTCAATCTACAAGCCGAATCTGCGCGTGCAATACAGCTTCGATAATGGTTTCTACGTTGCTGCCCGTTATCGTTATGACTACACCCGCTACCCGGCGAATGCAGGGAAAGAGGATGATAAAGTCAACCGTGGCGATGCGTGGGCCGGTTACGTGTTCGGCGACTGGCGTGCCGAGCTGAACTATGTTTATGCGCGCAGTACCGAAGGGGTTAAACGCAACGACAATAAACCTTACTCTCAGGAGTACAACCTCAAGGTTGCCTACAAGCTGGATAAAAACTGGGCGCCGTATGGCGAGCTCGGCAACGTCGGCGTCAACGATCGCAGCGATCGCCAGACCCGTTTCCGCGTAGGTGTTGCCTACTCGTTCTAACTTAAAAAATGTCCTCATCGTTTACCCCGGAGCGGTCAGCCGGGGTTTTCTGTTGGTATTAACTCCTCTTCCCGGAGGCGGTGCTGCGCACCTGTCCGGGCTACCCCATATGCACATCATGTAACCCGGACAGGCGCATTGCGCCGCCTCCGGGACAGGTACCGCGATCCGGGGAAAACGCCCGGGCATAAAAAAGCCCTCCAAAAGGAGGGCAAGGCCAGTTACAGAAACACTAACTCAAACAGTGGCTAACGCTATGCCTTCAGCATTTCGGGCTGCGGCGGCAGTTTCGCGATATATACGGCGGGTTTACCGTCTTTATCGGAACTGAACAAAATGGCGCTGTCGTCCGGCGTAAAGGACGGGTGCGGGTGGGTAACCTGGCGGCTATTAGCCACAGTTGCCCATGACGTATCGTGACGCGCGACGCGGAAATAAGCCTGCTTCGCGACATCGAAAGCGTAGAGATACGGGTCGTTATCAATGGTGTAGCCGCTGGTATCTTTGACGTCCACCGGCGTACCGGAGCCATCGCCCACCAGCAACGTGCCGTCGAAGTTACTCATCAGATGTGAACAGGCCGGCATCTGCATTACCGCTTCATTAACGCCGGTATCCGGGTTGAAGCTATAGATCGTGCGACCCTGCTGCCCCTTCAGATATGAGACGTACACCAGCGCCGAGCCGTTCGGTACCCAGAATTCATGGGTGCAGCTTTCGCCTTCCGCATGCTCTTTAACTTTACGCACGTTGCTACCGTCTTCATTTACCATCCACATCCGCGCATCGACCAGGTCATGCGGCCCTTCATGGCAGAAGGCGACGGTATGGTCATCGAAAGGACGATAAATCGGATGGCCAAGCCATTTCTTCTCTTCGTGGATCACGCTGCTTTCGCCGGTTTGCAGGTCGACGCGCAGCAGGCGGCAATGGGGGCCTTTGTGGAAGAAATCGTGGAAAATCTGCCAGTCGTTAAGCGGCGTCCAGTCGCTTTTGGCTATCTCAATGCCAACCAGTTTGGTGCAATCGCTGTTGGCCACCCAGGTGCCGTAGCCCACCCAGTCATCGGCCACGCGATAAACTTCACGTTCTTGCAGGGTGGTGAGGTTAACCTCCAGCAGCGTACGGTCGTTCTTCACGTAATAAAGAGATTTATCATCCGGGGAAAGGAAGCCCCCAAACGTGTTATCGCCGGCGCCTTCCGTTAGCTGCACCGCCTCGGCTTTGGCGAGATCCAGCAGATAGTAGTTCCAGTTGCCGTCGAACTCGCCGGCAAACAGCAAATGGCTGCCATCGTTAAAAAAACACTTCTGATAAAAATAGTTACGATGACATGTCACTTCCGGTGGGGTTAAACGGGTGATCTCCGCGCCAGTGTCCGGATCGCGGCTGACTTCATAATTCAGTTTAACCCGCATGCCTTTAGCCATGATGTACTCCTTTTCCTTCCTGAGGTATCGCCCGCCTGCGTTGACCGGCCAGTGGAAGTAGATTTAAAAGATGGGTGTTAATTTATCAAAACATCGTTTCATTATTTGTGATGACGGGCGCAATTCGCAACAACGATTTGCTCTGGATCGCACTTTTTTGCCGCCGCTTTGGCTCTCGCCAGAACGATCTTTGTTTTCCTGCCGTTTTTTTACGATCCTTCGTCTTTTTTTTAAGTTTATCTAACTAATTGTATTTTATTGAGTTAAATAGGGTTTTCACGGTTTATCAATCACCGCTTCGTGATCTGTTTTGCATTTTTAACATTTAACAGTCTTAAAATTGAAACGATGTTTTAATAATAATTGAAAATGACTTTAGCCGGGGCTAAGATGTGCTCACTGTAAAACGGAACTCTGTTTTATTTTTAGAAGGGTAAATCCCTGAGAGTTCTTCAAACCGTAAGGGTCTGCGTAAGCAGCAGGCTGAACTATCAGAACCTTGCCTGTGCCTACACAGGCTCTGAAAGATTAAGGAACCAAGTATGATTCTTGACGCATTCTCCCTGCAGGGCAAAGTGGCCGTTGTGAGCGGTTGTGATACCGGTCTGGGCCAGGGTATGGCGGTCGGCCTGGCGGAAGCCGGCTGCGACATCGTCGGTATCAATATTGTTGAACCGACCGAAACCATTGAGCGCGTAACGGCGCTGGGCCGTCGTTTTCTCAGCCTGACCGCCGACCTGCGTCAGATTGACGGCATCCCGCAGCTGCTGGAGCGCGCGGTAGCTGAGTTCGGTCATATCGACATTCTGGTTAACAACGCCGGTCTGATTCGTCGCGAAGACGCGATCGAATTCAGCGAGAAAAACTGGGACGACGTCATGAACCTGAATATTAAGAGCGTGTTCTTTATGTCTCAGGCAGCGGCGAAACACTTTATTGCCCAGGGCACCGGCGGCAAGATTATCAATATCGCTTCCATGCTCTCTTTCCAGGGCGGTATCCGCGTACCGTCTTACACGGCGTCCAAAAGCGCGGTGATGGGCGTGACTCGTCTGCTGGCGAACGAGTGGGCTAAGCACGGCATCAACGTTAACGCGCTGGCGCCCGGCTATATGGCGACCAACAATACCCAGCAGCTGCGCGCTGACGAACAGCGCAGCAGCGAAATCCTCGACCGTATCCCGGCGGGACGCTGGGGCCTGCCGAGCGACCTGATGGGGCCGGTGGTATTCCTGGCTTCCAGCGCGTCTGACTACGTCAACGGCTATACCGTGGCGGTGGACGGCGGCTGGCTGGCGCGCTAATTTTTGCCGCGATATCCGCGCAATGAGAAACCCTGCTTCGGCAGGGTTTTTTATGTCTTAATGAGTATTGTCCATATCGTTAAATGAGAATAGTCCATATGGGTTATTTGTTTTTCCGGTGATCATCTATGTATGCCAGGGGTTTCTGAGATTGAAATGCTTATTTTCTGTTCTTTGCAAAGTTGAATGTCCATCACAAAACCACTGCCTGTAGCAACTTAATCCATATCTTTGGCTTGTCCAGCCTGACACTTTAAGCCGCCGATCCCGTAGTTTCATCGTATGTCTTACTTCGTCTGGCAGGAAAAAAATGACCTCTATCAGTCACGACTCTACAACCATGCCGCGTTCGCAGCGCGATACCCGACGTATGAATCAGTTTGTCTCCATTGCCGCCGCGGTGGCGGGTCTGCTGTTTGGCCTCGATATCGGGGTCATCGCCGGGGCGCTGCCCTTTATCACCGATCATTTCGTTTTATCCAGCCGCCTGCAGGAGTGGGTGGTGAGCAGCATGATGCTGGGAGCCGCTATTGGCGCGCTATTCAACGGCTGGCTCTCTTTCCGCCTCGGGCGTAAATACAGTCTGATGGTTGGCGCGGTGCTGTTCGTCGCCGGCTCCGTGGGCTCTGCATTTGCGACCAGCGTTGAAATGCTGCTGGTGGCGAGGATCGTTCTCGGCGTTGCCGTGGGGATCGCCTCGTATACCGCGCCGCTGTATCTGTCGGAAATGGCGAGCGAAAACGTGCGCGGGAAGATGATCAGTATGTATCAGCTGATGGTGACTCTCGGGATTGTGATGGCGTTTCTCTCAGATACCGCGTTTAGCTACAGCGGCAACTGGCGCGCCATGCTTGGCGTGCTGGCGCTGCCTGCGGTGGTGCTGATTATCCTGGTGATCTTCCTGCCAAACAGCCCACGCTGGCTGGCGGAAAAAGGGCGTCACGTGGAAGCGGAAGAGGTGCTGCGAATGCTGCGCGACACGTCAGAGAAAGCCCGCGACGAACTGAATGAGATCCGTGAAAGCCTGAAGCTGAAGCAGGGCGGCTGGGCGCTGTTTAAGGTCAACCGCAACGTGCGTCGGGCGGTATTTCTCGGCATGTTGTTGCAGGCGATGCAGCAGTTTACCGGTATGAATATCATCATGTACTACGCGCCGCGCATCTTTAAAATGGCGGGCTTCACCACCACGGAACAGCAGATGGTCGCGACCCTGGTGGTAGGCCTGACCTTTATGTTCGCCACCTTTATCGCCGTCTTTACCGTCGACAAGGCCGGACGTAAACCGGCGCTGAAAATTGGCTTTAGCGTGATGGCCATCGGTACGCTGGTGCTGGGCTACTGTCTGATGCAGTTTGATAACGGCACCGCTTCCAGCGGCCTCTCCTGGCTGTCGGTGGGGATGACCATGATGTGCATCGCTGGCTATGCGATGAGCGCCGCGCCGGTGGTGTGGATCCTGTGTTCGGAAATTCAGCCGCTGAAGTGCCGCGATTTCGGTATTACCTGCTCCACTACCACCAACTGGGTGTCGAATATGATCATCGGCGCGACCTTCCTGACGCTGCTGGATGCTATTGGCGCGGCGGGAACCTTCTGGCTCTATACCGCGCTGAACGTCGCCTTCATTGGCGTGACTTTCTGGCTGATCCCGGAAACCAAAAACGTCACTCTGGAACATATTGAACGTAAGCTGATGTCCGGCGAGAAACTGCGCAATATCGGCAATTAATTATAATGAGTCGCGCGGCAGCCAGGGGCTGGCAACCCGAACTGTCTCCCGATGGCTGTCGCCGTTAATAATATGCAGGGCGCTAAGGCGCCCGATATCATAGTGCGGTAGCTGCACCGTTGAGAGCGGCGGTAAAAACAGATCGCCAATTCCCACCATATTATCGTAACCCACAACCGCCACATCCTGCGGAATGCGAAGCCCCTGCGCCAGCAGCGTTTGATAAACCATAAACGCGATGCGGTCGTTGCCGCAAATCACTGAATCGAACTGCGGCGTTTGTCGAACGATGTGCGCCAGCACGATGGCGGGAATATCGCGATAGTGCTCATCGCCGTAGGCCATATAGCTGTGGTCGAGCGTATCGGGGTCAATACCCGCTTCCCGGCAGGCGCGCTCCAGTCCCTCGCGGCGGCGGACGGTGGCCAGATGATTGGCCGGAAGATGCAGGCACAGCGGGCGGCGATAGCCAGCGGCCAGCAGCGCCTGTACCGCCGTATACTGGCCCTGTTCGTCGTCCGGAATATAGCTGGCGACCGGATCGTGCAGGCTTTCGCAGTTGGCCAGTACGCAGGGGAGGGTTAACAGCTTGGCCGGAAGCGGCACCTGACGCAGGCCCATCGTGGTGTAAATAATGCCATCCGGGCGATGGGAGAGCAGCAGGTCGACAATGGTTTCCGGGCTATCATCAGAGAACATATTGACCACGAAGCTGTTCCAGCCGTGCGCCCGCGCGGTTTCTTCGATGGAGAGCGTAATCTCTACTGAAAATGGCGTGGTAACGGTATCCAGCGCCAGCACTCCGATAGTGTTTGGCGTCGCATGAGCACCTCGGATTTTTTTCGCCGACAGGTCGGGGACATAGTTGGTCTGTTCGATTGCCGCCTGGACGCGCGCCAGGGTCTCCGGCTTGAGCCTTTCCGGGCTATTGAGCGCCCGGGAGACCGTCATCAGCGATACATTCGCCAGCTTTGCCACATCTTTCAGAGATGCCATATTTAAGTGCTCCACCCTTGCCGTCGGCGGCGGGTATTACTAAGTTACTGATGTAAAAGGATCATACGATATTCTATCGTACCGCTGGCGCGGGCGCAGGCGATGAATATTTGATCGCGATCGCATTCCTATTATGTTAACGTTAACTTTTGTGATTAACATCATGAATCTCAGCAAAACGAAGTGAGTTTCGCTTTTTGTTAACGTTACCATAATAACATTACTCCAACATGAGAATGTCATGATGAAAGCGCATCACTCTCACAGCTATCCGTTACTCAGTGCGTTACTGTTTTTCTTTTTCGTGACCTGGTCCTCTTCAGGCTCGCTGCTCTCTATCTGGCTGCACCAGGAAGTGGGCCTTAAGCCGGGGGATACCGGGATTATCTTTTCGGTGCTTTCGGTCTCCGCGCTTTTTGCGCAGGTGTGTTACGGCTTTATTCAGGACAAGCTCGGCTTGCGGAAAAATCTGCTCTGGTACATTACCGTACTGCTGATCCTCTCCGGGCCGGCCTATATGGTGTTTGGCTATCTGCTGAAAATTAACGTGTTACTCGGCAGTATTTTCGGCGGGATTTATATTGGATTGACCTTCAACGGCGGCATCGGCGTGCTGGAGTCCTACACCGAGCGCGTCGCGCGCCAGAGCCAGTTTGAATTTGGTAAAGCACGGATGTGGGGGTCGCTGGGCTGGGCGGTGGCGACGTTCTTCGCCGGATTACTGTTCAACATTAACCCGCATTTAAACTTCGCCGTCGCCAGCTGCTCTGGCCTGGTATTCTTCATTCTCCTGGCGCGCCTGCGGGTCTCTTCTGCGCCGCACGCCATGCAGGAAGCGGTATCGGGCGGTAAAGTGACGCTGGAAGATGCTCTGCGTCTGCTGACCCTGCCGCGCTTTTGGGCGCTGGTCTTCTTCGTGATTGGCACCTGTATTTACGGCGTATATGACCAGCAGTTCCCGGTCTACTTCTCCTCCCAGTTTCCGACGCTGCAGGAAGGTAATGAGATGTACGGCTATCTGAACTCGTTCCAGGTGTTCCTGGAGGCCGCCGGTATGTTCTGCGCGCCGTGGCTGGTTAACCGTATTGGTGCGAAAAACGGCCTGATCTTCGCCGGGATGGTGATGGCCATGCGGATGGTGGCTTCCGGACTGGTGGAAGGGCCGCTGCTAATCTCCATCACGAAACTGCTGCACGCGGTCGAACTGCCGGTGCTGCTGGTCTCCATCTTTAAATACAACAGTTTAAACTTCGATAAGCGTCTTTCATCCACGCTCTACCTGGTCGGCTTTGCCTGCACCAGCTCGGTTATCGCCACCGTCCTGTCGCCGCTGGCGGGCTATAGCTATGAGAAATACGGCTTCGCCCAGTCCTATCTGATTATGGGACTGCTGGTGTTCTGCACCACCTTTATCTCCATCTTCTTGTTGCGTTCAAGCAAGTCCTCTGCGGACCCGCTGATGCCGCAAACTTCCGCTATCTGAATCAAAAGAGTAATGAATATGACCTATTCTATTTCCCGGGCTGAGCAAGAACTGCAGGCTAAACATGAAAAGCTGAACCTGCGCTGGTATCCGCGCTACCACCTGGCCGCCCGCGCGGGCTGGATCAACGATCCTAATGGCCTGGTCTGGTTTGACGGCTGGTATCACGCGTTTTACCAGCACCATCCGTACTCTACCAAATGGGGGCCGATGCACTGGGGCCACGCGCGCAGCAAGGATCTGGTGCACTGGGAGCATCTGCCGGTGGCGCTGGCCCCGGAAGGCCCGGAGGATAAAGACGGCTGCTTCTCCGGCTCGGCGGTGGTGGATGGCGATACGCTGGCGCTGATTTATACCGGGCACAAATTCCACGGCGACCCGAGCGACGAAGCCAATCTTTATCAGGTGCAGTGTCTGGCGACCAGTCGCGACGGCATTCACTTCGAACGTCAGGGGATTGTGGTCGACACCCCGCCGGGTATGCACCATTTCCGCGACCCGAAAGTGTGGCGAGAAGGGGAGAGCTGGTACATGATCGTCGGCGCTCGCGATGGCGATACCGGTCAGGTGCGGCTGTATCGTTCAGCCGACCTGCGCCAGTGGCAGGATGCCGGCGTCCTCGACGAGGCGGAAAAAGAGATGGGCTACATGTGGGAATGCCCGGACTTCTTCGCCCTCAACGGCAAGCATATTCTGATGTTCTCTCCGCAGGGGCTGGCGGCTAAAGGCTATCAAAACCGCAACCTGTTCCAGAGCGGTTATCTGCTCGGTGAATGGCAGCCGGGACAGGCGTTTGTGCGCGAGGGGGCGTTTGTGGAAATGGATCACGGGCATGATTTTTATGCCCCGCAAAGCTTCCTCACTCCCGACGGCCGCCGCATTGTCATTGGCTGGCTGGATATGTGGGAATCGCCGTTGCCGGAGCAGCAGGATGGATGGGCGGGCATGCTTTCGCTGCCGCGTGAACTGAGCCTGAGCGCGGATAATCGGCTACAAATGCGTCCGGCGAAAGAGGTCGAGAGCATGCGCGGCGCCAGCTTCCCGTGGCCGGTGACGACGCTGAAGAACCAGCAGACCACGATGGTGGAAAACTGCGAGGCGATGGAAGCGATCCTCCACTGGGACTGCGCCAGCAGCAACGCAGAGCAGTATGGCCTGAGCTTAGGCGATGGTCTGCGCGTTTACGTGGATGCGCAGATGCAGCGCCTTGTGCTGGAGCGGCATTATCCGCAGTATGGCCTGTGCGGCACTCGCAGCGTCCCATTGACCGAGGGGGCCGATCTGAAGCTGAGGGTATTTTTCGATAGCTCTTCCGTCGAAGTGTTTGTTAATGATGGCGAGGCCTGTCTGAGTAGTCGTATATATCCGGATGCCACTCGCCGTGAATTATCGCTATTTGCCTGGAGCGGTTCGGCGTATTTAACTGAAGCAGGGGCGTGGCAGCTGGAATAATAATTATTGAATGATCGTTAATAACCCGTCTGCGAGGATGGACGGGTTATTATTATCGTGCTTTACCCATAAAATAAAAAATATCATTTAACTAAATAATAAAGGGTTTTCCGATGAATAAAATCTGGGTCGGGTGTGTTCTGACGTCTTTATTTACCCCTCTGGCTAATGCACAGGCGCCGTTATCTCTTGAGGAACGGCTGGCGCAAATGGAACAACGGCTAAAGGCGACCGAGCAGCGGGCGGCCAGCGCGGAGGCAGAAATCCGCGCGCTGAAAGGTCAGGAAACGCCAGCGGCCACGGTGGCCAGCGCCGCACCGGCTAAACCTGCTTTACAGCTTAATGATTATGGTGAATTAAAATTCTATGGCGACGTTGAGTTTAATATGGACGGCGCCAGTCGTACCGGTAGCCTGACGTCGGTGAAAACCAGTGCCAATAAAAACTGGGCGCCGGGAGATAAAGAACGCTGGGATATTAACGGCCGCATTCTTTTGGGCTTTGATGGATTACGCAAAGGGGCTAACGGTAAATATGCCGGATTCAGCGTGCAGCCGCTGGCGGATATGAATGGCAAAATGAATCTTGATGATGCCGCATTTTTCTTCGGTCAGCAGGATGACTGGAAAATTAAAATCGGTCGTTTTGAAGCCTACGATATGTTCCCGCTTAATCAGGATACCTTTATTGAATATTCCGGCAACACGGCCAACGATCTGTATAGCGACGGCTACGGCTATATTTATATGATGAAAGAGGGGCGCGGACGCAGCAGCAGCGGCGGCAATTTCCTGCTGAGTAAAAATATCGATAACTGGTATTTTGAGGTGAATACGCTGGTGGAGGACGGCAGCTCGCTGTTTGTCGATCAGAACTATCACGGCAACGCGCTCGATAATCGTAAAAACGTGGTGTACGTGCGTCCGGTGGCGTCCTGGCAGTCTGGCCCCTGGTCGGTGGCGGCAGCAATGGAGAGTAACCTCGTTAACAATGCTTACGGCTATCAGAATCAGAACGGGCGCTGGGTCGATCAGTCCAGCCGCACCGGCTACGGTATGACCATGAGCTGGAATACGCTGAAGACTGATGCCGAGGACGGAGCGGTGGTGAACCTGAGCACCGCGTATCTGGACGCGGCGGATGAAAAGGATTTCAGCGCCGGTATCAACGCTTTATGGCATCGCGTGGAGCTGGGCTATATCTATGCGCATAACAAAATCGACCAGTTTAATCTTTCCGGCGTGAGCGCGGAGTGCGATGGCGACTGCGCGATTCTGACGCCGGGGCGCTACGACATCCACACTATTCATACCTCCTGGCAGCTGCCGAATATTATGGATATGCCGAACTTTAATATTTATCTCGGGGCCTATGCGTCATGGCTCGATTCATCGGCGGCGAAAAGCGGTAATACCGATGAACGCTACGGCGCGCGGGTGCGATTTAAATATTTCTTCTGACATCTTCCCGGGTCGCGGCGTAAACGCCTTACCCGGGCTACGGGATCGCAGAGGGCTGTTAACCTGTAGCCCGGGCAGGCGCTTTGCGCCGCCCCTGGGAGCAGCGCGCAGAGTGGCATAATTTCCCGGAATCGACGCTTGTGCATCTATCCGGGCAGCGGGATCGCTGACGGCGGTAGCCCGGCTAAGCACCGCGCGAGCCGGGACGTTGCCGAATCACTACACCTCCGCCAGATACAGCGCGGGCATACCCTCTTTATCGGAGGTAAACAGCACCCAGCGGTTATCCGGTGAAAACGACGGATGCGGATGCGTCGCCTGGCGCTCGCCCTCAATCACTTTCCACGTAGAGTCATGGCGGCACACGGCGGTCTGCCTATCGGCGGCAATATCAAACACCCAAATAAACGGATCGTTAAGCTGGATATCGCCGGTGCTGTGCGGCGCGCCGTCGCCGACCACCAGGCTGCCATCGTGATTGCTCATCAGATGCGAACACGGAGGAATCGCCATCAACTGGCGATTTTCCAGCGTTGCCGGGTCGGCGCGATACAGATAGCGATGCGGATCGTTTTCCTGATGCGCGACATAGTAAAGCGCGGAGCCATCCGGTACCCAGAATTCGTGCGTAAAGCTCTCACCCGGCTGGTGCTGGCGAACCTTGCGCATGTTGCTGCCGTCAGCGTTGATAAGCCACATTCTGGCATCGATAGCATCGCGCGGACCTTCATGGCAGAAGGCGATGGTGCTGTCGTCAAACGGGCGGTAAATCGGGTGGCCGAGCCAGCGTTTTTCCTGCAATACCACGCGCTGTTCGCCGCTGCGCAGATCGATATTAATCAACCGGCACTCCGGCTCGGTGAAGTAGAATGCGCGGAACTTGCCCCAGTCGGTCAACGGCTGCCAGTCGCTTTTTTTGATTTCGATTCCGACCATCTGACTGCAATCGCTGTTGGCGACCCAGGTTCCGTAGGCTACCCATTGGTCATCCACCTGATATACGACCTGTTCCTCCAGCGAGGCCAGATCCACGCGGCGCAGCTGCTGGTTGTTTTTCACATACCACAGCGACCGGTCGTCGGCGGAAAGGAAACCGCCAAAGGTGTTATCGCCCGGCCCGTCGGTGAGCTGGGTCGCCTGCTGGCCGGCGATATCGAGTAAATAGTAGTTCCAGTGGCCTTCAAACGCGCCGCCGAAAATCAGCTTACCGCCATCCCGGGTAAAGCATTTTTGATAGAAATAGTTGCGATGGCAGATAACATGCGGTGGCGTCATCCGGATCACCTGGTGACCGGTTTCGCTGTCCTGCGTGTGCAGAAAGCTCAGCGGGATGATTTTGCCTTTCATGATTCACTTCACTCCTTGCTAAAAAAATACCCCGCAGCCGGAGCTGCGGGGTAGGTTCCGATAACAGGCAATTAGCGCATCGCGCGGCGCAGGATGCGGTCAGACTGACGCTGGAAGTCAATTGCCGTCTCTTCCACGGTTTTCTGCCCGTAGTCGATGTACTGCAGAGAGGTGCCGAACTGGGCGACGATCTGCGGGTCATCAAAGTACGGCGACACCGAGAGTTTGGCCGGCAGGGACTGCGCCAGGCGCAGGCCCGATACCGCCGGATCGTCCTCTTTGATCGCGCCGTTTTCGGTCAGGTATTGCACCGCCACTTTGCTCAGCGGCACGCCGCGCTCAAGACCCAGCGTCTCAACCCCTTCTTTACTGTTCAGCAGGAAGTTGATCACCTTCGCCGCCGCTTCCGGATTTTTGGTGGATTTACCAATGGAGAGCATCTGCGCAGGTTTAAAGAACAGACCTGCGTCGGTAGCGCCCGGCAGCATCGGATAGCTGCCCAGCTCCAGCTTCGCCGGCGGCTTCAGGTTGTCGGAGTATTTGTTAATAGTGGAGTTCCACATATAGGTCCCCGCCCACTCGCCCTGAATCCACGGCTTCATTTCATACATGTTGCTCTTACCGAACGAGGCATAGTATTTGGTGTCCGGCATCACGTGGCTGTCGATAAGCTTTTTATACATCTGGAAGAATTCGACCCACTGCTCTTTGCTGTAGGAGAATTTCTTGGTTTTTTCATCGATAGCCGGCTGGTTGTACTTCTGAATCATATATGAATTGAGCAGCGCCAGAGTGTCCTGGTGCTCCAGCACGACCGGGTAATACTGTTTACCCAGCTTGCTCTCAAAGGTTTTACCCGCCGCCATCAGCTCGTCCCAGGTTTTCGGGTACTCGACGCCCGCTTTTTTCCAGGTTTCATCGTTAAAATAGAAGACGCGCGCGGTCACGGAAATAGGTATACCGTTAAGCTTGCCGTCTACCGTGGTGGTTTGCAGCTCTTTGGCATCAAACTGGCTCAGGTCGATCACGTCCTTCATCTTGTTGAGATCGTAGAAGCCTTCGCCGTTTTTCGAAAAGATTGGCAGCCAGTTCCAGTTAGTTTGCATCACGTCCGGCTCGGTACCGCCGGCGATTTGCGTGGTCAGGCGCGAAAGATGGCCGTCCCAGCCGGTATATTCCGCTTTAACGTTGATATCCGGGTTTTGTTTATGAAACTCTTCCAGCGCCTTGAGGGTCACCTGGTGACGGCCGTTGCCGCCCCACCATGACATACGCAGGTCGACATCCTTTGCCATAGAAGGCAACGCGGTAAGGCCCAAAGTGGCGGAGATTGCGGCGCTTAAAAGCACTTTTTTCATTTTAATACTCCAGGGTTCACAGAGAGATGTTCTGTTCAGTTTTGGCGTCAAAGATATGACACTTGTTGAGATCGAATTTGAAATGCACCGTGCGATGAAGTCCTTTCTCAATCATTGGCTTCGCTTCATCTGAAGGCACGCGGGCGGTCAGTTCATAATCGGCCACCTTCAGGTAGACGAAGAATTCATGGCCCATGTTTTCCACGCGCACCATCTCGCCAGGGCAGGAGCCTTCAGCAAACGGTTCATCGGAGATAGAGACAAATTCCGGACGCACGCCAAAGAACACCTGTTGGTTCTTATGGGTGTCGACCTTGCTCTGCAGTCGGTCGTTTAGCGGCAGCAGACCGTCGCCAACGGTCAGATGCAGGCGACCCGCTTGCTCAACCAGCTGGCTGGGACGAATATTCATCTCCGGCGCGCCGATAAACCCGGCCACAAACATGTTTTTCGGCTTGTGATAGAGGTTGTCCGGGGTATCCACCTGCATGATATGGCCCAGCTTCATCACGCAGATGCGGTCGCCCATGGTCATCGCCTCGGTCTGATCGTGGGTGACGTAGACGGTGGTCGCCGGTTTACCGGATTTTTTCAGCTGCTTATGCAGGTCGGAAATACGAATACGCATTGAGGCGCGCAGCTTGGCGTCAAGGTTAGAGAGCGGCTCATCGAACAGGAATACATCCGGTTTCTTCACAATCGCGCGGCCAACCGCTACGCGCTGTGCCTGTCCGCCGGAGAGCTGACGCGGCAGGCGGTCCAGCAGTTCTTCCAGCTCAAGGATTTTCGCCGCTTCGTTTACCTGGGCCTCAATCTGGTCTTTTGGCAGCTTGCTCAGCTTCAGACCGAAGGCGAGGTTCTCGCGCACCGTCATATGCGGATAGAGCGCGTAGTTCTGGAATACCATCGCAATGCCGCGCGCTTTTGGCGCGAGATTATTCACGATTTTTTCGCCGATCCGCACTTCGCCGCCGCTGATAGTTTCCAGACCAGCCAGCATGCGCAGGGTAGTCGATTTGGCGCAGCCGGACGGCCCAACGATAACCATAAACTCGCCGTCCGCGATTTTCAGATCGATACCATGTACCGCCTTGAAGCCGTTGGAGTAGACCTTTTCCAGTTTGTTGAAAATAACTTCAGCCATGATATTTCCCTCTTAACCTTTAATTCCGCTGCTGGTAACGCCCTGTACGAAGTAGCGTTGTGCCAGGAAGAACACGATGATGGACGGCAGAATGGAGATACTCGCCATTGCCAGAATTTCGTTCCACGGAGCGCCTTCCGTGACGTCGATGGACATTTTCAGCGCCAGCGCGATGGGGTATTTATCCACGCTGTAGACGTAAATCAGCGGACCGATAAAGTCGTTCATGGACCACATGAACTGGAACAGCGCCACCGAGATAATCGCCGGTTTCAGAATTGGCACCACCACGTACCACAGCACCTGAATGGAGTTGCAGCCGTCAATCTGCGCCGCTTCTTCCATGTCGCGCGGAACGCCGCGCAGGAACTGAATCAGCATGAAGACGAAGAACCCCTGAGTGGCGAAGGCCAGCGGCAGGTACAGCGGCAGATAGCTGTTCAGCATGCCCATTTCGCGGAACATCAGATACTGCGGGATCAGCAGTACGGTGCTCGGCAGGAGCATGGTGGTGATCAGCGTAGCGAACCAGAATTTCTTCCACGGGATTTCGAAGCGGGCAAAGCCGTAGGCCACGATGGTGGAGGAGATAATGGTCAGCAGCACTTTCGGGATCACATACTTAAAGGTGTTCAGCATGTAGTGGCCGAAGTTGTACTCGGTGCCGGTTTTCCAGCCGTTGATAAAGCCATCCCAGGTCGCGTGGGCAGGCCACAGACTCAGGGTGGTGAAGATCTCATGGTTCGGTTTGAACGACGCCGAGAACATCCATACCAGCGGGTAGAGCATCAGCAGGCCGACGAACAGCAGGATCACATAGCGAATCGAGCGGCTTATTTTTTCACGGCGCAGCGTCCGCGCGACTTCACGTTCAGCGACGTCCCTTGCTTCAGTGATTTGTTGGATATCAGCCATTTTTGCCTCCCTTATCGGCGGAGTAGAACACCCAATATTTCGAAGACTTAAACGCAATGGCGGCAAACACCGCGACCACCAGGAACAGCACCCATGCCAGCGCCGCACCGTAGCCCATATCGAAGTACTTAAAGGCGGTGTCGTAGATATAGAGCGAGAACAGATAGGTTGAGTAGGTTGGGCCGCCGCCGGTGATGACGTACGGGCCGGTAAACTCCTGGAACGCCTGGGTAGTCTGCATGATGAAGTTGAAGAAAATCACAGGTGTGATTAGCGGCACCGTGACCTTCATAAACATCTGCCATTTTGAAGCGCCATCGATCATCGCCGCTTCATATTGTGATTGTGGAACGTTCTGCAGCGCCGCAAGGAAGATGACCATCGCTGAGCCAAACTGCCAGACGCGCAGCAGGGTAACGGACATCAGGGCCAGAGAAGGCTCGCCGAGCCAGTTGACCGGGTCGAAGCCGAGCACGCCGATAAAGCTGTTCAGCAGGCCGTCGATAGCAAACAGCGCGCGCCACAATACGGCAATCGCCACCGAGCTACCGAGTATCGACGGGATGTAGTAGGCGGTACGGAAAAAACCGATGCCGCGCAGCTTAAAGTTGAGGACAAACGCGATCCCCAGAGCGAAAGCCAGTTTTAACGGGATGGTTAAAAAGACATACGCGAACGTCACGCCCATGGATTTCCAGAAGAGGCCATCTTCGGTCAGCATGTAGCGATAGTTTTCGATGCCGTTAAACACCGGTGGACTCATCAAATCGTACTCAGTGAAACTGAGGAAGAAAGATGAAACAAAGGGAAAGGCGGTAAAGACTATCAACCCTATGATGTAGGGCGATATCCATGCCAATCCCAGCATTTTGTTTTCATTCATACATACCTACCTGGCTTACGAGTTTGTAATACGGATTCGGGGTTACTGCCTTTCCCGCGGCCCGTGCCGCCGGAAAGTTAATGCGTTCCTGGTATGTCAGCGGTAAATCCTTCCCTGGCGATGGTTGATTGGTTAAAACTTTTCTTTCTTCTTATCCCTGAAGAACATGTGTTTTTTGATTTTGTCTTACCCGGCGTCCTGATTTTGTAAAACGCCGTTTTAATTTTATTTTATTGCTATTTATTACGGAGTCATTCGGTTGATCGCGGAAATGTGATCAAAGTCGAAACGATGTTTCAAAAAGGTGCTGGAGCGCGCATTTTGCAGAGATGAGAGGTCAGAGATACGGATGAGAGTCCGACGGAGAGAGGCTGGTCAGGCGAAATTGCTTGCGCTGCTAATCATTGCGGTGCGACATACTTTATGACAATTATTTGTAGCGGAAAAGTTCAGAAAATGGTGGGCATGCGCGGCATGCCCTGGAGATGAAGGGCTACTTTTGCAGAAAATCCTGACGCACAGGGGTGAAGGTATCCAGCAGCGTTCCCGCCCTGAGGCAAACGCAGCCGTGCATAATTTCCGGTTTCTTGTAGAGCGTATCGCCGGCGCTGACCACGTGCTTTTCATCGCCGATGGTGAACTCGAACTCGCCTGAGAGCACGTAGGTAAGCTGTTCATGTGGGTGGTTATGCATCGGCCCAATGGCGCCTTGTTCGAAGTTCACTTCAACCGCCATCATTTTGCCATCGTGCGCAAGAATGCGGCGCGTGACGCCATTACCCAGATCTTCAAGGGTGGTCTCTTTATGAAAAATAAACATCCGATGGTCCTGTGATTAATTGAAACAATGTTTCATTTAATCTATCCCATAATCCTGAAAAAGGAAACGATCGTCGGGAGAAGTGGAAAGTCGATCACAACTTTGTTCTACTGAAAAACTCACACAAGGAGGGATGATGAAAACGATTGGTCTGTTAGGCGGTATGAGCTGGGAATCAACGATTCCTTACTACCGGTTGATAAATGAAGGTATTAAAGCACGCCTCGGCGGTCTGCACTCCGCCAGCCTGCTGTTGCACAGCGTCGATTTCCACGAAATTGAAGCCTGTCAGTCAAACGGCGACTGGGAACGCGCGGGCGAGATCCTCGCGCAGGCGGCCTTCGGCCTGCAGCAGGCGGGCGCCGAAGGGATCGTCCTGTGTACCAACACCATGCATAAAGTCGCGCAGGCGATAGAAACGCGCTGCGACGTGCCGTTTTTGCATATTGCCGACGCTACCGGACGAGCGATTATCGCAAAGGGCCAGCGCCGCGTTGCGCTATTAGGCACGCGCTATACCATGGAACAGGATTTTTATCGCGGCCGCCTGCAGCAGCAGTTTGCTATTGATACGCTGATTCCGGAAGCTGAAGATCGCACGCGGATTAACCAGATCATTTTTGATGAACTGTGCCTCGGCGTCTTTAACGCGCATTCACGCGACTACTATCTGCAGGTCATTGACGCTCTGGCGGAGCAGGGGGCGGAAGGGGTCATTTTTGGCTGCACCGAAATCGGCCTGCTGGTACCGGAAGAGAGCAGTCCGCTGCCGGTGTTTGATACCACAGCGATTCATGCGGCGGACGCGGTTGAGTTTATGCTTTCGTAAGTACCGCTTCGAGCGGGGTCAGGATGCGAGACATGCTGTTTTGCAAATGCAGTGCAAACGCATCGACCAGCGCGGATCCCGGGCGGTGGAGCGGGCGAACCAGGCTTACGGTAAAAGGCACTTCAATGCTAAAGCGTCGGACCACCACGCCGTTCCCGGCATAATCGAGCGCGGTGAGCGGGTTAACCACTGAAATGCCGACTCCGGCGCGCACCATAGCGCAAATGGAGGCGGCGCTGTGCGTTTCTACCACCATCCGCCGTTTCACCTGATGTTCATGAAACCGCGCATCGAGCAGCTGACGGTAGCTGTCGGTGCGCGACAGGCTAATATAGTTTTCACCATTAAAGTCTGCAGGCGTTAAAACTTGCTTAGCGGCAAGCGGATGGCCCTGCGGCAATACGCACACTTCATTCAGGGTCAACAGGGGCGTACGCTCGGTTCCGGCGGGAGTATGCAGGGTCTCCGTCAATCCCAGATCGTGGCGCTGGGCGGAAAGCCACTCCTCCAGCAGCGGCGACTCCTGCGGGACGATTTGCAGGCTGACCTCCGGGTAGCGCGTCAAAAAAGGCCCCAGCAGTAGCGGCAGGAATGATTGGGAAAATACCGGCAGACAGGCGACCGACAGTTCGCCCTGGCGGAACTCGCGCAGGCTTTCCGCAGCGCTGACGATTCTGTCCAGGCCGTACCAGGAGCGCTGCACCTCTTCAAACAGGCGTAAACCCTGAACCGTTGGCTGCAGACGGCCGCGGGCGCGGGCGAACAGCGTTAATCCCAGCACCTTTTCAAAACGCGCCAGCTCGCGGCTGACGGTCGGCTGCGAGGTATGCAGCATTCTTGCGGCCTCGGTCAGATTGCCGGTGGTCATGACGGCATGGAAGATTTCAATATGACGCAGATTAACGGCGGGCATGAGTGTTCCTTAAGTAACGCAAGCCATATCATTTTTGCATAGACTGGCAATAAAACGATATTTTTTATTCCCCACGCGCTGTGGCGTAATCGTAAAAAAACAGAGATAACGCACACACAGCACCGGAGTTCTTTATGCCACACTCGCTTTACGCCACCGATACCGACCTGAACGCAGACAATCTGCTGCGTTTGCCCGCCGAGTTCGGCTGCCCGGTTTGGGTCTACGACGCGCAAATTATCCGCCGCCAGATTGCTCAGTTGAGCAAGTTCGACGTAGTGCGTTTTGCGCAGAAGGCCTGCTCGAATATCCACATCCTTCGCCTGATGCGCGAGCAGGGCGTGAAGGTGGATTCGGTGTCGTTGGGCGAGATCGAGCGCGCGCTGGCTGCCGGATACGATCCGCATCAGCATCCGGAAGATATCGTCTTTACCGCTGATCTGATCGACGATGCAACCCTGGCGCGGGTGAAAGAACTACAGATCCCGGTCAACGCCGGCTCAATTGATATGCTGAGCCAGCTGGGCGAAGTTTCACCGGGCCATCGCGTCTGGTTGCGGGTTAACCCGGGGTTCGGTCACGGTCATAGCCAAAAAACCAATACCGGCGGCGAAAACAGCAAGCACGGCATCTGGCACAGTCATTTAACGGCGGCGCTGGAAGTGATGCGTCGTTATCAGCTACAGCTGGTGGGAATTCATATGCATATCGGCTCCGGCGTAGACTACGGCCACCTGGAGCAGGTCTGCGGCGCGATGGTGCGTCAGGTTGTCGAATTCGGTCAGGATCTGCAGGCGATCTCCGCCGGCGGCGGGCTGTCGATCCCTTACCGCGAAGGCGAAGAGGCGATCGATACCGATCACTATTTCGGCCTGTGGAACGCGGCGCGTGAACAGGTCGCTAAACACCTGGGCCATCCGGTCGCGCTTGAGATCGAACCGGGTCGCTTCCTGGTGGCGGAATCCGGCGTGCTGGTTTCTCAGGTTCGCAGCGTAAAAGAGATGGGCAGCCGCCACTTCGTGCTGATTGACGCCGGTTTTAATGATTTGATGCGTCCGGCGATGTACGGCAGCTATCACCATATTACCGCTCTGGCCGCGGACGGCCGCGATCTGAGCGCCGCGGCGGAGATTGAAACCGTGGTGGCCGGGCCGCTGTGCGAATCGGGCGATGTCTTTACCCAGCAGGAAGGAGGGAAAGTGGAAACCCGCCTGCTGCCTGCGGTAGTGCCGGGCGATTATCTGGTGCTGCACGATACCGGCGCTTACGGCGCGTCGATGTCCTCAAACTACAATAGTCGTCCGCTACTGCCGGAAGTGCTGTTCGACAACGGTAAAGCGCGGTTGATCCGCCGCCGTCAGACTATCGAAGAGCTGCTGGCGCTCGAGCAGCTTTAAGGCGCTGCCCGATGGCGCTTTGCTTATCGGGCCCGCTAATTATGCGTAATACGGCCCGGTGGTGACCGACTCGCGCAGCACCAGTTTGCCGGTAAACGGCGGTATGGTTTCGATCGGCTGACCGTTAGCCAGCTTGATCGCCTGATCGATAGCGGTAGTGATCATGTTATCGATCGGCAGATAGACCGTCGATAGCCCCGGTTCCAGCCATTTAGCGCTCGGCGCGTCATCAAAGCCAAACAGCGAAATATCCTGCGGGATCCGCAGCCCTGCCTGGTGCAGCGCCTTCGAAGCGCCCAGCGCCATATCATCGTTACAGGAAAACAGCGCGCTAAACGGCGTTTTCTCTTCCAGCAGCTCGCAGCAGAGTTCATAGCCGCGGCTCATGGTGGAGTCGCCGTATTTCACTTTCGCCGGATCCCACTTAATGCCGTGCTTTTTCAGCGCGTTACGATAGCCTTCCAGGCGAGCTTTACCCGTCGGCGTGTGCATCGGCACGGTAATACAGGCGATATCGCGATGGCCCTGGGTTATCAGATATTCCACCGCCTGAAACACTGCATCCTGCTGTTCGAAAAACACGCAGCGCTCTCTCGCCTGGCTTACATCACGGTTAATCACCACCAGCGGCATGTCGATGGATTCAATCAGCGACATGATTTTCTTTTCGCTCATATGGCGGGTGTAAAGCACGATAGCATCGCACTGGCGGTCGGCCAGCATCTGCACCGCCTCTTCTTCACGTTCCGGCGCATCGTGGCCGTCGGTAACGATCAGCTGTTTACCCCAGGCTTCCGTCTGGCGGGAAGCCTGCTGCAGCAGGCGGCCAAAATAGAAGCCGTCAAAGGTAGAAACCACCAGTCCGATACTGTTGCTGGTGCGGTTCGCCAGCGAGCGGGCGAGAAAATTAGGCCGATAGCCCAGCTCTTCCATCGCCTTAAAAACCTGTTGGCGGGTGCTCTCTTTCACCTGACCCGTGCCGTTCAACACGCGGGAAACCGTCGCTTTAGAGACGCCTGCGCGAATTGAGACATCCAGCATTGTAGCCATTCATCCGATTCCTGATATCACGTGGTAACCCGCAGTTTATCACAGACATTCAGGGGGATATGGCTTGATGGCGGCGCAAAAAACTATCGCGATCACGCTTTTACAGGAATTGATCGCGCGGAAAATAAAACTGTAAATGCGGTATGCCAATTTCCGCCTTTCTGGAATACCAATAAACGAGTTGCGAGCTTAATCACAGAACTTATTCTCACCAGTGGCTATTTTTTGGTATGCCAATAGGTGTTTGGCTGTACACCTGGTGCGCTAAAAGCCCTTAAAACTGAGGTATCCTCTATGGCATTGCAGGACAAACTGATCGACTCACTGGGGAGTTTCGCCACGAAATTCAACAGCTACCGCTACATCATGGCGATAAAATCCGCCTTTATTACCCTGATGCCGGTGATCATCGTTGGCGCCTTTTCGGTGCTGATCTCCAATATGGTGCTGGATCCAAAAAACGGCCTCGCCAGCTTTCAGGCGCTCTCGTTTCTGGCGGCGCTCAAACCTATTACCAGCGCGATCAACTACGCCACCCTTAACTTTCTCAATATTGGCGCGGTGTTCCTTATTGGCATTGAGCTGGGGCGGATTAACGGCATTAAGAGCCTGTTCCCCGGACTGCTGGCGGTGATCTGCTTTATCTGCGTCACGCCGACCACCGTCGAGATGATGGTCGACGGGCAAATGCATGAAGTGAAGGATGTCCTGCTGCGCCAGTTCTCCGATACCCGCAGCCTGTTCCTTGGCATGTTTATCGCTATTCTGTCGGTGGAGATCTACTACTGGCTGGAGGGCCGTAAGGGGCTGAAGATTAAGATGCCGGATACCGTGCCGCCCAACGTATCGGCATCATTTTCCGCGCTGATCCCGGCCATTATCACCACCACGGTGATTGCCACCTTTGGCTTTATTTTTCATCAGGCGACCGGCATGTATCTGTATGACGCGGTCTATCAGGTGGTGCAGCAGCCGCTGGAGCGGGTGGTGCAAAGCCTGCCGGGGATCCTGCTGCTGATGTTTGTCGCGCAGCTGTTCTGGGTTATCGGCATTCACGGTAATCAGATGATCAAACCGATCCGCGAACCGCTGCTGCTGGGAGCCATTACCGTCAATATGAGCGCCTTTGAGCAGGGCAAAGAAGTGCCGAATATCATCACCATGCCGTTCTGGAATGTCTATATGAGCATTGGCGGATCGGGACTGACGATTGGTCTGCTGATTGCGGTGATGATCGCCACTAAACGCAAAGAGATGAAAGAGATCGCCAAGCTATCGATTGGACCGGGCCTGTTCAATATCAACGAACCGGTCATTTTCGGGATGCCGATCATGCTCAATCCGATCCTCGCGATCCCCTTTATTATTACGCCGCTGGTGACCGGCAGCATCGGCTACTTCGCGACTGCCGCCGGTTTTGCCGGTAAAGCGGTGGTGATGGTGCCCTGGACCACGCCGCCGCTGATCAACGCCTGGCTGTCAACGGCGGGCTCGATGGGCGCGGTGGTGACGCAGCTTATCTGCATCCTGACCGCGGTGCTTATCTACCTGCCGTTTGTCAAAATTGCTTCCCGTCGCGCGGAAAACGCCCAGCGTCAGGCGGACAACGCGCAAGCCAGCGAAAATGCATGAGGACACCATGACGACAGTAAAGATGGCCATTCCCCGCGACTTTATCCTCGGCGCCGCCGCTTCGGCGTGGCAAACCGAGGGCTGGAGCGGCAAGCAAGAGGGTCAGGATTCCTGGCCCGATCTCTGGTACAAGAACGACCGTCACGTCTGGCATAACGGCTACGGTCCGGCTGTGGCGACGGATTTTATCAACCGCTTCCGCGAAGATGTGCAGTTGATGAAGCTGGCCGGGCTCACCCACTACCGTACGTCGATAAACTGGTCGCGCTTTCTCACCGATTATGAAAACGTCACGGTCGATGAAGCCTATGCGACGTACTACGACCAGTTGTTCGATGAACTGCTGGCCAACGGCATCGAGCCGATGATCTGCCTTGAGCACTATGAACTCCCCGGCTATCTGCTGGAGCAGTACGGCGGTTGGGCGTCAAAAAAGGTGGTTGCGCTGTTTGTGCAGTATGCAGAGAAAGTTTTCGCCCGCTATCACCGCAAGGTTACGCGCTGGTTTACTTTCAATGAGCCGATCGTCGTGCAGACCCGCGTTTACCTGGACGCGCTGCGCTGGCCCTACGAGCAGAATACCGGCATCTGGATGCAGTGGAACCACCACAAGGTGCTGGCGACGGCAAAAGTGGTCCAGCTGTTCCGCGAGAAAGGCTATCGCGGCACGGTAGGCTGCATTCTTAACCCGGAGGTAACGTACCCGCGCTCAACAGCGCCGCATGACGTGCGTGCCGCCGAGCGCTACGATCTGTTCTATAACCGGATTTTTCTCGACCCGCTGGTCCACGGCGAATACCCGCCCGAGCTGCTGGCCCTGCTCGAACAGCACGAGGTTGCATGGGATTATCGAGCGGAAGAGCTGGCGATTATCCGCGAAAACACCGTCGATGAGCTGGGGATTAACCTTTACTATCCGCATCGCGTTAAAGCGCCATCGCGCGCCTGGCACCCGCAGACGCCGTTCCATCCGGCTTACTACTATGAGCCCTTTGAACTACCGGGACGGCGGATGAATCACTCCCGCGGCTGGGAAATTTATCCGCAAATCATTTTTGATATGGCGATGCGGATCAAACGGGACTATCGCAATATTTCGTGGTTCGTGGCGGAAAGCGGCATGGGTGTGGAAAACGAAGGGCAGTTTCGCAATAGCGAAGGCACTATCGCCGACGACTACCGGATCCGTTTTATCAGCGAGCATCTTTGGCAGACGCTGCGCGCGTGGGAAGCGGGAGCCAACTGCCAGGGTTACATGCTATGGGCATTTACCGATAACGTTTCGCCAATGAACGCCTTTAAAAACCGCTACGGGCTGATTGAAATCGATCTGCAAAATAATCGTGCCCGGCGGCCCAAGGCTTCCGCCAACTGGTTCCGTAAGCTTGGCGAGAGTCGCGAATTGACGCTGGATATTGATGATGAGTGGCGCTAGCCGGGCTGAAATTTTGCTAAGATAGCGGCCGATATTGACTCGCAGGCTCATAACGCACAGGTGATATTGTGGAGAAGGCTATCATTCCGCCGGAAAAGAAACCCTACCAGGAAATAGGTGATGATTTACGCGCACAGATTGCGCAGGGGCGCTATCCTATCGGGTCGCGCCTGCCGCCGGAACGCAATATCGCCGAGACCTACGGCGTGAGCCGTACCATCGTCCGTGAAGCGCTGTTGATGCTGGAGCTGCAGGGGACGGTTGATATCCGCCAGGGCTCAGGGGTGTATGTGATGCGCATCCCGCACGAGGACGATAGTGAGGAAGAACAGATGCTGAGCAGCGACGTCGGGCCCTTCGAAATCCTGCAGGCCCGCCAGCTGCTGGAGAGCAACATCGCCGCCTTTGCCGCCAAAATGGCCACCCGCGCCGATATCGATAACCTGAAGCGCATTATCGAGCAGGAGCAGCGGGCCATTGCCGCTAACGATACCAGCCAGGACAACGCCCGGCTGTTTCACCTGGTGCTGGCCGGCGCGACGCAAAATCAGATGCTGCTGGCGACGGTCGAGCGCATCTGGCTGCAGATGGACAGCAGCCCGCTGTGGCAGCAGTTCAACGTGCATATTGCCAGCCGGGCGTATCGCCTGAAGTGGCTCGGCGATCGGCAAACGCTTCTCGCCGCCCTGCGTCGTCGCGATGTGATGGGGGCCTGGCAGGCTATGTGGCAGCATCTCGAAAACGTTAAAAACAGTCTGCTGGAGCTGTCCGATGAAGACGCGCCGGACTTTGATGGCTACCTCTTTGAATCGGTGCCTATTTTTCAGGGGAAGCTGGTGTGATTATCCAACCCCTCTACGCCGCGCCGCAGCACGCTTCACGCGTGACGGAATGGCTATGGCGGGCTTTTGGCGGTGAAACGCTGCCGCAGGCGTTCTTCGCCAGTATTGTCGGGCATAGCCAGACGCCAGGGGCGCTGCCTATGACCTTTATTGCCGCTGAGGGGGAGACGCTGTTAGGCACCGTCGGCCTGTGGCGCTGCGATTTAATCAGCCGTCAGGACCTTTATCCATGGATGGCGGCGCTCTACGTGGCTCCTGAAGCGCGCGGGCAGGGGCTGGCCGGGAAACTACAGCAGCACGTTATCGACTATGCCCGAAAGCAGGGCTATGGCGAGCTGTTTCTCTACTCCGCCTGCCGCGATTTTTATGAACGTTTCGGCTGGCAGTACATCGGCGAAGGCCTGGATTATCCGGCCGCCGCCGTCAGTTTATACCGCTACGATTTGTCGCTATCGAGAGGCGCAATCACCGAGTGACGGCGGACCAGCGTAGGGCTGAAAAGATGCGTTATCTCCGGCGGAGGCCGATGTTCCGCCAGCGCTAATGCCAGCTCAGCGGCCTGAGTCGCCATGGTGATAATCGGATAGCGCACGGTAGTCAGCCGCGGCCGCACGTAGCGTGAAATCAGCACGTCATCAAAACCAATCAGCGAAATCTCGCGCGGCACATCAATCCCGTTATCGTTCAGGACGCCCATCGCGCCGGCGGCCATTGAGTCGTTATAGCAGGCGACGGCGGTAAAATTTCTGCCGCGGCCCAGCAGCTCGGTCATAGCCAGTTCGCCGCCGCTCTCATCGGGTTCGGCAAAGGTCACCAGCCGATCGTTGCACGGCAGGTTGCTCTCTTTTAACGCCGAATAGTAGCCCTGCAGCCGATCTTCGGCATCGGAAATGGCGTGGTTTGAGCAGAGATAGCCGATACGGGTGTGCCCCTGCTGAATCAGGTGGCGGGTAGCGAGCCACGCGCCGTAGCGGTCATCCAGCGCCACGCAGCGCTGCTCGAAGCCGGGCAGAATGCGGTTAATCAGCACCATGCCGGGGATTTGCTTCATCAGCGAGGCCAGCTCGTCGTCGGGGATAATTTTGGCATGAACCACCAGCGCAGCGCAGCGGTGGCGGATCAGCTGTTCAATCGCCTGACGCTCTTTATGAAGGCTGTGATAGCCGTTGCCGATCAGCAAAAAATTGCCGGTATTGTAGGCAACCTGCTCGACGGCTTTGACCATCGCGCCGAAGAAGGGGTCGGAGACATCACCCACCACCAGGCCGACGGTTTCCGTTGACTGCTGCGCCAGCGCGCGGGCGTTAGCGTTGGGGTGATAATTTAGCGTTTCCATCGCCGCGCCTACTGACTGGCGCGAGGCTTCACTGGCTTTCGGTGAATTGTTAATCACGCGGGAGACGGTAGCGACAGAAACGCCTGCGAGTCGGGCTACATCCTTAATGGTCGCCATACCAGACCTTTTTTAGGGTAAGCGTTTACATACCGGTTATGGTACGGGAAAGCGCGGCAGATTCAAGGTCTGGTCGTTTCAGGTTAATGCAATTGTGACGCAGAGTAGCGTTGCCGGTGAAATAGTTACCCACAGGGGAACGGAGAATGATACCGGGAAACGATAATTCACACCTTTGCTTACACTTTGCGATTAGCTGTTGCGAATGTTCGCTGGTTAACCCATTCAGTGCATTGATACTCTGGCTATCCCAGAGGTATTGATAGGTGGAGTCGACTTCAGGTTGACCACTCTAATTACACCAGCCTGCGCAGATGCGCAGGTTTTTTTTTGCCTGCCGCTGCCGTTGTTACAGTTAGCGAAAATAGCAATAACTGGTTGCACTTAGGCTTATTCCCTTGCGTTTTATGGCTGGCACCGGCGGAGGAAAAAACGAGACAATCAGGATCCCAGAGGTATTGATTGGTGAGTTTTTTACGTACGCTCTTCGTACTGATTATCTTGCACCGACCTGCGCGGATGCGCAGGTTTTTTTTGTCCTGAATTCCGCTCCCCACACTGCATTTCCCGCCGCTTCTCGTGTAACCTGCTTTGACTGATTAACCGGTCAAACGGAGTTGTTATGCTTTTGGGATTTTTTAGACTGCTATTCAAAGGATTGTATCGGGTAAGGCTTACCGGTGACACGCAGGCGCTGTACCAGCAAAAGGTACTGATCACCCCAAACCATGTCTCTTTTATTGACGGCGTTCTGCTGGCGCTTTTCCTGCCGGTGCGCCCGGTCTTTGCGGTCTATTCCTCGATTAGCGAGCGCTGGTTTATGCGCGCGCTAAAGCCGCTGATTGATTTTGTCCCGCTGGATCCCACCAAACCGATGTCGATAAAGCATCTGGTACGCCTCATTGAGCAGGGGCGCCCGGTGGTGATTTTTCCGGAAGGGCGCATTTCGGTGAGCGGTTCGCTGATGAAGATTTACGACGGCGCGGCCTTTGTGGCGGCGAAGTCGCAGGCAACCATAGTGCCGTTGAGAATCGAAGGCGCCGAATTAACCCATTTTAGCCGTCTGAAGGGGCTGGTCAGACGCCGCCTGTTCCCGCGCATTCAGCTGCACCTGCTGCCGCCGACTCATTTGCCGATGCCCGAGGCGCCGCGCGCCCGCGACCGGCGAAAAATTGCCGGTGAGATGCTGCATCAGATCATGATGGAGGCGCGGATGGCGGTGCGCCCGCGCGAAACGCTGTACGAGTCGCTGCTGGCGGCCCAGGACCGCTTCGGCGCGCGTAAAAACTGCGTGGAAGATATCAACTTTCAGCCGGACACCTACCGCAAGCTGCTGACCAAAACCCTGTTCGTGGCGCGTATTCTGGAAAAATACAGCGCTCAGGGGGAAAAAATCGGCCTGATGCTGCCGAATGCAGGAATTAGCGCGGCGGTGATTTTCGGCGCGATCGCCCGTGGACGCATCCCGGCGATGATGAACTATACCGCCGGAGTGAAAGGCCTGAGCAGCGCCATTACCGCGGCGGAAATCAAAACCATCTTTACCTCACGCACCTTTCTCGATAAAGGCAAGCTCTGGCACCTGCCGGAGCAGTTGACTCAGGTACGCTGGGTGTTTCTCGAAGATTTAAAAGGCGACGTTACCGCCGCCGATAAGCTGTGGATTTTTGGCCATCTGCTGATGCCGAAGCTGGCGCAGGTGAAGCAGGAGCCGGAAGATGCGGCGATGATCCTGTTTACCTCCGGCTCGGAAGGCAATCCGAAAGGAGTGGTACATAGCCACAAGAGCCTGCTGGCCAACGTCGAACAGATTAAAACAATTGCCGACTTTACCGCTAACGACCGCTTTATGTCGGCGCTGCCGCTGTTCCACTCCTTTGGCCTGACGGTCGGCCTGCTGACCCCGCTGTTTACCGGCGCGGAAGTCTTCCTCTATCCCAGCCCGTTACACTACCGCGTGGTGCCGGAACTGGTATATGACCGTAACTGTACCGTGCTGTTCGGCACCTCCACCTTCCTCGGCAACTACGCCCGCTTTGCGAATCCCTATGATTTCTATCGCCTGCGTTACGTTGTCGCCGGCGCAGAGAAGCTGCAGGAGATCACGAAGCAGATCTGGCAGGACAAGTTTGGTCTGCGCATTCTTGAAGGCTACGGCGTCACCGAATGCGCGCCGGTGGTGTCGATTAACGTGCCGATGGCGACAAAAGTGGGCACCGTTGGCCGAATTCTGCCTGGAATGGATGCGCGTTTGTTGGCGATGCCCGGAATTGAAGAGGGAGGCCGGCTGCAGCTTAAAGGGCCGAACATCATGAACGGCTATCTGCGGGTGGAAAATCCGGGCGTACTGGAAGCGCCCGCGGCGGAGAATCAGCACGGAGAAGTGGAAAACGGCTGGTACGACACCGGAGATATCGTCAGCTTTGACGAGCAGGGCTACGTGCGGATACAGGGCCGCGCGAAGCGCTTTGCCAAAATCGCCGGCGAGATGGTGTCGCTGGAGATGGTCGAGCAGGTGGCGCTGGCGGTTTCGCCGGACAAAATGCACGCCACGGCGATTAAACAGGACGCCAGCAAAGGCGAGGCGCTGGTGCTGTTTACCACCGATAATGAACTGAATCGTGAAAAACTGCTGCGCTATGCCCGCGAACACGGCGTACCGGAGCTGGCGGTACCGCGCGACATTCGCTGGCTGAAACAGCTCCCGGTATTGGGCAGCGGCAAGCCGGACTTTGTCACTCTTAAAAGTATGGTTGATCGGACGGAAGATTCGGATGAGTGAGTCAGTACACACTAACAATTCGCTGTACTCGAAAGGGATGATAGCGGTTATCTGCGCCCAGTTTCTCTCAGCATTCGGCGACAACGCGCTGCTGTTCGCTACCCTGGCGCTGATGAAGCAGCTGTCCTACCCGGAGTGGAGCCAGCCGGTATTACAGATGTTGTTTGTGGGCGCTTACATTCTTTTTGCGCCGTTTGTCGGGCAATTTGCCGATAGCTTCGCTAAGGGACGAGTGATGATGGTAGCCAACGGCCTGAAGCTTATCGGCGCGGGCTGCATCTGCTTCGGCGTGAATCCGTTTCTCGGCTATACCCTGGTCGGTATCGGCGCCGCCGCTTATTCTCCGGCTAAATACGGCATCCTTGGCGAGCTGACTACCGGCGATAAGTTAGTGAAAGCGAATGGCCTGATGGAGTCATCCACCATTGCGGCGATCCTGCTCGGCTCGATGGCGGGCGGTATTCTCGCCGACTGGCACGTTGTGGCGGCGCTCAGCGTCTGCGCGGTGGTGTACGCCGGGGCGGTCGTTGCCAACCTGTGGATCCCGAAGTTGCCCGCGGCGCGTCCGGGGCAATCCTGGCGCTTCAGGCCGATGACCCACAGCTTTTTCAGCGCCTGTACGACCCTATGGCGCAACGGCGAAACCCGCTTTTCATTAGTCGGCACCAGCTTGTTCTGGGGAGCGGGCGTGACGCTGCGCTTTCTGCTGGTGCTGTGGGTCCCGGTAGCGCTGGGCATTACCAGCAACGCGATGCCGACCTACCTTAACGCGATGGTGGCGGTGGGGATCGTGCTGGGAGCTGGCGCGGCGGCGAAGCTGGTGACGTTGGAAACGGTGTCGCGCTGTATGCCTGCCGGGATATTAATTGGCGTGGCGGTCATCTTTTTCGCCATTCAGCAGGCGCTGCTGCCGGCGTTTGCTCTGCTGCTGCTGCTCGGCGCGTTTGGCGGCTTCTTTATCGTGCCGCTCAATGCGCTGCTCCAGGAGCGCGGCAAGCATACGGTCGGCGCGGGCAACGCTATCGCGGTGCAGAACCTGGGCGAAAACGTGGCGATGCTGCTGATGCTGGGGCTCTATTCGCTGGCGGTGAGCATCGGCATTCCGGTGGTCGGCGTGGGGATGGGTTTTGGCGTAGTGTTCGCGCTGGCAATTACCGCCCTGTGGATCTGGGGACGGCGCAAATAACATCCCCGGCTCGCGCTGCGCTTAGCCAGGCTACCGTTCCGCCTATGCGGTGACGCTGTAGCCCGGATAAGGCGTCAGCCGCAATCCGGGAGCTTTTAGAACTTGTAGCCCGAAAAGATGCTTAGCATCGCCTCCGGGAAAGAGGCCTGTATGGTTGCGCCATTTTGTCGCCCGGACAAGGCGTTCACGCCGCGACCGGGACTTTACGCTCTTACGGCGCCGGGTAGGTATAGACCTGATGCACCGCTTCAATCTCCGCTAACACCTCTGCGCTCAGCTCCAGATGGAGGCTTTCGACGTTGGTTTTCAGCTGTTCCATGGTCGTCGCGCCCAGCAGGGTACTGGCGACAAACGGCTGACGACGCACGAAGGCCAGCGCCATTTGTGCCGGGTCAAGGTTATGCCGCTTCGCGATATCGACATAGGCCGCCACCGCTTTTTGCGTTTGCTCGCCGCTATAGCGCGTAAAACGGCTGAACAGCGTATTGCGCGCGCCGACCGGTTTTGCGCCATTGAGGTACTTCCCGGTCAGCGTACCGAACGCGAGGCAGGAATAGGCCAGCAGTTCAACGCCTTCATACTGGCTAACTTCCGCCAGGCCCACTTCATAGCTGCGGTTCACCAGGCTGTACGGGTTCTGGATCGTCACAATGCGCGGCAGGTCGTGTTTATCCGCAAGATGAAGGTAACGCATGACGCCAAATGCTGTTTCGTTGGAAACGCCGATATAGCGAATTTTGCCGGCACGCTGGAATTCAGCCAGAGCATCCAGCGTATCCAGGAGAGTGACGACCGGCGCGGAATCGGCCCAGGTGTAGCCCAGTTTGCCGAAACAGTTGGTTGGGCGCTGCGGCCAGTGTACCTGATAGAGATCGAGATAATCGGTCTGCAGGCGCTTCAGGCTGTCGTGAAGCGCCTCGCGGATATTTTTACGATCCAGTTTGTGGTCAGGACGGATGCTGCTGTCGTTATTGCGGGCAGGGCCGCTGACTTTAGAGGCGATAACCAGCTTCTCGCGGTTACCGCGCTTCGCCAGCCAGTTGCCGACGTAGGTTTACGTCAGACCCTGGGTTTCCGGGCGCGGCGGGACGGGATACATTTCAGCGACATCGATCAGGTTTATGCCCTGGCTCACGGCGTAATCGAGCTGCTCATGGGCGTCTGCCTCGCTATTCTGCTCACCAAACGTCATTGTGCCCAGCCCCAGCGTGCTGATTTCAAGAGAACTGTGTGGGATACGGTGATACTGCATAGCCGGCTTCCTTTTTTTATCAACAAGGTCAGGCGTTCCCCGACAAAGGAATATAAAAATGGCAGAGGGGAAGAAAAAGGGGAAGTAAAAAAATCAAAAAAGCCGGGCTGGCGGAATCAGGCCTGACGAATCCTCGCGGACAGATCAGGTGTATCCCGACTTTTATTTTAATGCTGAAGAATATTGAAACCTGCTTAGGCGAGCGATAAAGGAGCCATCGCTGCGTAGCGGCGAGTCTTAACGTTTAATAATCTGCGAAACGTCATCACGATTGATCTGCATTTTATTACCCTGCTGATCTTCGTAGCTGATAAGGCCAGTATCGTCGTCTATAGCGGGTTTGCCGTCAGTCAGAATCATGCGACCATCTTTGGTTGCCATGACGTAATCGCTGCTGCAACCTGAAACCGAGAACGCCAGTCCTACGGCGGAAATCAATACTGCCCATTTTTTCATCGTTATCACCCCTATTATAGCCGCACCTCGTACCAGTATATTAATAGCCTGATTTGTGAGACATAAAAAGCAGTTAAGTCTTAAAAAAAGATTGCAGCCCGTTTCAGGGCTGCATTTTAGCGCTCTACAGCGGATTTTTTTTATTTCGCAGCAGGTTGAGGCTCTCAACCGCAATCGAGAAGAACATGGCGAAATAGATGTAACCTTTCGGCACGTGCACGTCGAAACTTTCGAGCATCAGCGTAAAGCCGACAAGGATCAAAAACGACAGCGCGAGCATTTTTACCGAAGGGTGGCGATCGACAAAATCGCCTATCGAGCGGGCGGCAACCATCATCACCAGCACCGCGATAACTACTGCCGCCATCATTATAAACAGATGATCCGACAGCCCAACGGCGGTAATGACCGAATCGAGGCTGAAAATAATATCCAGCAGCATAATCTGCACGATAGCGCCCATAAATGAATGAACGTTGGTTTTCAGCCCTTCTTCTTCGCCTTCGATGGATTCGTGGATCTCTTTACTCGCTTTCCAGATCAGAAACAGCCCGCCGAGCAGCAGGATCAGATCGCGAAAAGAGATCTCCTGACCTAATACGGTAAAGAGAGGGTGAGTGAGCTTGACGACCCATGCGATTGACGCCAGCAGCGCCAGACGCATGATCATCGCGCCCATCAGCCCAATGCGGCGGGCATGTGCCCGTTGTGCCGTGGGCAGCTTAGCGACCACCAGAGAGAGGAAAATAATATTATCGATCCCGAGCACTATCTCCAGCAGCGTCAGCGTACCAAGCGCCAGCCAGGCGTTAGGATCGGTTACCCATGCAAATAACATCATTCAAAGTCCTGCAAAATAGAAAGAAGCAATTATATGCAACCGTCATGGCAGAACAAAAAATTAATCATCATCCAGGCCGTTCAGCTTTGGTTTACCTTATTGTTAGCCGATTGCGCTGACCCAGGTCGCGTAAGGTTTCTACGCTTCGGCAGGCGTTTAATGACCGCCGTGAAGCAAGCCGATTTATTTAGGGTAAAGAAGAAAATGGCGGGCGAGCAGGGCGGCGGTAAAATTTTTCTTCAGATAGAAACCGCGCGGTAAGGTGAGGATCGGTTCGCCGCGGGCGCCTACGGCCTCGGTCAGCGCTTTGCTGTTGGCCGCTTTCGGGCGCAGCTGCAGAACTTCGCCGTGGCGAGCGGTGATACGTTCGACCTGGCCAAGGACGATCAGGTCCATCAGCTCTTCCCAATCCATACGTAGCTGTCGCTCTTCTTCTTCGCTGGGGCTCCACAGCAGCGGAGCCCCAACGCGGCGGTCGGCTAAAGGGATCGCGCGATCGCCCTCTACCGGTACCCACAGCACGCGCTTAAGCTTGTGACGAACGTGGCTGCTCTCCCAGGTAACGCCGCTGTTGCCGGTTAGCGGCGCGACGCAGACGAAGGTAGTTTCCAGCGGCCGGCCAAAAGCATCGATGGGAATCGTTTTCAGCTCAACGCCGAGGGTGGCGAAATCCTGCTCCGGCTTGCTGCCTGCGCTCGCCCCCAGCCATATTTCCAGCAGAATACCGATCCAGCCTTTATCACGTTTTAAATCGCGCGGAATGGGAATTCCGGCAAGCATCGCCAGCTCTCCCAGCGAATAGCCTGCCAGCTGCTGCGCCTGGGCCAGCAGCTGCGCCTGGCTTTGCGGGGGGGATAACAGCGGCGCGATGGTCGACATAACGTAAAACCTCTGACTAAAAAATGAGCGGTAATTTCATCCGTTGTGGATAGAGTTTACCTTTTCTTGGGTAAGTATGACAATTTGATGATTCATATAGCTTTTTTTGCGATTTTTTGCCGCGATGAAATTTGTAAAACCGGGTTTTCCAGAACTGGTCACCGACAATGAACAGGATCTTACACCATGTTATCCACAGAAAAATGGGATAACTGGGGAAAAGCCCCACTACTGTTTCCATTTACAGCCTTGACGTGAGAGGAAAATCGAGTTTTTAGACAAAATATGCCCAGAGCGCTTGCGTAATCTGTGGATAAAACCAACATTGCTCGATCTTTCATCAGTTCCAGGATCGCTTATGTGATGATCGTCACGTTATGCAGTGGATTATGAAATTTCACCATGCTAACTTAATGAAAATTAGGTCATTATTATCGAGGGTTATGACTACGCCGTTCGGATGATTCCGGGTTTTCCCTGGTTAATTCCGTACTTCTTCACAACTCTATCCACAGAAAAAGTGAATAAAATCGTCCGGGTACGGCTTTCGCTGTTTATAACTCCGGGTATTACTGTGAGTTATTCAAATGTTATTCGATCTCATCGCCCTCACAGAGTGGTTTACCGTTTCCAGCGAGTGTGAAACAATCATTCACATTGAAGCTTATTTTGAGGTAGTCCGGTGATTGATGACGATGGCTACCGCCCAAATGTCGGTATTGTAATCTGTAATCGCCAGGGCCAGGTTATGTGGGCCAGGCGCTATGGTCAGCACTCGTGGCAGTTCCCGCAAGGGGGCATAAATCCAGGAGAATCAGCAGAGCAGGCGATGTATCGGGAATTGTTCGAAGAAGTCGGGCTTAGCCGCAAAGATGTGCGGATCCTCGCTTCAACCCGTAACTGGTTGCGTTACAAATTGCCTAAACGTTTGGTGCGTTGGGACACAAAGCCGGTATGTATCGGCCAGAAACAGAAGTGGTTTCTCCTGCAATTGATAGGCAGTGATGCAGATGTCAATATGCAAACCAGCAGTACACCTGAGTTTGATGGCTGGCGATGGGTAAGCTACTGGTACCCGGTGCGTCAGGTGGTGTCGTTTAAGCGCGACGTATACCGCAGGGTGATGAAAGAGTTTGCCAGCGTCACAATGGCGCTGGCGGAAAACACGCCTAAGCCGCAAAGCGCGCCTGCATATCGACGTAAAAGAGGTTAAGCCACGCACATTATGCTCACTCGGTTGCGAGAAATAGTCGAGAAGGTCGCGAGTGCGCCACGTTTAAACGAGGCGCTGGATATCCTGGTAACCGATATCTGCGCTGCGATGGAGACGGAAGTTTGTTCGGTTTATCTGGCTGATCATGACCGACGCTGTTATTACCTGATGGCGACGCGCGGGTTGAAAAAGCCCCGCGGGCGCATCGTTGCGCTTGCTTTTGATGAAGGCCTGGTCGGCCTGGTCGGCCGCCTGGCGGAACCCATCAACCTCGCCGACGCGCAAAAGCACCCCAGCTTTAAATATATTCCTGCCGTAAAAGAGGGCCGCTTTCGCGCTTTCCTCGGGGTGCCGATTATCCAGCGGCGTCAGCTGCTCGGCGTGCTGGTGGTACAGCAGCGCGAGCTGCGCCAGTTTGACGAAAGCGAAGAGTCTTTTCTTGTCACGCTGGCCACGCAAATCGCCGGCATTCTCTCCCAGTCCCAGCTAAACGCGCTATTTGGTCAGTATCGTCAGACCCGCATCCGCGCGCTGCCCGCATCGTCCGGCGTAGCAATTGCCGAAGGCTGGATGGACGTCAGCCTGCCGCTGATGGAGCAGGTTTATGAAGCCTCAACCCTCGATACCGCTTCCGAGCGCGAGCGGCTGACCGGCGCGCTGGAAGAGGCGGCGAATGAGTTTCGCCGCTACAGCAAACGCTACTCTGCTGGCGCGCAGAAAGAGACGGCGGCCATTTTTGACCTCTATTCGCACCTGCTTTCTGACGCGCGCCTGCGCCGCGAGCTGTTTGCCGAAGTGGATAAAGGCGCGGTGGCCGAATGGGCGGTGAAAAAGATCATCGAGAAATTCGCCGAACAGTTTGCCGCGCTCAGCGATGGCTATCTGAAAGAGCGCGCGGGCGATCTGCGCACGCTGGGCCAGCGGCTGCTTTTCCATCTCGACGACAGTATTCAGGGGCCAAATACCTGGCCGGAGCGCATCGTGCTGGTGGCGGATGAACTGTCGGCCACCACCTTAGCGGAGGTTCCTCAGGATCGTTTAGCCGGCGTGGTGGTGCGCGATGGCGCGGCGAACTCCCATGCCGCGATTATGGTCCGCGCGTTGGGCATTCCGACGGTGATGGGGGCGGATATCCAGCCTTCGTTGCTGCACGGCCATACGCTGATTGTCGATGGCTATCGCGGCGAGCTGCTGGTCGACCCGGAGCCGGTGCTGCTGCAAGAGTATCAGCGCCTGATCAGCGAAGAAAACGAGCTTAGCCGCCTGGCTGAGGACGATCTTGAACGCGCTTCGGAACTGAAAAGCGGCGAGCGGGTAAAAGTGATGCTCAACGCGGGCCTGAGCCCCGAGCATGAAGAAAAGCTCGGCAACTTCGTCGACGGGATTGGACTTTACCGTACCGAAATCCCCTTTATGCTGCAAAGCGGCTTCCCCTCTGAAGAGGAGCAGGTTGCCCAATATCAGGGCATGCTGCAGATGTTCAACGATAAATCGGTGACGCTGCGCACGCTGGACATCGGCGCGGACAAACAGCTGCCGTACATGCCGATCAGCGAAGAGAACCCGTGCCTTGGCTGGCGTGGGATTCGGATCACGCTCGATCAGCCGGAGATCTTTCTGGTGCAGGTCCGCGCGATGCTGCGCGCCAACGCGGCGACCGGAAACCTCAGTATCCTGCTGCCGATGGTTACCAGCCTCGATGAAGTGGATGAGGCTCGTCGCCTGATCGATCGCGCCAGCCGCGAAGTGGAAGAGATGATCGGCTACGCCATTCCCCGCCCGCGTCTTGGCGTGATGCTGGAAGTGCCGTCGATGGTGTTTATGCTGCCGCAGCTGGCGAACCGCGTCGATTTTATTTCCGTCGGCACCAACGATCTGACCCAGTACATTCTGGCGGTGGATCGCAACAATACCCGGGTCGCCAGTATGTATGACAGCCTGCATCCTGGGGTTCTGCGGGCGCTGGCGATGATTGCCCGCGACGCCGAGCGTTTTGGTATCGATCTGCGCCTGTGCGGAGAAATGGCGGGCGATCCAATGTGCGTGACGATCCTGATTGGCATGGGCTATCGTCATCTGTCGATGAACGGCCGTTCGGTGGCGAGAGTGAAGTATCTGCTGCGGCGCATCGATATCAATGAAGCTCAGGAGCTTTCACAGCGAAGCCTGGAAGCGCAGATGACCGCCGAAGTGCGCCATCAGGTCGCGGCATTTATGGAACGACGAGGACTCGGCGGCCTGATTCGCGGCGGCCGTTAGCGCGGGCTACGGTTCAAGAATTTGTAGCCCGGGTAAGGCGCAACACGCCGCTTCCGGGAATGGCCGGCAAATTTTGTAGCCCGGGTAAGGCGTTAGCCGTGGCCCGGGACGACGCTGACGAGGTTCGAGCGGCCTGAGGGTTGGGTAGCCCGGACAGGCGCAGCGCGCCGCCTCCGGGAATGCTCAGCCGCGAATTCGCATTCGTATACATATCTTTTACATGTCCAACGGGGATCGCCCCTGGCGCTTATGCTATCATTCGCAGCCTTTGGAGCGCCCGTTTCTGACGCGCGTGAACGATCCCCGCTGTCCACTTTCGGCGGAATAACAAGTCTTTATGGTGACAGATGAATAGTGGCTACCTGCATTTTCCGGAGTTTGATCCGGTAATTTTTTCCATTGGACCGGTCTCCCTCCACTGGTACGGCCTGATGTACCTGGTTGGGTTTGTTTTTGCGATGTGGTTGGCCACCCGTCGGGCCAATCGTCCAGGCAGCGGTTGGACAAAAAACGAAGTTGAAAACCTGCTGTACGCCGGATTCCTTGGGGTTTTCCTCGGCGGGCGTCTTGGCTATGTCTTCTTCTACAACCTGCCGGTGTTCCTCGACGATCCGCTCTATCTGTTCCGCGTCTGGGACGGCGGTATGTCCTTCCACGGCGGCCTGATCGGCGTGATTCTGGTGATGATCATTTTCGCCAAACGCACGAAGCGTACCTTCTTCCAGGTTTCTGACTTCATTGCGCCGCTGATTCCGTTTGGTCTCGGCGCCGGGCGTCTGGGTAACTTTATCAACGGTGAACTGTGGGGTCGCGTCGATCCGAACTTCCACTACAGCATGATTTTCCCCGGCTCTCGGGCGGAAGATCTGGCGCTGCTGCCATCGCATCCGGAGTGGCAATCGCTGTTCGATACCTACGGCGCGCTGCCGCGTCATGCTTCGCAGCTCTATGAACTGGCGCTGGAAGGCGTGGTGCTGTTCCTGATCCTGAACCTCTTTATCCGTAAGCCGCGTCCGGCCGGTTCGGTTTCCGGGCTGTTCCTTATCGGCTATGGCTTGTTCCGCATCATCGTGGAATTCTTCCGCCAGCCTGATGCGCAGTTTACCGGCGGCTGGGTACAGTACATCAGCATGGGGCAGATTCTTTCGATTCCGATGGTGCTTGCGGGTATCATAATGATGGTCTGGGCGTACCGTTCTCGTCCGCAGCAACAAAATTCTTGAGGAACCATGAAACAGTATCTTGATTTGATGCAGAAAGTGCTCGACGAGGGCACGCAAAAAAATGACCGCACCGGTACCGGCACCGTCTCTATTTTCGGCCACCAGATGCGTTTTAACCTGCAGGAAGGATTCCCGTTGGTGACGACCAAGCGCTGTCATTTACGCTCCATCATCCATGAACTGCTGTGGTTCCTGAAGGGTGACACCAACGTCGCGTATCTGCACGAAAACAACGTCACTATCTGGGATGAATGGGCGGATGAAAACGGCGACCTGGGTCCGGTTTATGGCAAGCAGTGGCGTTCCTGGCCCGCGCCGGACGGCCGTCACATCGACCAGATTAGCACGGTGATGGAACAGCTGAAAAACGATCCCGACTCTCGTCGGATTATCGTCTCGGCCTGGAACGTCGGCGAACTGAACAAAATGGCGCTGGCGCCGTGCCATGCGTTCTTCCAGTTCTATGTCGCCGACGGCAAGCTCTCCTGCCAGCTCTATCAGCGCTCTTGCGACGTGTTCCTCGGCCTGCCGTTCAATATCGCCAGCTACGCGCTGCTGGTGCATATGGTAGCCCAGCAGTGCGACCTCGAAGTGGGCGATTTTGTCTGGACCGGCGGCGACACGCACCTGTACAGCAACCACATGGAGCAGACGCACCTGCAGCTAAGCCGCGAACCGCGGGCGCTGCCGAAGCTGGTGATCAAACGCAAGCCAGCGTCGATTTTCGACTACCGCTTTGAAGACTTCGAAATCGAAGGGTACGATCCGCATCCGGGGATTAAAGCGCCGGTCGCGATTTAACCCCGAAGTCATGATGAAAACCGGCGCCTGCGAGCGCCGGTTTTTTTATGCGCCAACCCGGCCGAGCCGCGGCTGTAAGCCGCTGGTCGTACGGATTTTTTGCGAGCAGATTTCCTGTACTTTTGTAATCCGTTGCAACGCCTTGAATACTCTCCGAGGCGCGACGCAAAGCGCCATTTTCCCGTTCGTATAAAGCCTCAATGCTACGCATACTCGGGCCATGAACAGAGAACATGGCTATACCCTGATTGAAACCCTGGTCACCATGGTCGTCGTCGTCATTCTTGGCGCCAGCGGACTTTATGGCTGGCAGAGCTGGCAACAGCAGCAGCGTCTGTGGCAAACCGCCTGCCTGGTTCGCGATTATCTGGTGCTGCTACGCGATGACGCCAACTGGCACAACCGCGACAGGGTATTAAGCGTCGACCGAAGCGCGGAGGGCTGGTGCCTGAGCGTCAGCGGATTGACGAACGACTGTAGCGTCAGCAACGCTTTCACGCTGCAGCCGCTATGGCCGGAGGTTTCGCTCAGCGCGATGACGCCGGGGCTAGGATTTTACGGCCTACGAAATACCGCCTGGGCGGGACATATCCGCCTGCAAAGCGCGGCGGGCGGCTGGAATATTATCGTTTCTAACTGGGGGCGTATTCGCCTGTGTCGCGGCGAGGAGACGGCATCATGTCTGTAAAAAAACGCGGCTTTTCCCTGCCGGAAACGCTAATGGCGATGGCGATCGGCTCCGTGCTGTTGCTCGGCAGCGCGCGTTTTCTCCCGGCGCTGCAGTGGGCCGCGCTTCGCCAGACCCGGCAGCAGGCGCTGGAAAATGAACTATGGCAGCGAATCTACACCGTAGCGAAGCATCTGCAGCGCGCAGGTTATTGCCGTGGCCGCTGTAGCGGGCAACCGCTGTATATCGCAGAGAGCGGCGATTGCCTGCTTGTTCGTTGGGATGGCAACAGCGATGGCGTCTGGAATCGCTCTCCGTCATCAGAATCTGATACTACCGGATTTCGCCTGCGCGACGGGGCGCTGGAAACCCTGAGAGGGGCGGAGGAGTGTAGCGGCAAGGGCTGGGAGAAAATGACCAATCCAGCGGCGATTCAGGTCACCGTTTTTCAGGTTACCCGGCAGAATAAGACGGATTTTTCGCCTGAGTTGTCGATAACGCTGGCGGCGCATTCCGTTGCCGACCCGCAAATCCGCGCGCGAGCGGAATATGGCGTAACGGGGTATAACCTGTGAATCGCCAGCGCGGGCTCTCTTCGCTGCTGATGGTGCTACTGCTTTTAGCGCTTGGCACACTGTTACTCCAGGGGCTGCACCAGCAGCAGCGTTCGCTGTTAGCGCAGACGGCCAGCGAAACGCGGGCGCTTCGCGACGCCGCTGATGCGCATTCCGCGCTGCAGTGGGGAAAAACGCTGACCTGGCCGTTGCAAGAAGCGGTTAGCTGCCAGCAGAAGGCTGCACTCGACTGGCGCGCCTGTCTGAGGATCTTCAGCGACGCCTCGGTATTGCTCATTGGCAGCAGCGGCGGTGGCAGAATGCTGCTGTGGCAGTCGGGCGCTGTGGAACAAAATCGCGTCCATTTTTCACCACACGGCTGGAGCGATTTTTGCCCGTTAAAGGAGGTGAGCCTATGCCAGATGCCCTGAGCCGGCAGAGAGGGTTTAGCCTGCCGGAAACGCTCCTGGCTTTAGTCTTGCTGATCGTCACCGTCACCGCGCTGGCGGGCTATCAGCGCGGGCTGGCCAGCAGTTCTATGCAGCTCACCCAGTACCGTCAGCTGTGGCGCGATGCGTGGCGATTTGGTCAGCTTAGCCCTCCGGCGATTGCCGGGGGCCACCAGATATCCCGTATGCAGACATCGATGCAAAGATGTGTCAGCATCACGGTAACGATCACGATGCCCGCAGCCAGGCGGGCGCAGATGACCCGGCTCCATTGCCCGGTCAGTCAGTAGCCAGGAGCGAATATGTTAAGGGTGTACCACTCAAACCGTCTGGATGTGCTTGAAGCCTTGATGGAGTTTATCGTCGAGCGCCAGCGGCTGGATGACCCTTTTATGCCGGAAATGGTGCTGGTACAGAGTACCGGGATGGCGCAGTGGCTGCAGATGACGCTGGCGAAGCGCTTCGGGATTGCGGCCAACATTGAGTTCCCGCTACCCGCCAGTTTTATCTGGGACATGTTCGTGCGGGTGCTGCAAGATATTCCCGGAGAAAGCGCGTTCAGCAAGCAAAGCATGAGCTGGAAACTTATGACTCTGTTACCAGAGCGGCTTAATGATGAATCTTTTACGCTACTGCGCCACTACCTGCATGATGATAGCGACAAGCGTAAACTGTTTCAGCTGGCCGCCAGAGTGGCGGATCTCTACGACCAGTATCTGGTTTATCGCCCGGAGTGGCTGATGCGCTGGGAGGCTGACCAGCGCGTTGACGGGCTGGGAGAGGCGCAGGAGTGGCAGGCGCCGCTGTGGAAAGCGCTGGTGGAATATACCGCTGAGCTGGGCCAGCCGCTGTGGCATCGCGCCAACTTGTACCAACGTTTTATCAGCGCGCTTGAAGACGCCGAACAGCCGCCCGCCGGGCTGCCATCGCGGGTCTTTATTTGCGGAATATCGGCGCTGCCGCCGGTGTATCTGCAGGCGCTCCAGGCGCTGGGTAAACATGTTGATGTATATGTCCTCTTTACTAACCCGTGCCGCTACTACTGGGGCGACATCAAAGATCCGGCATTTCTGGCCAAACTGCTGTCCCGCCAGCGGCGCCACCACCGCGAAACGGCGCGAGAGCTGCCACTGTTCCGCGATGCGGAACAGGCGCCGGGGCTGTTCAACGACGCCGGTGAGCAGGATGTCGGCAACCCGCTACTGGCCTCCTGGGGTAAGCTGGGGCGCGACTATATCTACCTGCTGGCGGGTCTTGAACGCTATGAAGAGCTGGACGCTTTTGTCGATATTGTGCCGGATAACCTGCTGCATAATCTTCAGGCGGACATTCTCGAACTGCGCAATGAAGCCGTGGCCGGGCGCAGCGCCGAAGAGTTTGCCAATAGCGGCAGCAAGCGGCCATTGGCAGCGGACGATCGCAGCCTGACGATTCATGTTTGTCATAGCCCACAGCGAGAAGTTGAGGTGCTACACGATCGGCTGCTGGCGATGCTCGAAGAGAATCCCGAGCTCACGCCGCGCGATATTATCGTCATGGTGGCGGATATCGATAGCTATAGCCCGTATATTCAGGCGGTTTTCGGCAGCGCCAGCGGCGAACGCTGGCTGCCGTGGGCGATTTCCGATCGACGCGCCCGTGAATCGCATCCGGCACTGCAGGCCTTTCTCACGCTCCTTTCGCTGCCCGATAGCCGCTTTGCCAGCGAAGATGTGCTGGCGCTGCTTGACGTGCCGGTGCTGGCGGCGCGCTTTAACATTGACGAAGAGGGGCTGCGCTACCTGCGACAGTGGGTGAACGAATCCGGCGTACGCTGGGGGATGGATGATGACAACGTGCGTGAACTCGACCTCCCGGCAACCGGCCAGCATACCTGGCGCTTTGGCCTGACGCGCATGTTATTGGGCTATGCCATGGACAGCAGCGAGGGTGAGTGGCGCTCGGTGCTGCCTTATGATGAGTCGAGCGGGCTGATTGCCGAGCTGGTGGGCAACCTGGCATCGCTGCTGATGCAGCTTAATCTCTGGCGTCGCGGGCTGGCCCAGGAGCGGCCACTGGCCGAGTGGCTACCGGTATGCCGCGATCTGCTGAATGACTTTTTCCTCCCGGATAGCGAAACGGAAGCCGCCCTCGCGCTGATAGAACAGCAGTGGCAGGCGGTGATTGACGGCGGCGTCGACGCCCAGTATGGCGAAACGGTACCGCTCTCCTTGCTGCGCGATGAGCTGTCCCTGCGCCTCGATCAGCAGCGTATCAGCCAGCGCTTTCTCGCCGGGCCGGTTAATATTTGCACCCTGATGCCGATGCGTTCGATTCCTTTCAAGGTGGTCTGCCTGCTGGGGATGAACGACGGCGTTTATCCGCGCACGCTTGCGCCGCTGGGCTTTGACCTGATGAGTCAGAAGCCGCAGCGCGGCGACCGTAGCCGTCGCGATGACGACCGCTATCTGTTCCTTGAAGCCCTGATCTCCGCCGAGCAGAAACTCTATATCAGCTATATCGGCCGTTCTATTCAGGATAACAGCGAACGCTATCCCTCGGTTCTGGTTCAGGAGCTGGCGGACTATATCGGTCAGAGCCACTGCCTGGAAGGAGACGAAGATCTGGATTGCGATGCCAGCGAGCGCCGCGTTAAAGAACATATTACTCATCTGCATACCCGCATGCCTTTTGATGCCGCGAATTTTCTGGCGAACGAAGATCAAAGCTATGCCCGGGAATGGCTGGCGGCTGCCAGCCAGCAGGGGGAAGCCCACGGTGAGTTTATCCAGCCGCTACCGGTCCCTGAACTCGATCACCTGCCTCTGGAACAGCTGCTGCGCTTCTGGCAGCATCCGGTACGCGCCTTCTTTCAGCAGCGGCTGCGGGTGAATTTCCGCTCGGAAGAGAGCGAGATCCCTGACGATGAACCTTTTACCCTCGAAGGGCTGAGCCGCTATCAGCTGAACCAGCAGTTGCTTAATACGCTGATTGAGCAGCAGGACGCCTCGGCAATGTATCGCCGTTTTCGTGCCGCCGGGGAGCTACCCTATGGCGCATTCGGCGAACTGGCCTGGGAAACGCAGCGTCAGGAGATGCAGAACCTGGCAGAGCGGGTGATAGCCTGCCGTCAACCGGGGCAGAGCATGGAAATCGATTTGCAATGTAACGGAGTCAACATTACTGGCTGGCTACAGCAGGTACAATCCGACGGTTTGCTGCGCTGGCGGCCATCGTTATTAAGCGTGGCGCAGGGAATGCAACTTTGGCTGGAGCATCTTGTCTATTGTGCTAGCGGCGGTCGCGGCGAAAGTCGGCTGTTTGTGCGCAAAGAAGGCGAGTGGCGCTTTCCCCCGCTGGCGCAGGAACAGGCCCAGGAATACCTGAATGAGCTCGTTGACGGTTACCTGCAGGGAATGTCAAAACCGCTACTGTTGCTGCCGGAAAGCGGCGGTGCATGGCTAAAAGTCTGTTATGACGCCGAAAAGAATGTCATGTTAATGGACGAAGAGACGCAGCAAAAAGCGCGCAGTAAATTTCTTCAGGCTTATGAAGGGAACATGGTGGTCAGAGGCGAAGGTGCCGACGTCTGGTATCAGCGCCTGTGGCGCACCCTGGAGCCGGAATACTATGAAGAGATCCTTACGCAAACGCAGCGTTATTTGCTACCGGTGTTTCGTTTTCATCAGTCCGAATAACATTGTAATAGTATAAAAATTGCGCAATAGATGGCACTTCATTTATGATGCGCAACCAATCACGGACTGATGTTTTATAAAGGCTGCATAGCGTGCAGCGCCAGGTTTGTTAATGATGAGGTCCGTGAATGCCCCGCAGTTTATGGTTCAAGGTTATTGTTTTACTGGCCGCCCTCTGGGCGCCGTTAAGTCAGGCAGACACCGGATGGCAACCAATTCAGGAAACCATCCGTAAAAGCGACAAAGATACCCGTCAATATCAGGCGATCCGCCTCGATAACGGCATGGTGGTATTGCTGGTTTCCGATCCCCAGGCGGTAAAATCGCTGTCGGCGCTGGTCGTTCCCGTGGGGTCGCTGCAGGACCCCGCTGAGCATCAGGGACTGGCCCACTTCCTGGAGCATATGACGCTGATGGGGTCGAAAAAGTACCCGCAGCCGGATAGCCTCGCCGAATATCTCAAAATGCACGGCGGCAGCCATAACGCCAGTACCGCCCCGTACCGCACCGCCTTCTATCTTGAAGTAGAAAACGATGCTCTGGACGGCGCGGTCGATCGCCTGGCCGATGCCATCGCCGCGCCGCTGCTGGATAAAAAATATGCCGACCGCGAGCGTAATGCGGTCAACGCCGAGCTGACGATGGCGCGCAGCCGCGACGGGATGCGGATGGCGCAGGTCAGCGCAGAAACCATTAACCCGGCGCACCCCGGCTCGCAGTTTTCCGGCGGTAACCTTGAAACGCTGAGCGACAAGCCCGGCAAGCCGGTGCTTGATGCCCTGCACGCCTTTCGCGATAGCTGGTATTCCGCCAACCTGATGAAGGCGGTGATCTACAGCAACAAGCCTCTGCCGGAGCTGGCAAGTATCGCGGCGGCCACCTACGGTCGCGTGCCGAACCACGATATCAACAAACCGGAAATAACCGTCCCGGTGGTGACCGATGCGCAGAAGGGCATCATCATTCACTATGTCCCGGCGATGCCGCGTAAAGTCCTGCGCGTGGAGTTCCGCATTGATAACAATAGCGACCAGTTCCGCAGCAAAACCGACGAGCTGGTGACCTATATGATCGGTAATCGCAGCCCCGGCACGCTCTCAGACTGGCTGCAAAAGCAGGGGCTGGCTGAGGGTATTCGCGCGGACTCCGACCCGGTTGTCAACGGCAACAGCGGGGTGCTGGCTATTTCTGCTACTCTGACGGACAAAGGCCTGGCGCACCGCGATGAAGTGACCGCGGCCATCTTCAGCTACCTCAATCTGCTGCGTAGTCAGGGAATTGATAAACGCTATTTTGATGAACTGGCCCACGTGCTGGCGCTCGACTTCCGCTACCCGTCCATCAACCGCAATATGGATTACGTCGAATGGCTGGCGGACACCATGATCCGCGTGCCGGTCGAACATACCCTGGACGTAGTTAACATCGCCGATCGCTACGATCCGCAGGCGATCAAAGACCGTCTGGCGATGATGACGCCGCAAAATGCCCGTATCTGGTACATCAGCCCGAAAGAGCCGCATAACAAGACCGCCTACTTCGTTAATGCGCCCTATCAGGTGGATAAAATTAGCGAGCAGACTTTTGCCGACTGGCAGCAGAAGTCCAGCGCTATCGATCTCAAGCTGCCGGTGCTGAACCCCTATATTCCGGACGATTTTAGCTTAATCAAAAGCGATAAGGCTTACCCGCATCCGCAGCTGATTGTCGATGAACCGACGCTGCGGGTGATCTACGCGCCGAGTCAGTACTTCGCCAGCGAACCAAAAGCGGATATATCGCTGGTGCTGCGTAACCCGCAGGCGATGGACAGCGCCCGCCGTCAGGTGATGTTTGCCCTCAATGATTATCTGGCGGGTATCGCGCTCGATCAGCTCAGCAACCAGGCTGCGGTTGGGGGCATCAGCTTTTCTACCGGTGCAAATAACGGGCTGATGGTTAACGCCAACGGCTATACGCAGCATCTGCCAGAGCTGTTTAACGCCCTGCTGGACGGTTACTTTAGCTACACGCCAACCGAAGAGCAGCTGGAGCAGGCCAAATCCTGGTACGCGCAGATGATGGATTCGGCGGACAAAGGCAAAGCCTACGATCAGGCGATCATGCCGATTCAGATGGTTTCACAGGTGCCGTACTTTCAGCGTGAAGATCGCCGGGCGCTGCTGCCGTCGATTACGCTGAAAGAGGTGCTGGAGTATCGCGATAACCTCAAGGCGAAAGGGCGACCGGAGCTGCTGGTCATCGGTAACCTTACCGCCGAACGGTCAACGGCGATGGCCCGCCAGATCCAAAAACAGCTGGGGGCGGACGGCAACGAATGGTGCCGCAACAAAGACGTACTGGTTGATCGCAAGCAGCTGGCGATTTTTGAGAAAGCGGGTAACAGCACCGACTCCGCCCTTGCCGCTGTCTTCGCGCCGCCGAACCTGGACGAATACGCCAGCTCAGCTGCCAGCTCGCTTCTCGGGCAGATCGTCCAGCCGTGGTTCTACAACCAGCTGCGTACGGAAGAGCAGCTGGGATACGCGGTCTTCGCCTTCTCGATGAACGTGGGCCGCCAGTGGGGAATGGGCTTCCTGCTGCAAAGCAACGATAAGCAGCCGGCTTTCCTCTGGCAGCGCTTCCAGGCCTTCTTCCCCACGGCGGAAGCCAAACTGCGGGCGATGAAGCCGGAAGAGTTTGCGCAGATTCAGCAGACGGTCATCAGTCAGATGCTGGAGGCGCCGCAAACGCTGGGCGATGAAGCATCGAAGCTGAGCAAAGATTTCGATCGCGGTAATATGCGCTTCGATTCACGTGATAAAGTAGTGGCTCAGATTAAACTGCTGACGCCGCAAAAGCTTGCCGACTTCTTCCATCAGACGGTGGTGGATCCGCAGGGCATGGCAATTCTCTCCCAGGTTTCCGGTAGCCAGAATGGCAAGGCGGAATACGCGCATCCGCAGGATGGCAAAGTCTGGGAGAACGTCAGCGCGTTGCAGAAATCCTTACCCCTGATGCGAGAGAATGAATGACCGACACCGCCGAGTCTCTTGACCCACTGCGCTTGCCCCTGACGGGCGAGCGCCTGATAGAAGCCTCTGCGGGCACCGGAAAAACGTTTACCATCGCCGCGCTCTATCTGCGGCTGTTGCTGGGGCTGGGTGGTGAATCCGCTTTCCCCCGGCAGATCAGCGTGGAAGAGCTGCTGGTGGTGACCTTTACCGAAGCGGCGACCGAAGAGCTGCGCGGACGTATCCGCAGCAATATCCACGAGCTGCGGATCGCCTGCCTGCGCGAAAGCACCGACAATCCTCTTTATGCCGGGCTGCTGGCGGAAATTGACGATAAAGCCCAGGCGGCGCAAACGCTGCTGCTGGCCGAACGCCAGATGGATGAAGCAGCGGTATTTACCATTCACGGGTTCTGCCAGCGGATGCTGAGCCTTAACGCCTTTGAGTCCGGCATGCTGTTCGAACTGCAGCTGATTGAAGATGAATCCCGCCTGCGCTATCAGGCCTGCGCCGACTTCTGGCGTCGCCACTGCTATCCGCTGCCGCGCGAAATTGCTGCGGTTATCCACGAGGCGTGGAAAGGGCCGCGCGACCTGTTGAAATCCATCGACCGCTGGCTGCAAGGAGAGGCGCCGCAGCTAAAATCTCCGCCCCCTGCTGAAGAAACGCTGGCCGAACGCCACCAGCAAATTATTGAACGCATTAACGCGCTCAAACAGCAGTGGCTGGAACAGGCGAGCGAGATTGAGGCGGTACTGGAAACCTCCGGTCTCGACCGGCGCAAGTTCAATCGCGGCAATCAGGGCAAATGGCTGGAAAAAGTGACCGCCTGGGCCCAGGAAGAGACTTTGAGCTACCAGCTGCCGGATGCGCTGGAAAAGTTTTCTCAGCCCTTCTTGCTTGAGCGCACCAAAGCGGACGGCGCACCGCCGGTACACCCGCTGTTCAGCGCGATAGAAGCGCTGCTGGCGACACCGTTAACCCTGACCGATCTGGTGATCGCCAGGGCGATGGTTGAAATCCGCGAGGCGGTCGCGCGGGAAAAACGCCGCCGCGGCGAGCTGGGATTTGACGATATGCTTAGCCGCCTGGATGACGCCCTGCGCGGAGAGAGCGGAGAAGCGCTGGCCAGCGCGATTCGTCAGCGCTTCCCGGTGGCGATGATCGATGAGTTTCAGGATACCGACCCGCAGCAGTACCGAATCTTTCGCCGCATCTGGCGGCGCCAGGCGGATACCGCGCTGCTGCTGATTGGCGACCCTAAACAGGCTATTTACGCCTTCCGCGGCGCGGATATCTTTACCTACATGAAAGCGCGTGGAGACGTCACCGCTCACTATACGCTCGATACCAACTGGCGCTCCGCCCCGGGGATGGTTGACAGCGTCAATCGCCTGTTTAGCCTCAGCGATAACCCTTTTATGTTTCGCGAAATCCCGTTTCTGCCGGTGAAATCGGCCGAGAAAAATCAGGGGCTGCGCTTTACCGTTGATGATACGGCGGTTCCGGCGATGAATATCTGGCTGATGCCGGGCGAGGCCGTGGGCGCAGGGGATTATCAGACGTTTATGGCCCAGCTGTGCGCGGCGCAAATTCGTGACTGGCTAAGCGCGGGCCAGCAGGGCAAGGCGCTGCTGTGGCGCGGTGAAAAAGCTGAACCCGTGCGGGCTTCAGACATCACGGTGCTGGTGCGCAATCGTCAGGAGGCGTCGTTAATTCGCGATGCCCTCCAGCTGCTGTCGATACCTTCCGTCTATCTCTCCAACCGCGATAGCGTGTTTGAAACGCCGGAGGCGCAGGAGCTGCTTTGGCTGCTGCAGGCGGTGCTGGCCCCCGAGCGCGAGAATACCCTGCGCAGCGCGCTGGCGACCTCAATGTTCGGTCTTAACGCGCAGGATATCGAAAACCTCAACCAGAACGAACGGGCGTGGGATGAGCTGGTAGAAGAGTTTAGCGGCTACCGGCAAGTCTGGCGGCAGCGCGGCGTTATGCCGATGCTGCGCGCGCTGATGACCGCGCGGCGCATTGCAGAAAACCTGCTGGCGACCAACGGCGGCGAGCGGCGCCTGACCGATATCCTGCATATCAGCGAGCTGCTTCAGGAAGCGGCGAACCAGCTGGAGAGCGAACATGCGCTGGTGCGCTGGCTGGCGCAGCATATCGCCGAGCCGGATAGCAACGCCTCCAGCCAGCAGATGCGCCTGGAAAGCGACAAGCATCTGGTGCAGATCGTCACCATCCATAAATCGAAAGGGCTGGAGTATCCGCTGGTCTGGCTGCCGTTTATCGCGCGTTTTCGCAAACAGGATCAGGCGTTTTATCACGACAGAACCTCTTTTGCCGCCGTGCTCGATCTGGGCCAGAATGAGGGCAGCATGGAGCTGGCTGAGGCCGAACGTCTGGCCGAAGACTTACGTCTGCTGTACGTTGCGCTGACCCGGGCGGTCTGGCACTGCAGCCTGGGCGTTGCGCCGCTTAGCCCCCGCCGCAGCGACAAGCCCGGCGCCAGCGATTTTCACCACAGCGCGCTGGGGCGGCTGCTGCAGGGCGGAGAAGCGATGGACGCCGCAGGGCTAACGGCGCGACTGCAGGCGTTTTGCAGCGGGGATATCGCCCTGCAGCTCCCCGCGACGACGACGCAGACGCCCTGGCAGGCTCCACAGTCGGCGCTGCCGCCGCTCTCCGCGCGTCTGCTTGAGCGTTCGGTGAGCGATGACTGGCGCGTCACCAGCTACTCCGGCCTGCAGCAAAACGGACACAACGCGGCGCAGGACCTTTTACCGCGTCTGGATATTGATGCCGCAGGCGTCGGCGATGTGGCGGAAGAACCGCAGCTTACGCCGCACCACTTCCCGCGCGGAGCATCGCCAGGCACGTTTCTGCACAGCCTGTTTGAAGATATTGATTTCACCCAGCCGGTCCCCGCCGACTGGATGGCGGAAAAGCTCCAGCTTAGCGGCTTCGAGGAGAAATGGGCCCCAGTACTGACCGAATGGCTCGACGGCGTGCTGCGTACCCGTCTCCCTGGCGCGGAGATCGCGCTGAATCAGCTTAGCGAGCGTGATAAACAGGTGGAGATGGCTTTTTATCTGCCCATCGAGCAGCCTCTGGATCCGCTGCGCCTGGATGCGCTAATTCGTCAGTACGATCCGCTCTCCGTCGATACCCCCATGCTCGATTTCCGCCAGGTGCGCGGTATGCTGAAAGGCTTTATTGACCTGGTATTTCGCCATAACGGCCGCTATTACCTGCTGGATTACAAATCCAACTGGCTGGGGAAAGATCGCGAGGCCTATACCCAGGAAGCGATGATGCAGGCTATGCGCACCCATCGTTACGATTTGCAGTATCAGCTCTACAGCCTGGCGCTGCACCGTTATTTGCGCCACCGTATTGCCGATTATGATTACGAACGCCACTTTGGCGGCGTCATTTATCTCTTTTTACGCGGTATGGATGGACAGGACGGCGGGCAGGGTATTTTTACCACTCGTCCGGCGCGACCGCTGATTGACGGCCTTGATGCGCTGTTTGCTGGAGAAACTCAGGAGGTGGCGCTATGAACCTGGATGAACTATTGCTACAGGCGGTTGAGCAGCGACTGCTGCGCCCGCTGGACGTTCAGTTTGCGCTAATGGTGGCGCAAGAAGCGCATCCGGCGGTGAAGCTGGTCGCGGCGATCCTCAGTCGCGATGCTGGTGAAGGGCACGTCTGTCTGCCGATTTCGCGTCTTGTCGATGATGAACTGTTGAAGGCTAAAGCAGGTGGCCTGAGCGAGCAAATTCTTGAACTGACCGGCGCGCCGGACGGCTGGCTGCCGCTGCTCAATGATTCCGAGGCCGTCAGCTGCGGAGAGCGGCCAGCGCCGATGATTCTCTGCGGCGATCGGCTTTACCTTAACCGCATGTGGCGCAACGAATTAACCGTCGCGCGCTTTTTCAATGAAGCCAATCAGGTGCTGGAGGTGGATGAAGCCCGGCTGGCAGCGACGCTCGACGCGCTGTTTCCGCCCGCAGAGGAAACTGACTGGCAAAAAGTCGCGGCTGCTGTCGCCCTGACCCGGCGGATTTCGGTAATTTCCGGCGGACCGGGCACCGGTAAAACCACGACCGTCGCTAAACTCCTGGCCGCGCTGATCCAGACCTTCTCCAGCCCGCGCTGCCGTATTCGCCTGGCTGCGCCGACCGGTAAAGCCGCGGCGCGCCTGACCGAGTCCCTTGGCGCTGCGCTGCGCCGTCTTCCTCTCACCGACGAACAAAAGGCGCTGGTGCCCACCGAAGCCAGTACCCTCCATCGCCTGCTGGGCGCGCAGCCGGGAAGCCAGCGGATGCGCTATCACAGCGGAAACCCGCTGCATCTTGATGTGCTGGTGGTCGATGAGGCCTCAATGATTGACCTGCCGATGATGTCGCGCCTGATCGATGCGCTGCCTGAGCACGGAAGGGTGATTTTCCTTGGCGACCGCGATCAGCTGGCTTCGGTCGAGGCCGGGGCCGTGCTCGGCGATATCTGCGCGTGGGTTAATGCAGGCTATACCCCGGAGCGGGCGACGCAGCTCGCCCGGTTAACCGGCCAGCCGGTTCCGGCAGGCGAGGGTAATATGGCCGGTTCGCTCCGCGATAGCCTGTGCCTGCTGCAGAAAAGCTACCGTTTCGGTCGCCATTCCGGTATCGGCCAGCTGGCCTGGGCGGTGAACAGCGGCGATCGTAGCGCGGTACGCGCAACGCTGCGCCAGTCATTTGACGATATCGCTCTGTATCCGCTGAGCGCCACCGAAGAGTATGAAGCGATGCTGAATCAGGCGCAGGCGGGCTACGGCCGCTTCCTGCAGCTGCTGCACGCTCGGGCAGAGCCCGAAGAGATGATCGCCGCTTTTGGCGAATTCCAGCTGTTGTGCGCGCTGCGCGAGGGCCCGTATGGCGTCAGTGGAGTTAATGAACAGCTGGAGCAGATGCTCAACCGCAAGCGGGCGATTACGTTACCGCGCCATTCGCGCTGGTATGAAGGTCGGCCGGTGATGATCTCGCGCAACGACAGCGCGCTGGGGCTGTTTAACGGCGATATCGGTATCGCGCTGGAAAGAGGTGGTGACCTGCGCGTCTGGTTCCCGATGCCTGATGGCAGCATCAAGTCGGTACAGCCAAGTCGTCTGCCGGAGCATGATACCGCCTGGGCGATGACGGTGCATAAATCGCAGGGGTCGGAGTTCGATCACGCGGCGCTGATCCTGCCTTCGCGCAGCGTGCCGCTGGTGACCCGCGAGCTGGTTTATACCGCTATAACTCGCGCGAAACGGCAGCTGTCGATCTATGCCGATGAGCAGGTACTGACCCAGGCGGTTGTCGCGCGTACCGAACGACGCAGCGGCCTGGCGGATATTTTTTCCGCTCAGTGATGTTTTCCCCGGTCAGCCGTGCGCTTTCCGGGGAGAGAATCAGGCCAGGTCTGCCATCAACACCTTGGAGCGGCGCTGGTAGTTGTACATCTCTTTTTTGCTCTCCGGCAGCAGGTCAACGTCTACCGGCGTAAATCCGCGCTCCTGGAACCAGTGAATGCTGCGGGTTGTCAGAACAAACAGTTTGCTGAGGCCCATTTGCTTCGCCTGCGCGGCAATTCGTTCGAGCAGCACTTCGCCGCGCGATGAGCTGCGGTAGTCCGGATGCACCGCCACGCAGGCCATTTCGCCGATCTTCTCTTCCGGGAAAGGATAGAGCGCGGCGCAGGCGATGGTGGTGTTGTCGCGCTGAATAATGGTGAACTTATCGATTTCCATCTCCAGCTGTTCGCGAGAACGCCTGACCAGAATGCCCTGCTGCTCCAGCGGGCTTATCAGCTCAAGGATGCCGCCGATGTCGTTAATGGTGGCGCGGCGGATCTGCTCGGCGCTCTCCATCACTATCTGAGTGCCGATACCGTCGCGTGAGAACAGCTCCTGCAGCAGAGTGCCGTTTTCCTGATAGCTAATCAGGTGGCAGCGGCGCACGCCGCTGCGGCAGGCTTTTACCGCGCCGCGCAGGAAGCGCACGGTACCGGAGCTGTAGTCTTCGTCCGCTTCCATCTCTTCAACCCGCGCCTGGGCTTCGTTAGGGAATAGCTCGGGGACGATCTCGCCATCCTGGTTGTAGACCCCCTGTGACGAGCAGAAGCCAATCATCTTTTCGGCTTTGAGCTTAATCGCCAGCTGGGTTGCAATCTCTTCGGAGGTCAGGTTAAAGCTTTCGCCGGTGACCGACACCGCAACCGGGCCCATCAGCACAATCGCGCCGTTATCCAACTGACGGTGAATGGCTTCTTCATCGATGCGCCTGATGCGCCCGCTGTGACAGTAATCCACGCCGTCATCCACGCCTAACGGCTGCGCGATAATGAAATTGCCGCTGACCACGTTGATGTGGGCGCCCTGCAGAGGGGTGTTATTGAGGCTCATCGACAGGCGAGCGGTAATTTCCAGCTGCAGCATACCCGCCGCCTGCTTAACCAGCTCGAGCGTTTTGGCGTCAGTCACTCGGGTTTGTTTGTGATAGACCGGTTCGTGACGGTGCTCCGCCAGGTTGGCGTCGATCTGCGGACGGGCGCCATAGACCACTACCAGACGAATTCCCAGGCTGTGAAGCAGGCCAATGTCGTTGACTATGCTAGAGAAATTATCATGCTCGATGGCTTCCCCGCCCAGCATGATGACAAACGTTTTACCTCTATGGGCGTTAATATAGGGGACAGAATGGCGGAATCCCTCTACCAGTTCGGTGCGACGTTCCTTCACCATGACACAACCTCAATGCATGATTATTCGTAATTTATGTATTTTTATTCTGTTTTGCCGGCAAACGCAAGCCCCAATTTCTCGCGCAACCGAGAAAACAGTGTGAGCCAAATCAGGGTGTCAAAGATTGTTTACCCTTTTATAGATGACAGGTTATGCGCCTTTCGTTAAAGTTTCTGGTCAATCTGTTTGTTTTAAATACGAATGATTTCTTACTGCTTGGGAGTGGCATGTCAGGATACAAGTCAGGATTAAGCCGCCGCCGATTTTTACAGGGGGCGGGCGCCATGTGGTTAATGAGTGTGAGTCCGGTTGGGTTGGCTGCCGCGGCGCAGGTGGTTGCCGTACGCGTCTGGCCATCATCGACCTACACGCGCGTCACCGTGGAGTCCAACCATATCCTGAAATATCGGCAGTTTGCGCTCAGTAATCCTGAACGTGTGGTTGTGGATCTGGAAGGCGTTAACCTCAACTCCGTCCTAAAAGGCATGGGTAACCAGATTCGCAGCGACGATCCCTATATTCAGTCCGCCCGCGTGGGACAATTCGACCCGCAAACCGTACGCATGGTGTTCGAGCTGAAACAGAACGTAAAACCGCAGCTGTTCGCGCTCGCTCCGGTCGCCGGTTTTAAAGAGCGTCTGGTCATGGATCTCTACCCTTCCAACGCGACCGACGTGCAGGATCCGCTGCTGGCGCTGCTCGAGGATTACAATAAAGGCGATCTGCAGCGGCAGGTTCCGCCTGCGGAGAGCGGGCCGAAACCGGGTAAAGCCGGGCGCGATCGGCCTATCGTTATCATGCTCGATCCCGGACACGGCGGCGAGGATTCCGGCGCCGTCGGTAAATACCGCACCCGCGAGAAAGACGTGGTGCTGCAGATAGCCCGACGGCTGCGCGCGCTGATCGAGAAAGAGGGCAACATGAAGGTCTATATGACCCGCAACGAGGATGTCTTTATCCCGCTGAAGGTTCGCGTCGCCAAAGCGCAGAAGCAGCGCGCCGACCTGTTTGTCTCTATTCACGCCGATGCGTTTACCAGCCGTCAGCCGAGCGGCTCGTCGGTATTTGCCCTGTCAACCAAAGGGGCTACCAGTACCGCGGCTAAATATCTGGCTCAGACCCAGAACGCCTCGGATCTGATCGGCGGCGTCAGCAAAAGCGGCGATCGCTACGTCGACCACACGATGTTCGACATGGTGCAGTCGTTGACCATTGCCGACAGCCTGAAGTTTGGCAAGGCGGTGCTGGAAAAGATGGGAAATATTAATAACCTGCACAAGAATCAGGTTGAGCAGGCGGGCTTCGCGGTGCTGAAAGCGCCGGATATTCCATCGATCCTGGTGGAAACCGCGTTTATCAGCAACATCGAAGAAGAGCGTAAACTGAAAACGGCGAAATTCCAGCAGCAGGTTGCAGAGTCGATTCTGGCAGGGATTAAAGCCTACTTCGCCGACGGCGCGACGCTGGCAAGGCGAGGATAACGCAACAGGAAAGTGAAATGGCTCTATTAAAGAGCGCGCACGGCGGCAATATTCGCGAGGCCGCCGCGCTTATGGGCATCTCTGCGGAGCAGTTGCTGGATTTTAGCGCCAACATCAACCCGCTGGGGATGCCGGAAAGTTTAAAGCGCGCAATCCTCAACAATATGGACTGCGCTGAACGCTATCCCGACGTTGAGTATCAGCAGCTGCACCTTGCGCTGGCGGAACATCATCATATTCCTGCGTCGTCGATCCTTGCAGGAAACGGCGAAACTGAAGCGATTTTTACCCTGGTACAGGGGCTGAAACCGCGCCAGGCGATGATCGTCACTCCGGGTTTTGCCGAATATCGCCGGGCGCTGCAGTCGGTGGAGTGCGCGGTGCGGGAATTTCTGCTGCGCGAGGAGGATGGCTGGCAGCTCACCGGAGCGATTCTTGACGCCCTGACGCCGGATCTGGACTGCTTATTTCTCTGCACGCCGAACAATCCAACCGGCCTGCTGCCCGATCGTCGACTGCTGGCGCTGATTGCTGAACGCTGTCAGTCGCTGGACATCGCCCTGATCCTCGATGAGGCGTTTATCGATTTTATCCCCGATGAGCCAGGATTTATTCCGCTTCTGGCCCACAATCCGCACGTGTGGGTGCTGCGTTCGCTCACCAAATTTTATGCCATACCCGGCCTGCGCCTGGGGTATCTGGTCAATGGCGATGCGCGGGCGGTGGCAAGAATGCGCGAGCGCCAGATGCCGTGGTCGATAAATGCTTTTGCCGCCCTGGCGGGGGAGATCATTCTCCAGGATAGCGCCTACCAGCAGAAAACCTGGCAGTGGCTGGCGGAGGAAGGGCAGCGCTTTTATCATCAACTGCGCCATATTCCCGGCCTGACGGTCTATCCCGGACAGGCAAACTATCTGTTTCTGCGCTGCGACGTTGCGGATCTGGATCTGCAATACGCGATGCTGCAGCAGCACATCCTGATCCGCAGCTGTGCCAATTATCCAGGGCTCGACGGGCGCTACTTTCGCGTCGCGATCCGCAGCCAGCAGGAAAATACCCGACTGCTGACGGCCTTCAGGCGGGTATTTAACGAGTAGATGCCTGCCGCTATTGTTCGTCTGCGGTTCTTCCCGGTGGCGCTGCTGTATGACCGGGCTACGGGTTCATAGTCGTCTGCGGTCCGGTAGCCCGGATAAGGCGCGCAGCGCCGCCTCCGGGGAATGCGCCGGGATTAATGCATAGGTGCGGCTTCTTCCCGGCTCGCGCTGCGCTTAGCAGGGCTGCGGGTTTACAGCCGTCTGTGGTCCGGTAGCCCGGACAGGCGCGTAGCGCCGCCTCCGGGGCATAGCTGCGGCAGCGTTAGCGCAGTTCGACGCCGCCCTGCACCATGCGCAGCAGGTGCTGCCTGGGCCAGAGCTCGCTAAGTCGCGTCTCTTCCAGCCGTCGCTGTAAATACTCAATGTCGTGACGTTGACGGTCGAGCATCAGGCCGACCACGCTGCCGCTGTGCGCCACGTTAATACCGTATAAATCGCACTCTTCCACCAGCCCCCGCAGCGTATCAAACCCCGGCTTTGGTAACAGATGCTGGCTGGCGACGGCGCTAAGCGTCGCGGCCTCTCCCATCCGCCGGGGATTATCCGTCTCGCAGGCCAGCTGAACTTTCTCCCAGGCTAGCTGCAGAGACGCGGAGTGGGCGTGCAGCTTTTCAAGCCGGGGAAGTCGGTGGTAATCGGTGGTCAGCAGCGTGGCGGGGCTTTCCAGCACCAGCAGATCGAGCTGAGGCTGGCTGTCACAGGCAATCTGCGTGGCGGCGGTGTTATGGTCGAACAGGGTGAGCTGACGAAACAGAGTGCTGTCGGTGGGCTCCAGGGAGACGCAGAGCCGGGCGAGGGTGGGTTCATCCAGCGGATGGCCGAGATGATGCGCGGCGGCTACCGCCGTCGCGGCGATGTCCGCGGTGCTGCTGGCCATACCTTTGGCAACCGGAATCGTGGAGCAGATATCGATCCGAATCTCCTTGCTCAGCGCCGGCGGATAACGCCAGTAGCTCAGCAACTGGTCGACCATCGCCCGCGCCAACGGACGTTCATCCGCCCGAGGCGAACCGTAGTCCACCTCGACGGTGCTGTACCAGTCAACGGGGCAGGAGACCAGCTTCTCGCTGCCGAGGATCCAGCCCTGGATGAGTTCCCCACAGGAGGCGGGGCATTGTGCTACGGCCACGTATTCACCTTTTTACCCGTTATACTTCAAGCTACAGGGGCGTTGGCTGCTCTCATTCACCCCAGTCACTTACTTATGTAAGCTCCTGGGGACTCACTCGTTTGCCGCCTTCCTGTGACCTGAATTATTTAGGGTAAAGTTTCAGAATTTTAAGCGCATAGTGTCATGCCGATCCCGCTATTTCCATGATTCACCGCAATTTGCCTGGCGGCGAGCTCAGGCTGAAACGGTTAATGTCTGCGCTTCGGGAAGCGCCAGGCGCATCACATCGCGGGCAATCATCAGCTCTTCATTGGTATTGATGACCGCCACTTTGACCATCGCATTTTCGGCCTGAATAAAGGTAGCGTTGTGCTGGTTTTTCTCTTCATCGACCGAGAGCCCGAGGAAATTCAGGTTATGGCAGATGGCGCTCCTGGCGCGGGCGGAGTTTTCGCCGATGCCGCCGGTAAAGATCAGCGCGTCCAGGCCGCCCATCTGCATAATATAACTGCCGATGGTGGCGCGAATGCGCTCGGCAAACAGCGAGAGCGCCAGGGCTGCCTGACGATTACCGCTGTCCGCCGCCTGCTCGACATCGCGATAATCGTGCGAGATGCCGGAAACCCCCAGCAGGCCGGACTCGTTATTCAGCAACTGATTAAGCTGCTCCGGCGTTTTTCCCTCATGCAGCGCCAGCCACGGTAGAATCGACGGATCGATATCGCCGCTGCGGGTGCCCATCATCACGCCGGACTGCGGCGTAAAGCCCATTGACGTGTTAACCGAGCGCCCGCCTTTGATTGCGCAAACGCTGCTGCCGTTGCCGAGATGGCAGCACACCACGCGCAGAGCGCTCAACGGTACGCCCAGCTTTTCCGCCAGCGTCGCGCTAACGTACTTGTGGCTGGTGCCGTGGAAGCCGTAACGGCGAATGCCCAACTCGCTGTAGTAGCGCCAGGGCAGCGGATAGATAAACGCGCGCTCGTCCAGCGTCTGGTGAAAAGCGGTATCAAACACCGCCACCGACGGCGCGTCGGGCAGCAACTGGCGGAAAACTTTAATGCCCAGCGCGTTGACCGGATTATGCAGCGGGGCCAGCTCCGCCAGGCGCTCGATTTCCGCTAAGGTCTCATCGGTCACCGGCGTCGAATCTTTAAAGCGCTCCCCGCCGTGCGCCACGCGGTGGCCGACGCCATCGATATCCTGCAAACTCTGGATAATCCGATGGTCGAGGAGCTTTTCCAGCAGCAGGGTGACGGCTTCACGGTGATCGGCTACGGGCGCCGTTTCCTGCCATTTTTGCGCCGGCGTTTTGAGGGCCACCTGGGCGTTTGCCATGCCGATACGCTCGATCAATCCCTGGCAGAGCATATCGCCCTGAGGCATCTCCAGCAGCTGGAATTTTAACGATGAACTGCCGGCATTAATGGCCATTATTTTGTAAGACATAAAGGTTCCTTCGAATTCAGAAAATCCAGCACGGCATCAAGACCCAGATTATTCAGCGCGCTGGTGATAAAAATCTGCTGGGCGCCAGCCTGCCTGAGCCACTCGCCGATTAGCGATATCCGCTGCGCATCGGCAAGGTCGGCTTTAGTGACCAGACCAATCGTCGGGCGGTTCATCGGAGCGGTAAAACCCGGAGAAAACGGCGACCACTGGGCGTCGGCGTTCAGCACCAGAGCGATAACGTCGGCCTCGCAGGCGCTGGTCAACAGAGCGCTATAAAGGCAGCGGTTCTCCAGATATTCGCCCGGTGTGTCGATGGCCATCGGCGACCATTCAATCGCCTGGGTTTTCTTGTAATGGAGCGCTTCGCCGCGCAGGCCCTGGGTCAGCGAGGTTTTGCCGCACTGGCTGGGGCCGATCAACATCAGACGTTTCATCGCGCTACGTCCGGGTTATTGAGCAGGTAGTAAACTGCATCATCTCGCCCAGGGTGCGCGTCACCTGCTTGAGGGCGTACTCGACGGCGGAAACGTCGCCGGTCAGCACCACGGCGCCGGTAAAGCGGTCAAGAAAACCGATCTCCACCGCGCCGGATTTGGTGGCGATATCGCAGGCGATAATCGACGCTTCGCTGGGCGTAATGGTGAGGATGCCGATGGCGGACACCGCATCCTGCAGGCCGAGTTTCTTAAAGAGATCTTTCCCGGGATTGGCAATCAGGTGCGCGAGGGTTACCTGTTTCCCGGGAACGTATTCCTGAATCATGCGATCCGTTGTTGGCTGTCTTTCCATTATCCCTCCACCATCTGTCGCCACATGGCTTCATGCGGTCGCGGGATCACCGAACGATAAACCAGCAGCCCTTTTTCACCCGCGCTTTCGCTGGCTACCGTAACCGCGTTGTTGACGTCGGAAACGTCGCCCGCCACCACCATGTAGCATTTACCGCCGATGCCGAAGGCCATATGCACCCGTACCAGGGTGACGTTGGAGCCTTTCACCGCCCGGTCCGCGGCGCTGATGCAGGCCGCAACGCTCCAGGTTTCAACGATGCCGACTGCCTGGCGTTTGTCTACGCTGTTCAGGCCGCTGATGGCCGGGAGTACGCTGGGATGGATATTCGCCAGCACCAGGCTGTCGACGAGCATTTCGCCGGCCTGCGAAGTGCCGGTTTCAATGGCCTGCTGGATAGCGCCGATATCCCCGCCTAGCATCAACAGAAACTTACCCGGGCAGATAGTCTTGCTGACCAGCAGATTGACGTTGGCGCTTTTCAGCATCGCATCGCCGAGTTCCATTCCTTTGGCAATGCTGGTGAGTTCTAAAATTCCTATAGCCTGAGACATGGTTAACCTCTTACAACCGTGATGGCCTGTTCGCTGATGGCCGCAACCACGCCGTCGATGCTGGCGTGAACCGGCGCGCCTAATGCGCCTGCCGGGATATCGGCAACGCATTGCCCGCGGGTAACGCGTTCACCCACTGCAACGTTCGCTACCGCGCTGGCGCCGATATGCTGGCGCAACTGTAAAGTCACTGTTTCTACTGCCGGTTCGTCTTCCACCAGCGGCGCCTCCTGATACCAGGGGCTCAGCCCCAGTTTGGCGATCAGTCGCTTCACCGGCACGAGGCGATATTTCGCCATTTCGTCGGCAGGATAGAGCGGTCCTTCATAGCGCTGGTTTTGCGCGCGCAGCTCGCGTTTCAGCATGCGGTTGATTCGCATCGGCGAGATCCCCACCGGACAGGCCACGCTTTCGCAGACGTTGCATTCCGAACAGGTGAGCGCGCTCAGCAGCAGCTGGGGCGTGGCGGCCTGATGAAAGTTCACCGCCCGCACCAGCAGGTGCGGGGAGAGTTCGTGGCCGATCAGATGCCGTGGGCAGAGATCGGTACACAGGCGACACTGTTCGCAGACGGTACGGGCCACGGAAAGCACCGTGCGCTCGTCCTGCATCCGCCGCTGGATAAGCGGATGGCTTTTGGGCAGCACCAGCAGGCCGCCGGTAGTTTTGGTTACCGGGCTATCGAGAGCAGTCATCAGGCCGCCCATCATCGGGCCACCGTTAATAAAACCGGGGTCGTCGACCGTCGCGCCGCCCGCCAGCGCCAGCACTTCGCGCAGCGACATGCCGATGGGGACGGTGACGGTCAGCGGTCGGGCGACCGCGCCGTTAACGGTTAGCGTGCGGCGGGTCACCGGAAACTGCTGCTCAACCGCACGGGCAATATTGAGCACCGTTTGTACGTTATTCACCACGACCCCAACGCTGGCTGGCAGCGCGGCGGGTGCGACCCGTCGACCGGTAGCTAACCAGATAGTCAGCACCTCATCGCCTGCGGGATAGACATCCGGCAGAATATGCAGGCGAATACCGGCAGGCAGCAGCGGGGTGAGGGCGTCGATAGCCCGGCGGTACTTCTCTTTCAGGGCAATCACCCCTTCGCGCGCGCCGGTTGCCGTCATCGCGTACTGCACGCCGCGGACCAGACGTGCAGCCTGCTGCCACATTAGCTGCTGGTCGACCTTGAGCATCGGTTCGCACTCGGCGGCGTTAACCAGAAAGATCTCCACCTGCGCCTGCAGCTTCACGTGGGCGGGAAAACCCGCTCCACCCGCGCCGACTACGCCCGCAGCACGCACGCGCTCGCGGATCTCCTCGGCGCTTCTGGCCATTTCAACAGCGTTGACGGCGGTACTCATAGCAGTTCCTCCAGCAGTTCCTGAATTTCCCCGGCGCTGGCCGGGCGAGGATTCGTGCGCAAGGTCACGTCAGCCAGTGCGGCCTGCACCATGGCCGGAATGCGCGCTGAGTACTCGGCACGTCCCTCTTTCAGCGCGATCGCCAGTGACGGCAGCGCACAGCGCTGCTTGAGCCGTTCGATTTGCTGGATCAGCGCATTGATCGCCGTACTATCGCTGGCGTCTGCCGGACAAAAACCGCAGGCTTTGGCCAGCCGCGCGTAGCGTTTTCCGGCGCGCGGATGACCGGCGTTAAAGCGGATAACCGCGGTTAACAGCAGCGCGTTGGCCAGTCCGTGCGGGAGATGAAACTGCCCGCCAAGCTGGTGGGCGATAGCATGGTTAAGCCCCAGCCCCGCCTGGCTGAACGCCATCCCGGCAAGCGTTGAGGCATTGTGCATTTTCCCGCGCGTCGCCACGCAGTCGCCTTTTTCCACCGCCGTGGGCAGATACTGGAACACCAGTTTGGCGGCTTTTTCCGCCAGCGCGTCGGTAAAGTCGCTGGCGTGCGGAGAGACCCACGCCTCCAGCGCGTGGGTCAGCACGTCCATGCCGGTGTTGGCCGTAATCTGCGGCGGCACGCTGACCACCAGCTCCGGGTCAAGGATCGCCATATCGGGATAGAGCGCATTGTTGAACAGCGGGTACTTGATGCCTTTATCCGGATCGCTAATTACGCAGGCGCTGGTCACTTCTGAACCGGTACCGCTGGTGGTTGGTATCGCCACGCAGGTTTCGATATTGATGCCGCTCTGCTGGCTAAACCAGACGATGGCTTTCGCCGCGTCCATCGCCGATCCGCCGCCGAAGCCGATGACCACCTGCGGCTGCAGGGCCTGCATTTGCGCAATGCCCTGCACCACGGTATGGATAGTGGGGTCCGGGGTTATCTCGCTAAAGACGCTGATGCGGTTATCTGCGGGCAACGCCTGACGCAGGGTTTCCAGCAGCGGCGAGCGCGCAAGAAAGCCATCGCAGATAATCCAGATGTGCTTGTTGGTAAAGCGTTTGAGCACCGCCAGGCTACCCTGACCGCTGTACAACCGCGTTTGTAGTGAGAAAGTTTTCATCGCGACCTCGGTTAGCGAATGGAAAAGCCGTTGGTCAGCACGCAGCGACGGGAGCGGGCAAACGTGCGCGCCGAGGTTGTCCCTTCACCGGTCGGCGTGGCGATAGTAAAGGTGGTAAAGCCTTCGCCGCCGACGCCGATCCCGGCATAAGAGGGGCCGTTCTTGACGAATATCGAGGTTTGCAGGGTGCGGGCCGCGAGGTTCAGGCGCGACACGTTCTGCGAGTGCATAATGGCGGTATGATGCAGTCCCTCTTCAACCTTCAGCGCCAGGGCCAGCGCGCTATCGAAATCGCTAACTTTCACTATCGGCAGCATCGGCATCAGCTGCTCGGTGGTAACCCACGGATCGTCGGCGTTAACCAGCGCTATCAGCAGACGCGGCGCTTTCGACGGAACGGCGATCCCGGCCGCTTCGAGCATGGCTGATGGGCTTTTGCCGACCAGTTTTTTATTCGCCTGGCCTTCAGGCAGGCAGGCGGCCCGGAGTTTGTCAGTGTCGGCAGGGCTCAGCAGCAGCGCGCCGAAGGTTTGCATTTGCTGCACCAGACGTTCGGCGACGCTCTCCACCACAATCAGGCTCTTCTCGGCAATGCAGGGCAGGTTGTAATCGAACGAGGCGCCGTTGATGATATCTTCCGCCGCTTTAACCAGATCCGCCGTTTCATCAACGATGCAGGGCGGGTTACCCGCGCCAGCGCCAATGACTTTCTTACCGCTCTTCATGCCCATCGCCACAATACCCGGGCCGCCGGTAATGGCCAGAACCGCAATGCGCGGATGGGCCATCATCTGCTGGGTGGCTTCGAAAGTGGGTTCTGCTACGGTAACCACCAGATTGCGGATGCCGCAGCAGCGGAAAACAATCTCTTCAATCATGCTAATCAGCTTCAGTGAGACCTTTTTTGCTCCCGGATGCGGGCTGAAGTAGACGCTATTGCCCGCCGCCAGCATGCTGATGCTGTTATTAATGATGGTTTCCGTCGGGTTGGTGCTCGGTGCGACCGACCCGATAACGCCAAATGGCGAATACTCAAACAGCACCATGCCGCCGTCGCCGGTCAGTGCCGTGGTGGTGAGATCTTCCACGCCCGGCGTGTTGTCCAGCGCAGCTTTGTTTTTCAAAAATTTATCTTCTTTGTTGCCCATCCCCGTTTCATTGGCGCTCTCTTCCGCCAGGGCGGCCAGATGCGGCGTCAGCTCCTGACGCATTGCGCTAATGATGGCGCTGCGGGTTTTTAGCGGGCACTGCTGATAACGTAAGAACGCCTGATGCGCGGCATTAATGGCCTCGCTCACGGACTGAAAAATCCCTTTGCCCTGCGCCGGGTTTGGCGTTTGGGCTGGGGTTAACTGTTCGCTAAGAATGGTGCGAATAAGCGTTTCGAGTTCAGAAGTATTCATTGATGAGTTCCCACGTTAATGGCCGCGATGGCGGTCTGTGCTATATCCATGTCCTGTTCAACGCTGCCGCCGCTGATGCCAAGACCCCCAATTAATGAGCCGTCGCGCCACAGGGCGTAACCGCCGCCAAAGGTAACCACTTTTCCCTGCAAATGCGTTTCGAGGCCATAAAGCGCGGCGCCAGGCTGAACGGCCTCGCTCAGCTCATGGGTCGCCGTTTTCATCGCCACCGCGGTCCAGGCTTTTTTCGGCGCCAGTTCGCTGCTGACCAACAGGGCGTCCGGCATCCGCCAGGTCACGGTTTCGGTGCCGTGTGCGTCAACGATACTGATCACCACCGGCACCTGAAGCTGCTGCGCGCGCTCAACGGCGGCGCGGGTGAGCTGGTGCAGATCGTGGAATGAAAGGTCCAGGGAAAGGTCCAGGGGCGTCTTCTCCTTGCTGCGGCTCGGTAGAGTGGCGGCCAGATAGCGCCGGCTCACTTCACGAATGATGTTGTTCTGGTGCGCATCGCTATCTTCCGCGCGCGCCAGGGCGTACAGGCAGTCTGACAAGCGATTGATGTAGCGCATCAGCACCTGGCGCACGTTGACTTCCGCCGCCAGCTCAACCAGTCGCCGTTCGGCCCGGCGGGCCAGCGTGCGGGCAAAATGCAGGCGGCTCGCGGCTTCGCAGCGGCCGGGTAAAATAAAACTGTGCAGCGGTTCGACGCGGGCCATGGCCCGATCGATGGCGGCTTCCAGAGCGGAAATCTCTTCGCTGCTGATGTAGCGCTGTTTCGGTGACGGCCGTTCGCTGTCGCTGGCCAGTTCTGCGCTAAACCAAAAAAGCTGCTGCTGGATGGCCTCAAGTAAGGCGCGGTGATTTTCATCCGCGGCGGCGCAGGCGCACAGGCTCAGCGCGGCGTTCAGCTCATCCAGCGTGCCGTAGGCTTCAACCCGCGGGTGGGTTTTACTCACCCGCTGGCCGGTAAAGAGTGAGGTGGTGCCAGCGTCGCCCGTTCGGGTATAAATCGCCATATTCGCTCCTTAACGTGAAAGCGTATCGACAATGCCGACAACGGCGAGGTCGATGGCCTCGTTTGGCCCGGAAAAAACGTGCCTGGCGCTGGAGCCGCCGCTGAGCAGAACCAGCTCGCCGATCCCCGCGCCGACGGAATCCACGGCGACTTCATCACCGGAGGTCGGCGAGGCGGGAAGCTCGCCATCGGCGCTGACCCGCCGCACCAGCAGCAGCTTTTTGCCGATCAGGGAAGGCGATTTTTGCGTGGAGACAACCGCGCCCGTGACTCGTGCCAGATGCATGATTTACTCCTGCTTAATTAATTGAATATGCCGCGCCTGTGCCGCTTCGCACGCCAGCGCGGTCACGATGCATTTGCGGTGGATAACCAGGCGACCCTGGCCCAGCTGCGCGACGTCGCGATAGCTCAGCACCGATCCTGCGTGCAGGATCAGCGGCAGCCCGCGCTCGTCGGTGAAGATCGTCGGCAGGCGCGCCAGTTTTTTGACCGGGATAACCGGCAGCAGCTGGCTGTGCAGGGTGAGCTGCACGCGGATGCCGAAAGCCAGCGCGTCGTGAATTTTCCGGGCCGCAGGATCGTCGGTTTCCGCCTCCGTCAGCTGGCCCAGCAGCGGCAGGTCGACAAGCAGGATGCGCAGCGAGGCGTGCTGGCTGAACAGCCCGGGGCCGTCGGCATCGCGCAGCTGCGCAACGCTCAGCGTCGCCGTGCTGTGGGCGCGACGCTGCAGCCTGGAGACGATTTCCTCCACGATGCGCTGAAGAACTTCGCCGTTCATCGCGGGCCTACCAGCCGGGCAAAGGCCTGCGGATTATCGGCGCCGGCGGCGTTGGCTTCATCGGTATCAATGTGCATTTCGAGACGCATATCCGGTGAAACGCGAATCGTCACGTTGTTGAAAATCAGCCCGCGCTCGTCGCCTTCAATGGCCACGGAGACCCTATCGCCGTGGGAAACCCGCAGGATCAGCGCATCGAGCGGCGACATATGAATATGCCGCTGCGCGACGATAACCCCTGACGACAGCGTCAGTTCGCCATAGGGGCTGACCAGACGGATGCCCGGCGTCCCTTTCAGATCGCCAGACATTCTCAGCGGCGCCGCAACCCCCAGGGTTCTGGCATCGGTACGCGATATTTCCACCTGGCTTACCGAACGCAGTGGGCCGAGCAGGCGCACATTTTTAAGCTGCCCCTTCGGCCCTACCAGGGTGACGGTTTGCTCCGCAGCGTACTGTCCCGGCTGCAGCAGCGCTTTTTTCTCGCTGATGGGATGGCCAGGAAACAGGCGTTCATAATCCGACGCCGACAGGTGGATATGACGATTTGAAACCCCCAGCGGAATGGGCCGCAGACGCATCTCGTCGAGGACTTTACTGACCGTTGATTCGAGAAGCTGTTTATCCATTACGCTTCACCTCGCTTGCCGGGATGAATGCAAAGGGTGCGCGGCTCGCCCTTCTGGCGCGGACATTTTGGATCCAGACACAGGTTGCAGCTGACCACGCCTTGTTGCTGGAGGGGCTCTTCTGCTGGCGCTTCAGAAACGACATTAGCCGTCTCTGACTCTTCAGGCTCAGGTTCCATGACGGAGGGGGGGGGAGCCTCTGCGGGCAGGATCCCTTCTCCGGGTCTGGCGATGACTTTATGAGCCACCAGACCGTTTCGCTGTTCGGCAAACTGTGCACCGGTGGTGATGGCCGCCTGTACTGAGGCCACATCACCGGTAATTTTAATGACCGTCCAGCCTGAACCATTGGTCTTTTCGAGGGCGACCAGCGTGATAGAAGCGGATTTCGCCATGATATCGGCGCAGCTAATAGCCAGTGCCAGACCACAAACTTCAAGTAATCCCAGTGATTGCTTCACGCGGTGCTCCTTATTCGCCATCAATCAGGCTGATTTCGGTAAAATGGCCTCAACGTCGCTGTGCGGACGCGGGATCACGTGGCAGGATTTCACTTCGCCTACGACGCTTGCCGCCGCGCTGCCCGCATCTACCGCCGCTTTGACCGCGCCGACATCGCCGCGAACCATTACGGTCACCAGACCCGAGCCAATTTTTTCGTAGCCGACCAGCTGCACGTTGGCCGATTTCACCATCGCATCGGCGGCCTCAATGGCGCCTACTAACCCTTTTGTTTCAACCAGTCCCAGTGCGTTATTCATACTGCTGTTCTCCTGTTGCTTAGCTATTCAGATCCCGGAACGGGATCCCTTTGACCAGCCGTGCCGCGTTATTACCGGTGTTACGTTGGGCCTGACTGTCCTGATGATGCATCAGCGTAAAAAGCGGCGCCGATGCGGGTAAATTCTTGTAGTGCACGACCAGCGTATGGCGATCGCAGGCGATGCCCACCAGTAGCGGCGAGCTGCGCGCCGCCTGCCAGGCGCTGTCCACGACATCCCCGGCCGGGTGATGCTGGAGCAGGAAAGGAATGCCTTCCTCTTCGATACCCAGCAGCACTTCGCGCCACAGGTCGTCGCAGCCGTCGATGGCGGCGATCACAATAGCCGGAGCGCTGTGATTACTGTCCATGCGCGAACTCCTTATGCCAGGAGAGAATCAGGCCGGTGGCCACCGCGTTTCTGGGGCCCTCGCTGCCGCGAATATTTCCCCGCCCGGCAACCAGGCGGTAGTGCGCCAGCGCATCGGTGACCAGCTGCGGGACCTCGAAATCCAGCGACGAACCGCCGACCAGCACCACGAACGGAATATCGCGAATGTTGCCGGTGGGGCTGACCTGACGCAGTGCGCGCAGGGCGTTGGTGACAAAGACCCGCTCTTTGGCGCTGCGGCGAATGGCGCGTACTTTTTCCAGCGCTAAGTCGCCGGGTAGTGGCACCAGTTCGTCCGGTTTCACCACGCAGACGCGGGCGAATACGGCGGGGGGCAGCGGCGTGGAGAAGAACTGCACGCTGCCGTCCTCGTGGCGTAAATGGAACAGACTTTCCACCTTGGCCAGCGGATACTTCTTGATCTCTTCCGCCAGATAGCGGTCTTCCAGCCCCAGCTCGCGGGCAATAATCATCGTCACCATATCGCCAGCTCCGGCGAGGTGAGTGGCGATGATTTCGCCTTTGGGGTTGATGATGGAGGCATCGGTGGAGCCTGCGCCGAGGTCGAGGATCGCCAGCGGTCGGGTGGTACCCGGCGTGGTCAGCGCGCCCAGAATGGCGGCTTCGGCCTCGGCGCCGCCGATCTGCACGTCGATATTGAGCTTCTGCTCGATTTCGCGGGCAATCATCGCCATCTGCAAACGATCCGATTTCACCATTGAGGCGATGCCCACGGCCTGCTCCAGCGAGAACTCCCCGGCAAGACCGCCGGTGACGCTCACCGGCACCGAGGTATCGACGGCCAGCAGGTCCTGAATGAATATTTCGCTGCTGGGCTTGTTGGTCAGCTCGGCCATGGTCTGGCGCACGTGTTCCAGCATGCCGCCGATATTGGTCCCCGACTCGCCGGTGACGTTATCGAGCTTGCCGCAGCCGTCGACCGCTTTCATGATGGCTTCGGCGCCAGCGGCAACGTCTACGCGTACGCTCCGGCCCTGGGCCAGCAGCTCAAGGTTACCGGCGGGTATCGCGCGCGCTTTGACGTCACCGGATGGCGTTTTGACCACCACGGCGGAACGGTTGCCAATCAGCGCGCGAGCCATCGGGACGATGTTTTTCGTCTCCTCGGCGTTGAGGTTGAATACGGTGGCGATGCCGTAGGGGTTAGAGAGCGTTTCGATGACCTTCCCCGGGACGGCGACCTCAATTGCCGCCAGCATTCCCAGCGGAATGCGGTCGATGTACAGCACTTCGTCAACAATCGGCAGCGGTTTTTCCAGCCGGTTGCTGACCAGCACGCCATCGTCGCGTTGCAAAATGACGCCGGTAATCTGATATCCGGCGCGCAGGGAAGCGTTAATCACGCTGGCGATATCGGCAAAATCGAACGCCGACGACACCACCAGGATATAGGGCGCGTCCGCCGGGCGGGTTAACAGCTCCTGTGGCGTAATGGTGATGCCCACGCCAAGCCCCGCGCCGCCGGGCGTTTTCGGGTTATGGCCGATCATGGTCGATTCGGTGATGATGGTCTCGGTAATGGTTTCCATCGCCACATCGCCAATCACCGGCGTAGCTTCATTAATGCGGATGAGCGAAATATCGCTGACAGCGATCCCGGCGCCTCTGGCGACGAGGGCGAGCGCCTCCTGAATACCGAACACGTTACGCAACGTGCCTTTGATCCCGGTGGTTTCCGCCAGCGCGCTGTGGGTGATTGTCAGCGTGCCAACCTCATTCAGAGTCGCCAGGGCGACTTCCGTCGATGAGTTGCCGATATCAATGCCAGCTATATATCGCATCACATACCCCTGTAATTAATCGTCGCCTTTGAGTTTTTTACGCTCGACGTACAGCGTTGCCGCTTCGCGAACGAAAGCGGCGCAAATCTTCGCCTGATAGCGGCTTTCGAGATCGTCGGCGATCGCCAGCAGCTCCTCTTTCGTCGAGCGATAGGGGCGGAGGGCGTTGTAGATTTCAAGAATGCGATCGTCCGGTACCGCGGTCAGTTCGGCGGCGCGTTCGAAGTTCATCGCCAGCCGGTCGCGGCCCGCGTCCCTGGCGATAGAAGCCTGTAAGCGCAGCGTTTCCGGGGTAATACGCATATCCTGGGCGGTAACTTTGTTGCTCAGCACGTTTTCCAGCGTAAAGTCGTCCAGCGTTTTATTGGTGGCGGTTTTCACCCATTCCGGGTGTTTGTTCGCCAGCGGGTAGTCGCTGACCTTTGCGCTACGGGACGTGCCGTCTGCCGCCGGAGCCGCCGTCGGCGCCTCGCCCTGCAGGCTGTTCATGCGGCTTAATACGTCGCGCACCATCGATTCAATTGCGTCGGTATTCATGGAGTTATCCTTTATCAAAGCGCCACGCGCAGTTCCTGCGGGTTTTTGCCCGTCACCACGTACTTGGTCTCTTTAATGTGCAAAATGGCCGATTTCGCCTGGTATTTTGGCCGCGCCATCTGGTCGTTCAGCGTCGGGACCGGCTGCGGCGATTCGCGTTTCGCATAGCGGGCGGCGTTTTTACCAATCTGGCGATAGGTTTCCAGGGTCAGCAGCGGCGCCTGGGGGAACAGCTCCAGGTTAGAGAGCGGCGGCAGCCCCTGCTGGTGAATCACCGTGGTGCCTTTTGACTGGATGCCGATAGAGATGCCGGAACCGCTCAGGCGATTGCCTTCAACGGCTACGAAGGCCACGTCGGAGGATTTAAAGCAGCGAATCACGCGCGCCTTAATGCCTTCTTCTTCAATACCGGCAATGACTTCGCGCAAAATGCTCTTATGCGGTATGCCGACGATATTGACGGTCTGCGCCAGGCCGAAAGCCGGGCCGACGGCGATAATCACTTCGTCCTGCTGGGTTCCCTGACGCGCTTCGCCCACTTCCGTCAGGAAGCCGTCGCCAGCGGGCGGCGTGGCCTGGGGCGCCGCGGAGGCCGCTGGCGCAGTAAACGAGACGGGTTTATCGCTGCCCTTCATCTCGCTGAGCACTTCTTCAATTATCTGGCGCAGCAATTTTTCATTAATTTCCATTTCTCACCCCTTAATCAATCTCGTTGGGATCAAGAGCGCCAGGGATGTTTTTAATCTCTTCCCAGCGTTCGCCCTGCAGGCGATAGCCCGTTGCCGGACCGGCATAGTCGTTAACGTCGTTGACGGCTGACAGCACCTGCCCATCGCCGACGATAATTGCGGAGGTATGCAGATAGTCTCCGGTCAGCTTGGCTTTCTGGATGTTGAGCATGTCCTGGGCAACGTCGGTGAACCCGCCCTGCGCCAGCGCTTTCACTACTTCCAGGCCGTTGCGGTTTTTATTGATGATTTCCTGGGCGAACTTGATGTCTTCGACGATGTTGCGTTCCGGCATATCTTTCGAACCGTGGGCGTAGGTCGCGGCTTCAACTTCTTCATCGGTAATCGGCGGCAGCCCCATTCCGGCAAAAACGGCCTGCAGCGCGCGGGCAGCCTTATTACGGATGGCGATAACATCTTCTTCGCGAACCGGACGCAGACCACCGTCCACCTTCAGGTCGCGCTGGATGACGTTGTAGTCGTCAAAGTCTTCGGCATCTTCGTTGGAACCGGCGAACATGTTGTCGTAGTTCGGCACCGCGGAATAACCGGAAGAGATAAAGTCGGTCCCCGGCAGAAACTGCATCAGCAGGCGCGCGGTACGACGCATATCGGAGTGGGTGAAGGTCTGGTCGTTACTGGAGGCGCACTCCAGATCCAGCGACGAACAGATCAGGTTTTCCGCCAGCACCGCGCGAATGCCGGAAGGTACCGCAGACGGCACGCCGATGCAGCTAACGGAACCGTTTTGCAGGCCCTGTACGCCCGCGGCTTTGGTGATGTAGATGCAGCGCGCTTCCAGGTAAAGCATGGATTTGCCTTCGGCGTAGCCCATCTGCACTTCGGAGCCGGAGCCGGAGGTGAAGCGCATTTTCAGACCGCGAGAGGCGTAGGAGGAGGCTAAGAAACCCTTCGACCACGGCGTGTCGTCGCCGTCGGTAAAGACCGGTTCGGTACCGTAGACGGAGATGGTTTCGGCGTAGCAGGTGTGGCCCAGCATGCCGAGCTTCAGCTCGGTGGCTTCTTCCAGCGAGCACTGAGTCAGTACGCCCGGACGGCCTACCTGCGAGCCGACCAGCAGCGCGATGGCGTTGAACGGCGCGTAGCGCGCTACCGCAACGGTGGTTTCCTGTTCGTCAAATCCGCGCCATGCGCCTTCGGCGGCGTCGGCGGCAATCTGTACCGGGTTATCTTTGACGTTGGTGACGTGCGCCTGCTGGGATGGGGTGCGGCGGGCGCGCATTTTCTGCATCGCCATCATCATCTCAACGACGTTCATATGCGAAACCACTTCGACAATTTTTGCCGGCGTCATCGCGGTGGTCAGCGGGACGATTTCGCTGCGTTTAACGTTCGGATCGCACAGCATATTGGCCAGCTTAACCGAATCCATCGCCATCACTTCTTCGGCGCGATTCAGGTTAATGCCGTAGCGGGCGATAAAGTGGTCGATCAGGTCAAAATCGCTCACCGGTTTCCCGTCCAGCTCGGTCACCGCGCCGTTAACGATTTTTATCGACGGTTTCGGATCGTTCGGGCTTTCCATCGCGATAAAGCCTTCTTCGATCCACTCCTTAACGAAGCCGTCCTGATTCACAGGGCGTTTCGCCAGTGCTTCAAATCTTTTCGATCTCATGAATCAGCCTCGTGGGTATCAGATGTAGGACGGGCGATCGTTTTTCGGTTCAGAACCGAGGGTCGCAAGGACGGTTTTACCGATTTCGCGCGCGGAGGTGACTGCCTGGCGGACCGCGCCGGAGTCGCCGGAAATCACCAGGATGGCTTCGTTACTGAAGCTGGTGCCGTGCGCCGGAGAGCTATACGCCACGACTTCTACGTTGGCTGACTTCAGGGCGGTATCGGCCATCAGCACGCCAACGGAGGCCGGTGCGCCGACGATAATGCCGCAGGCGCGGCCAATCGGCGCGCCGAAGGCTTTTTCCAGGGCGTAGCTGGCGCGGGCGGTGTACTGCAGCTCGATATGTCCGGCTTCATTGCCGTAAACATCGCCGAAGGTGCGGTCGAGCTCTTTCAGCGCAACTTCAATCCCGCGCTTAACGTCGGAAACGTCGTTGCCGCCTAATATAATCAACGAACCGTGGCCTGCACCGCCTTTGGTATCGCGCGGAAGCTCAATGCTGACCACTTCGGTGTTGGTGGCTTTCACCGCTTCGTCCGCCGCCATAATGTGCGGGCCTGCGCCGGTACGGGCGCCGAGAATGCCGATGGAGCGATAGCGCTTTTCAAGCTTCATCGCGTCCAGCAGGGCGGTATCGACGTTGGCGATAACCAGACCCAGGGTGTCGCCAATGGCGGTCCCGACAAATTCCGTTAAACTGCAGCTTTTTTCTGCCATAGCCGTCTCTCGTATTGGATGGTTTTCAGTAGGGATGGCCTGCTGTTCCGGCGTTGCCACGCGGGCAATCACCTGAGCCATGATCTGTTCAACCAGCTCATTGCTGCTCATTGGCTAATTCCCTTCGGTAAGATTTTTTCTACATCGGTGTGAGGGCGTGGGATGACGTGTACGGCTTTCACTTCACCCACGTTACGTGCGGCGGCGGCACCCGCATCGGTGGCCGCTTTTACCGCGCCAACATCGCCGCGCACGATGACGGTTACCAGCCCGGAGCCAATCTTTTCATAGCCCACTAACATCACATTGGCTGACTTAACCATTGCATCAGCGGCCTCTATGGCTGCGGTTAAGCCTTTGGTTTCTACCATTCCTAGTGCTTCTTGTTGCATAAAGACCTCGCATGGAGTGTTCCGATAGTTGGGACTATAAGAAGATGCGAGGAAAAAGAATGGCTGACTTCAATTTGATGGTGAAAAAATAGTGGGTATTGGATAATATAAAATTGTCGTTTATTTATTTAACTGTTTGATGTTATTTGTTATTTTTATTTGTGCTGATGTGATTATCTTGTTTTGTATATTCCATATTTACAAATTTGTTCATGACGATTTTAATTTTATCTGCTATGCGAGAGAATCTGATTTGTGATGTTTGTTGGAAAACGATGAGTTGGTTTTAGCAATATTTTTGCATGCCATGGCGGTGGCATAATTGCGAAAGCCGCGCGTGAGCAATGCAATTCTGAGTTATTTAATGACAATAATTTGTTATTGATGCCCGAATTTTCCGGAGGCTGCCGTCAGCAGGTTGCCAACAATTTGCGGACGGGAGTTCATATAGTGGTGCCCGTTGTACTCTACTGCCAGCAGGATGTTGGCTGGTCAGGACACGAACTCTGCTAAGAAGGTGTCATAATGAATGATTCGTTAAAAGCGCAATGTACCGCCGAGTTTTTGGGCACCGGGCTATTTTTGTTTTTCGGCATCGGCTGCCTGAGCGCGTTAAAGGTGGCGGGAGCCAGCCTCGGACTGTGGGAGATATGCATTATCTGGGGGTTGGGGATCTCGCTTGCCGTGTATCTGACTTCGGGGATCTCCGGCGGGCATCTCAACCCGGCGGTGACCGTCGCTTTATGGCTGTTTGCCTGCTTTCCCGGACGAAAAGTTTTCCCCTATATCGTTTCACAGGTTGCCGGCGCCTTTGGCGGCGCGGTGCTGGCCTATGTGCTGTACAGCACGATGTTTACCGAGTTTGAATCCGCCCACCATATCGCGCGCGGCAGCGTAGAGAGCCTGCAGCTGGCGAGTATTTTCAGCACCTACCCGGCGGCATCGCTGAGCATCTGGCATGCGGCGCTGGTTGAAGTGGTGATCACCTCCATGCTGATGGGGATGATTATGGCGCTGACCGACGACGGCAACGGCGTACCGAAAGGGCCGCTGGCCCCGCTGCTGATCGGCCTGCTGGTGGCGGTAATTGGCGCTTCAACCGGGCCGCTGACCGGCTTTGCGATGAATCCGGCGCGTGATTTTGGGCCGAAGCTGTTTACGTGGATGGCGGGTTGGGGCGATATCGCGATGACCGGCGGAAGGGATATTCCGTACTTTATTGTGCCGATTATTGCGCCACTGATCGGCGCTTGTCTCGGCGCGGCCATCTATCGTTATCTGATTGGTAATAATCTACCGTGTAATACCTGTAAATTAGAGGATTAAGGTCACGGCTGAAATAGCCAAAATTTTTCATGAACCGGTATCACGAACTCGCCAAAAACGTCTCCCACGGATGGGAGACTTTTGCTATCGTATTATTCTTTTATCGTTGGCGGCAATTGATGATGAAAGGAAGTAAATATTAAAGAAATGTTTTATTTATAACAAAAAATTAACTGAGAGGTTTTATCATGATTTCTGCGAGCACACTGAACTCAGAACTCATTAATAAAATCGCACAGGATTTTGCGCAGGCCACCAGTCTGGCGGTGGTGGTCGTCAATATTCATGGTGATGAAATATCTGAACTGTTTAACTTCACACCTTTTTGCCAGCTGATGCGCCAGCATCCCCAGCACAGCACCCGCTGTCGAATGAGCGACCGCTGCGGCGGGCTTGAGGCGTCTAAAACCGATCAGCTCTGTATCTACCGCTGCCACGCCGGGTTAACCGATTTCTCCATTCCTCTGGTCATTGCCGGGCACCTTGTGGGCTTTGTGCTTTGCGGCCAGGTGCGCTTAAGCAACGATGTTGAACTGGTCGATATCCTCAACGTGGATGACCGCTGGCAGGCCGACCCTGAGCTGCTTAAAGCGTTTCGCGACGTGCCGGAAATGGACTACTCCAGAGTGATTGCTTCTGCTGATTTACTGAAGCTCATCGTCGAAAACTGCCTTAAAAAACAGCTCAACTTTGTGGTGATTAAAGATAATCCCCAGCAGCCGGAACCTGCGCGCGCCAGCCGCGTTGCCAGCCCTCATGACAGCAAAATGAAGAAGGCGCTGCGCTACATTGATGCCCATTTATCCGACGAGCTTCGCCTGGAAGACGTCGCCGCTCACGTTTATCTCAGCCCCTATTACTTCAGTAAGCTGTTCAAAAAATATCAGGGTATTGGCTTTAATGCCTGGGTGAACCATCAGCGGATGGTGAGCGCCAAAGAGCTGCTTTGCCACAGCGACTGGAGCATCGCCAGCATTGCGCGGAATTTAGGATTTTCGCAAACAAGCTATTTTTGCAAAGTTTTTCGCCAGGCCTATCAGGTGACTCCGCAGGCCTATCGCCAGCAAATTAACGCCAGATCACAAACTGAGCCATTTTAAATGACAATAATTTGTTATTGCCGATTTTTGTTATACCCGCGTATCTGGCTCATTATAAAATGAAAATATCTCATTCAGAGCAATAAATTGTCATAGCGCAACAAATTAATAATGAGAGAACGATAAGCTGCACCAGTTTTTATTTATTTGATGAGATAGAGTGATATCCGAAATGGCTTTCAGCGCGCCATCGGCGTAATGAAACGGCTTTGGTAATTAAAAATTAAACACGACGGGAGCCATTCTGCTTCCGTAAGATGTTCCGGGAATCATTCGAGTGGGTTTCATCCCGCTCGATAAAACCGACAGGCGCCAGGGAAGGGGGTGTGAATCCCCCGCAGCCCCCGCTGCTGTGATGCTGACGAACCCATATTTAGCCACTGATCTGCTTACCGGATTGGGAAGGATGGGGGAGGACGACGCTAAGCCAGAAGACCTGCCTGTCGGTAATAATCAACAACTTCGGTGGGAAGTGGGTTGCTCAGATGCGTACAGTCGAAAGACTGGGAATGCACGCAGCCCTACCACCCGGCACAGGATCGGGGTATGGCAGCCAGGCAGCACGCATTCATTCTTGCAGGTACCGGCAGCGGTTGTGGTAAAACTACGGTCACGCTTGGCCTGCTCAGCCTGTTGAAGCAGCGCGGCATGCGGGTTCAGCCCTGCAAAGTCGGCCCGGACTACCTCGACACCGGCTGGCACACCGCCGTCAGCGGCGTCGCTTCCCGCAACCTCGACAGCTTTATGCTCCCGGAGCCGGTGCTTAACGCGCTATTTTGCGAACAGATGCAGCGGGCGGATATCGCGGTCATTGAGGGCGTGATGGGGCTTTATGACGGCTTCGGTACCGACCCAGGCTACTGCAGCACCGCCGCGATGGCTAAACAGCTCGGCTGTCCGGTCATTTTGCTGGTAGATGGCAAAGCGGTTTCCACCTCCATCGCCGCCACGGTGATGGGATTTCAACACTTCGACCCCAGTCTTAACATTGCCGGCGTTATCGTCAATCGCGTCAACAGCGAAAGCCATTATCAGCTGCTCAAAGGCGCCATTGAACGCTACTGCGAGCTGCCGGTGCTCGGCTACGTACCGCGAGTGGAAGGGGTGGCGTTACCCGAACGCCATCTGGGACTGGTTACCGCCCGCGAGTCGCTGGTTAACCAGCAGCCGTGGCGCGATTTTGCCCAAACGCTGGCGCAAACGCTGGATATTGAACAGCTTCTTACCCTCAGCCAGCTCTCCATCCTACCCGCCGGGGAGTGGCCGACGCTGCCGTCCCCTGATGCTGGCGCGGGCCTGACGCTGGCGCTGGCCGACGACGAGGCCTTCAACTTTTACTACCCGGACAACCTCTCGCTGCTTGAACGCTGCGGAGTGAATATCGTGCGCTTCAGCCCGCTGCACGATAGCGAGCTTCCACCGTGCCAGATGATTTGGCTCGGCGGCGGCTATCCGGAAATTTATGCTGCCGCGCTGGCGGCCAATACGCCGATGCTGGCGCAGCTGCAGGAGGCGCACCGGCGCGGGGTGGCGATTTACGCCGAATGCGGCGGTCTGATGTATCTCGGCAGCTCCCTGGAAGACGCCAACGGTGATATCTACCCGATGGCCAACCTTATTCCCGGCCATAGCAAAATGGGCAAACGGCTTACCCGCTTTGGCTACTGCGAGGCGCGAGCTATGCGCAAATCGCTGCTGGCGGCGCCGGGCGAAACCCTGCGCGGACATGAATTTCACTACTCGGATTTTACTCCCGAGTCCCCGGCGGTTCTGGCCTGCCGCAAGGTCCGCGACGGTATGACCCTTCAGCAGTGGTCCGGCGGCTGGCAGGTGGGCAACGCGTTCGCCAGCTATCTGCACCTGCACTTTGCGCAGCGCCCCACCATGCTCAACCACTGGCTGGCTGCGGCAAGGAGCGCGCTATGACGCTACTGGCATGGGGCGTTGCCTGGCTTCTCGATTTTATCATCGGCGATCCGCAAAGCTGGCCGCATCCGGTGCGCTGGATTGGCAACCTGATCGCCGCCGTTCAGCGCGGCGTGCGCCGCTATTGCCGTAGCGATGTTGCCTTGCGCATTGGCGGCGGGGTGATGTGGATAGTTGTAGTCGGACTGACGTGGGGCGTCTGCTGGTGCGTGCTGACGCTGGCGCAGAGGATTCATCCGTGGCTTGGCTGGCTGGTTGAGGTCTGGATGATTTTCACCGTGCTGGCCGGACGCTGTCTGGCGCAGTCGGCGCGGGACGTCGAGCGACCGCTGCGCGCGGGGGATCTGGCGGAAAGCCGTAGCAAGCTGTCATGGATTGTCGGGCGCGACACGTCGCAGCTTGCGCCGCAGCAGATTAATCGCGCGGTTGTTGAGACGGTGGCGGAAAACACCGTTGACGGGATTATCGCGCCGCTCTTCTTCCTGCTGCTCGGCGGCGCGCCGCTGGCGATGGCCTATAAAGCGGTCAACACCCTGGATTCGATGGTCGGCTATAAGCACGAAAAATACCGCGCCATCGGCATGGTTAGCGCTCGCCTTGATGATGTCGCCAACTTTATCCCCGCTCGCCTGAGCTGGCTGCTTATCAGCCTCGCCGCTCTCCTCTGTGGTGAAGCGAGTGGCCGCGCGTTGCGCATCGGCTGGCGCGATCGCTACAACCACAGCAGCCCAAACTGCGGATGGTCGGAGGCCGCCGTCGCCGGGGCGCTCGGCATCCGGCTTGGCGGCCCTAACGATTACTTTGGTCAGCGCGTGGAGAAGCCGTGGATTGGCGAGGCGACGCGCGACGTTTCCGTAGACGATATTTCCCGAACGATTCGACTGATGTGGGTGTCTTCGACCCTGGCGCTGGCGCTGTTTATGGCGATCCGGTTCTGGCTGGTCGGCGCAGCCTGAGGACAAATGAATGCACTATATCCAGCAACCGCAGGCGATTGAGGCGAAAAGCTTCGACATTATTGGCGACATTATTGCGCAGACCCGCCCGGACTACCGCTTTGCCAGCCCGCTACACGAAGCCATTATCAAGCGGGTGATCCACACCACCGCCGATTTTGACTGGCTGGATATCCTGTGGTTTTCTCCCGACGTGCTTCCTCGCTTAAGCGCCGCCCTGAGCCAGCCCTGCACGCTTTATACCGATACCACCATGGCCCTTTCCGGGATCAATAAAACTCTGCTGGCGAAATTCGGCGGCGAGTGCCGCTGCTATATCAGCGATCCGCGCGTGGTGGCGGAGGCCAAAGCGCAGGGGATGACCCGCTCGATGGCGGCGGTCGATATTGCGGTTGCCGAAGAGGGCGAGAAGGTGTTTGTTTTCGGCAATGCGCCCACCGCGCTGTTTCGTCTGCTGGAGCATGATGTCGCGGTCAACGGCGTGATTGGCGTGCCGGTCGGCTTCGTCGGCGCGGCGGAGTCGAAAGACGCCCTGACGCAGAGCGGCCTGCCGGGCATTGCCGCGCTGGGTCGTAAAGGCGGCAGCAACGTCGCCGCCGCTATCGTCAACGCCATTTTATACCACTTACAGGGGGCGAGATGAGCGAGCAATCCTTCGACGCCCCGGTGTGGCACAACGGTAAGGCGCTGCGTAAAGGCTATACCACCGGATCCTGCGCGACGGCGGCGGCAAAGGTCGCGGCGCTGATGGTGATGCGCCAGCACCTCATTCATCAGGTCTCCATTGTGACTCCTTCCGGCGTCACCCTGTGTCTTAACGTCGAATCGCCGCACGTCGAAGGGCAGCAGGCGATCGCCGCGATTCGTAAAGACGGCGGCGATGACGTTGATGCCACCCACGGCATGCTGATTTTCGCTCGCGTGACGCTCGACGACTCCGGCGAGATAACCCTGCGCGGCGGCGAAGGTATCGGCACCATCACCCGTAAAGGAATCGGCCTGCCTATCGGCAGCCCGGCGATAAACCGCACCCCGCGCCACACCATTGAGTCGGCGGTGCGCGAAGCGATAGGCCCGTCGCGCGGGGCGACGGTAGAGATTTTCGCCCCGGAGGGCGAGGAGCGGGCGCAGAAAACCTATAACTCGCGGCTGGGGATCCTGGGTGGTATCTCGATTATCGGCACCACCGGTATCGTGACGCCGATGTCGGAAGAGAGCTGGAAGCGTTCGCTGTCGCTGGAGCTGGAAATTAAGCGCGCGGCGGGGCTGGAGCGGGTGGTGCTGGTGCCGGGCAACCACGGTGAACGCTTCGTACGCGAGCAGATGGGCATCGACTCGCAGGTGGTGGTCACCATGAGCAACTTCGTCGGCTACATGATTGAAGAGGCCGTCCGCCTCGGGTTCCGTCAGATTGTGCTGATTGGCCATCCCGGCAAGCTGATTAAAGTCGCCGCCGGGATCTTCCATACCCACAGCCATATCGCCGATGCGCGCATGGAAACGCTGGTCGCGCATCTGGCGCTGTTGGGGGCGCCGCTGGCGCTGCTGCAACTGGTGAGCGAATGCGATACCACCGAAGCGGCGATGGAGCACATTGACGCGTACGGTTTTCAGACTATCTATAACCATCTTGCTGAACGCATCTGCCTGCGGGTGATGCAGATGCTGCGTTTTACCAAAACGCCGCCCGTCTGCGACGCCATCATGTTCTCCTTTGATAACAAGGTTCTCGGCAGCAATCGCCCGGTGGCCGAGATTGCGCGGGAGATGTCATGTTAACGGTGGTTGGCATGGGGCCGTCAGGCCTACATTTGATGACGCCGGCGGCGCAAGATGCGGTCGCCAGTGCGGATGCGCTGGTAGGCGGTAAGCGGCATTTGCAGCAGTTCCCCGGATTTCGCGGCGAACGGTTTGCGCTGGGCGCCAATATTGCCGAACTGCTGGTCTGGCTCGGCGAACGCGCAGCGCAGAAGGTGGTGGTGCTGGCCTCAGGCGACCCGCTCTTTTACGGGATCGGCACGCGGCTGATAGCCCACTTTGGCATCGATCGCGTGCGCATTATTCCCGGCATCAGCGCGGTGCAGTATCTCTGCGCGAAGGCTGGTATCGATATGAACGATATCTGGCTGACCAGCAGCCACGGGCGAGACGTCTGTTTTGATGAGCTGGCGCGTCAGCGCAAGGTGGCGATGGTGACCGACGGGCGCTGCGGGCCGCGGGAAATCGCCGCCCAGCTGGCGGCGCGGGGTAAAGGGTATCGCTGGATGGTGATTGGCGAAAATCTGGCGATGGATAACGAGCGGATCCACTGGCTACCGGTCAGTGAGGTCGATGCCGAATATGAGATGAACGCGGTGGTGATCCTCGATGAAAGATGAGCTTTTTCTGCGCGGCGAGAAGGTGCCGATGACCAAAGAAGCGGTTCGCGCGCTGGCGCTGGCCAAACTTGAACTGCACCGGGCAAGCCACCTGATTGATATCGGCGCCGGTACCGGCAGCGTGTCGATTGAGGCGGCGCTGCAGTATCCCTCTTTGCAGGTAACCGCCATCGAACGCAACCCCGCGGCTCTCCGGCTGCTGGACGAAAATCGCCAGCATTTCACCTGCGGCAATATTGAGATCCTGCCCGGTGAAGCGCCGATGGTGATTACCGAGCGGGCCGACGCCATTTTTATGGGCGGCAGCGGCGGCCGTCTCGACGAACTGATTGACTGGTCGTGGAAGCAGCTCTATCCCGGTGGCCGTCTGGTGATGACTTTTATCCTGCAGGAGAACCTGAACGCGGCTCTCGACTATCTGCAGCAGCGGGGGATTACACAGATTGATTGCCTGCTGCTGAACGTTTCATCGTTGACCGCGCTGGGCAGCGGCCACTATTTCAAACCGAATAATCCCGTTTTTGTTATCGCCTGTCAGAAGGAAGAAAACCATGGCTGAGACATTTGACCCCCGTAGTGTGTGGTTCGTTGGCGCAGGGCCGGGCGACCGTGAGCTAATTACCCTCAAGGGCTACCGCTTGCTGCAGCAGGCCCAGGTGGTGATCTACGCCGGGTCGCTGATAAACACCGAGCTGCTGGAGTATTGTCCGCCCGGCGCCGAGTGTCACGACAGCGCCGAACTGCATCTGGAGCAAATTCTCGACCTTATGGAAGCCGGCGTTAAAGCCGGGAAAACGGTAGTGCGTTTACAGACCGGGGACGTGTCGCTGTATGGCTCGGTCCGCGAGCAGGGCGAAGAGCTGACCAAACGCGGTATCGACTGGCAGGTGGTGCCGGGCGTCAGCGCGTTTCTGGGCGCGGCGGCGGAGCTGGGCGTCGAGTACACCGTGCCGGAAGTCTCCCAGAGCCTGATCATCACCCGCCTTGAAGGGCGCACGCCGGTGCCGGCGCGCGAGCAGCTTGAATCATTTGCCAGCCACCAGACTTCAATGGCGATTTACCTTTCCGTGCAGCGCATTCACCGGGTAGCGGAGCGCCTGATTGAAGGCGGCTATCCGGCAACCACGCCGGTGGCGGTGATCTATAAAGCGACCTGGCCGGAAAGCCAGACCGTACGCGGTACGCTGGCGGATATCGGCGACAAGGTACGCGAGGCGGGGATCCGCAAAACGGCGCTCATTCTGGTCGGGAATTTCCTGGGCTCTGAGTATCACTACTCAAAACTCTACGCGGCGGACTTTAGCCATGAATACCGTAAAGCCTGAATCAATCGCACTTTTCTGCCTGACGCCAGGGGGCGTTCGGCTGGCGAAACGGCTGGCGGCGATGCTGCCGTTAACCTGCTTTACCAGCGAGAAGCTGCTGGAAGAGGGTTTTCTCCCCTTTGAAAACGGTTTTGCCAGCGCCGCGCGCGAGGCCTTCAGCAGCTATTCGGCGCTGATTTTCATCGGCGCCACCGGGATCGCGGTACGCGTGCTGGCCCCGCTGGTCAATGATAAGTTCAGCGATCCGGCCGTGGTAGTGATCGACGAACGTGGCCAGCACGTCATTAGCCTGCTTTCCGGCCATGCGGGGGGCGCGAATGCCCTCAGCCGCTATCTGGCCGGGATGCTCGGCGCCGACCCGGTGATCACCACCGCCACCGACGTCAACGAGTTGGCGGCCCTGGATACGCTGGCATTCCAGCTTAATGCCCGGATGAGCGACTTCCGCGCGGCGGTGAAAACCGTCAACCAGATGCTGGTCAGCCATCAGCGCGTCGGTCTGTGGTGGGACGAAGAGCTGGATGAAGACGTCCGCCACTGCGACCGGCGGGGGTTTATCACCGTGGCCGATCTGCACCAGCTTCCCGAGCTGGATGCGCTGGTCTGCGTCACGCTGCGCAACGAACTGCCGCCGATCGCCGTGCCGCACTGGAAACTGGTGCCGCAGCGGGTGGTCGCCGGAATTGGCTGCCGCCGCGATACGCCATTCCCGCTATTAGCGGCGCTGCTGGCGCGCCAGCTTGAGGCGCAGCGCCTGGATCCGCTGGCGCTGAAAGCTATCGGCAGCGTCACGTTGAAGAAGCACGAGCAGGGGCTGATTCAGCTGGCTTCCTGCTGTCGCGTACCGTTCGAAACCTTTCCCGCTGATGCCCTGCGCGAGCATGAGCATCACTTTCCCGCTTCATCGTTCGTCAGAAAAACCGTCGGCGTGGGGAGCGTATCCGGTCCGGCGGCCTGGCTGCTGAGCCATGGGCAACTGTTAGGCGAAACCCTGCGCGAACAGGGCGTCACTATTACTTTGGGAGTTTCACACTGATGTTAAGCGTAATCGGAATCGGCCCTGGCTCGCAGTCCATGATGACCATGGAGGCCATTGAAGCGCTGCAGGCGGCGGAAATCGTCGTTGGCTATAAGACCTACACGCACCTGGTGAAAGCCTTTACCGGCGATAAGCAGGTGATCAAAACCGGAATGTGCAAAGAGATTGAGCGCTGCCAGGCGGCGATTGAGCTGGCGCAGGCCGGGCATAACGTGGCGCTGATCAGCAGCGGCGATGCCGGTATTTACGGCATGGCCGGACTGGTGCTCGAACTGGTCAGCAAGCAGAAGCTGGATGTGGAAGTCCGCCTGATCCCGGGGATGACCGCCAGCATTGCCGCCGCCTCGCTGCTGGGCGCGCCGCTGATGCACGACTTCTGCCATATCAGCCTCAGCGACCTGCTGACCCCGTGGCCGGTGATTGAAAAACGCATTGTCGCCGCCGGGGAAGCCGACTTCGTCATCTGTTTTTACAATCCGCGCAGCCGCGGCCGCGAGGGCCATCTGGCGCGCGCCTTTGAGCTGCTGTCGGCCAGTAAAAGCGCGCAGACCCCTGTGGGAGTCGTGAAATCCGCCGGACGTAAAAAACAGGAGAAATGGCTGACCACCCTGGGGGAGATGGATTTTGCACCGGTCGATATGACCAGCCTGGTGATCGTCGGCAACAAAGCGACGTATATCCAGGATGGCCTGATGATCACGCCGCGAGGCTACGTGCTGTGAGCCACGGCGAGGTGCTGGTGATGGGCGGAACCAGCGACGCGAGGGCGCTGTGTCAGCAGCTTGACGCGGCGCAGGTCCCCTACACCCTGTCGGTGGCGACGCCCACCGGTCAGCAGCTGGCGGGGGATATTCGCGGCCAGGTGCGCTGCGGGCGCCTCGAGCTGGAGGAGATGATTGCCTGGCTGAAGGCTAACCGGACCCGCTGGGTGATCGATGCTTCGCACCCCTACGCCGAAGCGGTAAGCCGCAATATCGTCCGGGCCTGTGAAACCGCCGGCGTGCTGCTGAGCCGCTATCAGCGCCCAGAGCAGCTGAGCGGCCTGACGCATCCGCTGCTCTATACCGTGGAGAGCATTGAACAAGCCTGCGAGGTGGCGCGGCGTTTCGGCCAGCGCGTGCTGCTCACCACGGGAAGTAAAGATCTGGCGCGCTGGCGGGTGGGATTAGGTGACAAAACGCTGCTGGCCCGGGTGTTGCCGGTCGCCGATGTCATCGCGCAATGCGCCGCGCTGGGGTTTGGCGTAGGCGAGATTTTCGCCCTGTGCGGGCCGTTCAGCGCCGCGTTCAACGCCGCTTTCTACCGCCAGTGCCGGGCCGACGTGGTGATCACCAAAGCCTCCGGGGCCGAAGGCGGCTATCAGGAAAAAGTACAACCCTGTCTGGATGCCGGTATCCCCTGCATCGTGATTACGCGCCCGGCGCCGCTGGTGACGGGTGAAGAGTTACTGGAAAGTCAGGCTGCCTTTGCCCGGCGCTTATCGCGCTGGCTGGCCGCTGCTTAAGGAGTCAGAAATGAAAAAAGCGCTTCTGGTGGTCAGTTTTGGCACCAGCTATCCCGACACCTGTGAAAAGAACATCGTCGCCTGCGAGCGCGAGCTGGCGGCCAGCTGTCCGGACCGCGACACGTTTCGCGCCTTCACCTCCGGGATGATTATCCGCAAGCTCAAACAGCGCGACGGTATCGAGATTGATACGCCGCTGCAGGCATTGCAGAAGCTGGCCGAGCAGGGCTACCAGGATGTGGCGATTCAGTCGCTGCACATTATCAACGGCGATGAGTATGAAAAGATCGTCCGCGAAGTGCAAAGCCTGCGCCCGCTGTTCCTCCGCCTGACGCTGGGGGCGCCGCTGCTGAGCAGCCATAACGATTATGTCCAGCTGATGCAGGCGCTGCGCCAGCAGATGCCGCCGCTTGCCGCCGATGAAACGGTGGTCTTTATGGGCCACGGCGCCAGCCATCACGCTTTCGCCGCCTACGCCTGTCTGGATCATATGATGACGGCGAAGGGATTTCCGGCGCGGGTCGGCGCGGTCGAGAGCTATCCGGAAGTCGATATTCTTATCGATAGCCTGCGCCAGCAGGGGGTGAAGGGCGTACACCTGATGCCGCTGATGCTGGTGGCCGGCGATCACGCCATTAACGATATGGCCTCGGACGAAGAGGACTCCTGGAAAACGCTGTTCAACGCCGCCGGTATCACGGCGACACCCTGGCTGAACGGGCTGGGAGAGAATCCGGCGGTGCGCGCAATGTTCGTCGCTCACCTGCAGCAGGCGCTGAGCCTGGCAATGGAGGAGGCGGCATGAGCGGCAAACTATATGCCTTAAGTACCGGCCCTGGCGCCGCCGACCTGATCACCGTGCGCGCGGCGCGGGTGCTGGGCACGCTGGACATTCTCTACGCGCCCGCCGGACGTAAAGGCGGCGACAGCCTCGCGCTCTCCATCGTGCGCGAGTATATCGGCGAACGGACCGAAGTACGCTGCTGCCATTTCCCGATGAGCGCCGACAGCGCGGAAAAAGAGGCGGTGTGGGATGAGGTTGCCGCCGCGCTGGTTCAGGAAGTGGAAGCGGGCAAGCAGGTCGGCTTTATTACCCTCGGCGACGCCATGCTGTTCAGCACCTGGGTGTTCTTACTCCAGCGTATCGGCTGCCCGGAGTGGCTGGAGATTGTTCCCGGCGTCACCTCTTTTGCCGCCATTGCCGCGCGTTCAAAAACGCCGCTGGCCATGGAGCAGCAATCGCTGGCGGTGATCTCCTGCACCGCGCCGGAAACGGAAATCGAGCAGGCGCTGCGCCAGCATGAAAGCCTGGTGCTGATGAAAGTGTACGGGCGGTTTCCCCGCATCAAAGCGCTGCTGGCGAAAAACGGTCTGCTGGATGCCGCGCTGATGATGTCTGAAGCCACGCTGCCGGGCGAGCAGTGCTGGCGCCATCTCAATGACGTCAGCGACGACCAGCCGCTGCCCTATTTCTCGACCATTCTGGTCAATAAACAGTGGGAGTATGCAGAATGAAACTTGAACAACAGCTAAAACAGCTGTCTTTCAGCGGGTTAGCTGCGGCGCTATTGCTGATAGTGGTTCCCGAAAAGGCTTTCGCGATGCACATCATGGAGGGGTTTTTACCGCCGATGTGGGCCCTGGCATGGTGGCTGCTGTTTTTACCCTGCCTGTGGTACGGGCTGGTGCGCCTGCGCCGCATTGTGCAGGAAGATAACAATCAGAAGGTGCTGCTGGCGCTGTGCGGGGCGTTTATTTTTGTCCTCTCGGCGCTGAAAATTCCTTCCGTAACCGGCAGCTGTTCCCACCCGACCGGCGTCGGCCTGGCGGTGATTCTCTTCGGGCCTGGCGTGGTGGCGATCCTTGGCGCCATCGTACTGCTGTTCCAGGCGCTGCTGCTGGCGCACGGCGGGCTGACGACGCTCGGCGCGAACGGGATGTCGATGGCGGTCATCGGGCCGGTGGTCGGCTATATGGTGTGGAAAATGGCCTGCCGCGCGGGCATTCGCCGTGACGTCGGGGTGTTTCTCTGCGCGATGCTGGCGGATCTGGTGACCTACTTTGTCACCTCCGTACAGCTCGGCGTGGCCTTTCCGGATCCCGCCGCCGGCGCGACCGGATCGATCGTCAAGTTTATGGGGATCTTCTGCCTGACGCAGATCCCGATCGCCATTGCTGAAGGGCTGTTAACCGTCATGATCTACGACCAGTTGACCAAACGTCAGCTGATTACCGCACAGGGGCATTAACATGAAAAAGACGCTGATATTGTTCGCCATGGTGGTGGCGCTGGTGATCCTGCCGTTCTTTGTCGATCACGGCGGCGAATTCGGCGGTTCAGACGGCGAGGCGGAGAGCCAGATTCAGGTGGTCGCGCCGCATTATGAGCCGTGGTTCCAGCCGCTGTACGAACCGGCTAGCGGAGAAATTGAGAGCCTGCTGTTTACGCTCCAGGGCTCTCTCGGCGCGGCGGTAATTTTCTATATTCTGGGCTACAGCAAAGGCAGACAGCGCCGTGATGACCGGGTTTGACCGACTCAGCTATCAGAGCCGCTGGTTTCACGTCGCACCGGAGCGCAAGTTCCTGTTCTGGCTGCTGCTGATGGTGCTGGCTTTTACCCTGCCTCCGTTGGGGCAGGGTATCGAAATGGCACTGATTGCCGCCTTAACCTGCTGGCTGCTGCGGGTCTCGCCGTGGCGCTGGTGCCGTTGGATGGCGCTGCCGTTTGGCTTCCTGCTGATCGGTGTGCTGACCATTCTGTTCAGCGTTAGCCGCAATCCGCAGGATCTGCTGGTGAGCCTACCGCTGGGCAGCGTCTGGCTGGGCATGACGTCGGAGGGGTTGACGACCGCCAATCAGACCTTCTGGCGCAGCCTGGCGGCGCTGGCGTCCACCTTCTGGCTGGTGCTGAATCTGCCGTTCCCGCAGCTTATTTTGCTGCTCAAGCGCGGACGGGTACCGCGGCTGCTGACCGAGCAAATCCTGCTGACCTGGCGTTTTATTTTTATTCTTTTAGACGAAGCGCTGGCGATTCACCGTGCGCAAACATTACGTTTTGGCTACCGTAGCGTGCCGAAGGGCTATCATTCGCTGGCGATGCTGGTAGGACTGCTGTTTACCCGGGTGATGATTCGCTACCAGCAGATGAGCACCACGCTGGATATCAAACTGTATCAGGGTGATTTTCACCTTTAAGGATAAGTATGCTTGCCACGACCGATCTCTGGTTTCGCTATCAGGACGAGCCGGTGCTGAAGGGGCTGACGCTGGATTTTTCCCATCACGCCGTGACCGGACTGGTAGGGGCGAACGGCTGCGGAAAATCCACGCTGTTTATGAACCTGAGCGGTCTGCTGCGCCCGCAGAGCGGGGCGGTGCTATGGCAAGGAAAACCGCTGGACTACAGCAAGCGCGGCCTGCTGGCGCTGCGTCAGCAGGTGGCGACCGTTTTCCAGGACCCGGACCAGCAGATTTTCTATACCGATATCGACAGCGATATCGCCTTTAGCCTGCGGAACCTGGGCGTAGCGGAAGAGGAAATTGCCCGCCGGGTGGACGATGCCCTGACTCTCGTCGATGCCCAGGGGTTTCGTCACCAGCCGATTCAGTGCCTGAGCCACGGGCAGAAAAAGCGCGTGGCGATAGCCGGCGCGCTGGTGCTGCAGGCGCGCTATTTACTGCTCGACGAGCCGACGGCGGGTCTCGATCCTTCGGGACGCGCGCAGATGATCGACATCATTAAGCGTATTGCCGATCGGGGCAACCACGTGGCGATCTCCAGCCACGATATCGATCTGATCTATGAAATCAGCGATGCGGTTTACGTGTTACGCCGCGGCGAAGTGCTGGCGCACGGCGAACCCGGGGAGGTGTTTGCCCGCAGCGAACTGATGGCCCAGGCCGGGCTCACCCAGCCGTGGCTGGTGAAACTGCACGCGCAGCTCGGGCTGCCGTTGTGTAAAACTGAAGAAGAATTTTTTACGCGGATGCGAAGCAACGCGATGAAGGAGGCGTCATGACGCTGGCAATTATGTTACAGGGCACCGCTTCTGACGTCGGCAAAAGCGTGCTGGTCGCGGGGCTGTGCCGCATCTTTTATCAGGACGGGCAGCGCACCGCGCCGTTTAAATCGCAGAATATGGCGCTTAATTCCGGTATCACGCCGGATGGCAAAGAGATGGGCCGCGCGCAGATTTTCCAGGCCGAAGCGGCGGGTATTATCCCGGATGTGCGCATGAACCCGGTGCTGCTTAAGCCAACCAGCGACCGCAAAGCGCAGGTGGTGCTGATGGGCAAGGTGGCGACCGATATGGACGCGGTGAGCTATCACGAATATAAACCGCGCCTGCGGGAACAGATCCTCGCGGTTTATAACAGCCTGGCCGCCGAACATGATGTGCTGGTGCTGGAAGGGGCAGGAAGTCCGGCGGAGATCAATCTGCGCGATCGCGACATCGTCAATATGGGCATGGCCGAGATGGCCCAGTGCCCGGTGATCCTCGTGGCGGATATCGATCGCGGCGGCGTATTCGCCTCTATCTACGGCACGCTCGCGCTGCTGCACGATCGCGAGCGCGCGCGGGTCAAGGGCGTGATTATTAATAAATTTCGCGGCGACGTGGCGCTGCTGTATTCCGGGATCGAGCAGATAGAAACGCTCACCGGCGTCCCGGTGCTCGGCGTCATGCCGTGGCTGGACGTCGATCTTGAAGATGAGGACGGCGTCGCGCTGCAAAAAGGGAAATATCTGCGCACCGACAGGCGCGATATTGAGATTGCCGTGATTCAGGTGCCGCACATCTCCAATTTTACCGATTTCAACGCGCTGGCGGCGCAGCCGGACGTCCGCGTCCGCTATGTTCGCCAGCCGCAGGAGCTGGCGGGCGTGGATATGGTGATCCTGCCGGGCAGTAAAAATACGCTCGGCGACCTGGGCTGGCTGCGCGAGAGCGGCATGGCGCATGCGGTACTGCAGGCCCGGCGTCAGGGCGTACCGGTGCTGGGGATCTGCGGTGGCTATCAGATGCTCGGCGAAACCATTATCGATGAGGTAGAGTCGGGGCTTGGCACGCAGCCGGGGCTGGGGTTGCTAAATACCGTCACCCACTTTGCGCAAAGCAAGACGACGACCCAGGTAACGGCGACCCTGGCAACAGCGCTGCCGGCGTGGCTGGCGGCGACGGCGGGGCTGACCGTAAGCGGCTACGAAATTCATATGGGCGAAACCGAGCTGCGCGACGGCTGCCGTTCGCTGATGCAATTACATAAAGGCAGCCTGAGCGTGGCGGACGGCGCGGTCAGCGATGACGGCCTGGCGTTTGGCACCTATCTGCACGGCCTGTTCGATAGCGATGCATTTACCCGCGCGCTGGTTAACGGCCTGCGCCAGCGTAAAGGGCTGGCGGCGCTGGATAGCGATTTCGAGTATGCGCAGTATAAATCGCGCCAGTTCGATCTGCTGGCGGATACGATGCGTCAGCATATTGATATCGAAAAAATCTACGCCATCATGCGCCAACATCAGGAGCCCGTATGCTGACTTTAGTGACCGGCGGGGCGCGCAGCGGTAAAAGCCGCCATGCCGAAGCGCTGATCGCCCATGCGCCGCAGGTACTGTATATCGCCACCTCGCAGGTCTTTGATGACGAGATGGCGGCGAGGATCCAGCACCACCGCGACGGCAGGCCCGCGCACTGGCGCACCGCCGAGCGCTGGCAGCAGCTTGATGAGCTGATCACCCCGGATATCGCCCCAGAGGAGGCGATTTTGCTGGAATGCATCACCACCATGGTGACCAACCTGCTGTTTGCGCTGGGGGGCGACAGCTCGCCGGACGGCTGGGATTATGCGGCGATGGAGCGGGCGATAGACGCCGAAATCGCGGTACTGATTGCCGCCTGCCAGCGCTGCCCGGCCCGCGTGGTGCTGGTGACCAACGAGGTAGGGATGGGGATTGTGCCGGAGAACCGTCTTGCCCGCCATTTCCGCGATATCGCCGGACGCGTCAACCAGCGCCTTGCGGCGGCGGCAGACGAGGTGTGGCTGGTGGTGTCGGGCATTGGCGTAAAAATCAAATAGGCCAGGCGCGCCGTAACGGGCGTTATTCTTCCTGCTGGCTCTGCTATGAGTCAGCCAACAAGACGAGAACCTCTATGCAAAGCTTAACCTCTCTACTGGGCGCGATCCCTGCGCCTGATGAAAACGCGATGGCGCGCGCCCGACTTCATATTGATGGTCTGCTGAAACCGCCCGGAAGCCTTGGACGCCTTGAAGATCTTGCCGTGCAGCTGGCGGGTATGCCCGGTCTTGAAGGCGTGCCGCAGGTGAAAAAAAAGGCGCTGCTGGTGATGTGCGCCGACCACGGCGTGTGGGACGAAGGGGTCGCCATTTCGCCAAAAGCGGTGACCGCAATTCAGGCGGCGAATATGACGCTGGGCAAAACCGGCGTTTGCGTACTGGCGGCGCAGGCGGGCGCGAAGGTGCACGTGATTGATGTTGGAATCGATGCCGAGCTGATACCGGGCGTCATCAACATGCGCGTGGCGCGCGGCTGCGGCAATATCGCCGTTGGTCCGGCAATGCGCCGCAGCCAGGCGGAAGAGCTGCTGCTGGAGGTGATGCGCTATACCCGGGGGCTGGCGGAGGATGGCGTCACGCTGTTTGGCGTCGGGGAGCTCGGAATGGCCAATACCACCCCGGCGGCGGCAATCGTCAGCGTCCTGACCGGCAGCGATGCCCAGGAGGTGGTGGGAATTGGCGCTAATCTGCCGTTGGCGAAGGTCGGCAATAAAGTTGAGGTGGTACGACGGGCCATCGCCGTTAACCGCCCCGATCCGCATGATGGTCTGGACGTGCTGGCAAAAGTGGGCGGTTTTGATTTATTGGGGATGACGGGTGTGATGCTGGGCGCGGCCTCCTGCGGTCTGCCGGTGGTGCTCGATGGCTTCCTCTCCTACGCAGCGGCGCTGGCGGCGTGCCGAATTGCGCCGCAGGTGAAACCCTATCTTATCCCGTCGCACTATTCGGCGGAGAAGGGGGCGCGTACGGCGCTGATGCATCTCGAGCTGGAGCCCTATCTGAATATGGGAATGCGTTTGGGCGAAGGCAGCGGCGCGGCGCTGGCGATGCCGATCGTTGAAGCGGCCTGCGCGATGTATCACGAAATGGGGATGCTGGCGGCGAGCAATATTGTGTTGCCGAAGGGCTGAGAAGGTGAGGGAGCGGCGCTTAGCCGTTCCCTGAATCAGGTATAAGATTTTGCGAATCGCAGAAACAAAAAAACACCCTTGAGGGTGTTTATGATGTTGGTTGCGGGGGCCGGATTTGAACCGACGACCTTCGGGTTATGAGCCCGACGAGCTACCAGGCTGCTCCACCCCGCGTCACCGTACTGCTTATATTGTCTTAAATTTTGATTGGTTGCGGGGGCCGGATTTGAACCGACGACCTTCGGGTTATGAGCCCGACGAGCTACCAGGCTGCTCCACCCCGCGTCACCGTACTGCTTATATTGTCTTAAATTTTGATTGGTTGCGGGGGCCGGATTTGAACCGACGACCTTCGGGTTATGAGCCCGACGAGCTACCAGGCTGCTCCACCCCGCGTCCGTGGAAGCGCACTATACTCCGCTAACGTTTTGATGCAACCCTTTTTGGCAGAAATCATCAATTTTGTAAAAAATGGTGCATATAGAATCACTTCCAGCCTATTTTTTGCGCAAAATTGCCTTTGCGGTACCTAAGCGCATTTCATTAGCCCTGGGGGTTTGTTATCTTCATCACGCACCCGGGCTTAGCAGCATAAAGAAGAGATACCATGAAAGGACGTTGGGCAAAATATGCAGTAACAGGCGCAATGCTGGCAATGCTGGCCGCCTGTTCCTCAAAACCGACCGATCGCGGTCAGCAGTATAATGAAGGTAAACTCACCCAGCCGTTTTCATTGGTTAACCAACCTGATGCGGTAGGTTCGCCGATCAACGCCGGCGATTTCTCCGAGCAGGTGAGACAGATTCGTAGCGCCTCTCCGCGCCTCTATACCAGCCAGAGCAACGTCTACAATGCGGTTCAGGAGTGGCTGCGTTCCGGCGGCGATACCCGTACGCTGAGCCAGTTTGGTATCGACGCCTGGCAGATGCAGGGAACGGATAACTACGGTAACGTCCAGTTTACCGGCTACTACACGCCCGTGGTTCAGGCGCGCCATACTCGCCAGGGCGAGTTCCAGTATCCGATTTACCGGATGCCGCCGAAGCGCGGCAAGCTGCCGTCCCGCGCCAGCATCTACGCCGGGGCTCTGAGCGACAACTACATCCTGGCCTACAGCAACTCGCTGATGGATAACTTCATCATGGACGTGCAGGGCAGCGGCTACATTGATTTTGGCGACGGCTCGCCGCTGAACTTCTTTAGCTATGCCGGGAAAAACGGCTGGCCCTATTACAGCATCGGTAAAGTGCTGATCGACCGCGGGGAAGTAAAGCGCGAAGATATGTCGATGCAGGCAATTCGCGAATGGGGCGAAAAGCACAGCGAGGCGGAAGTCCGCGAGCTGCTGGAGCAGAACCCGTCGTTCGTCTTCTTTAAACCGCAGTCCTTCGCGCCGGTGAAAGGCGCCAGCGCGGTGCCGCTGATCGGTCGCGCGTCGGTGGCCTCCGACCGTTCCATTGTTCCTGCAGGCACCACGCTGCTGGCGGAGGTGCCGCTGCTGGATAATAACGGTAAGTTTAACGGCCAGTACGAGCTGCGTTTAATGGTGGCACTTGATGTTGGCGGGGCGATTAAAGGCCAGCACTTCGATATTTACCAGGGCATTGGCCCGGATGCCGGGCACCGTGCCGGCTGGTATAACCACTATGGCCGCGTATGGGTGCTGAAAAACGCCCCGGGCGCAGGCAACGTCTTTAGCGGCTAGTGCTCACATTTTCCCCGGTCGCGCTGCGCTTACCGGGGCTACGGTCGCCTGGATAAGCCATTGACGACGTAATCCGGGAATATTTCCCGGAGCGACGGCTGATTTTGTTGCCCGGGTAAGGCCCTTGCCTCGCGACCCGGGAATGTCCACTTATTTTGAGGTTATATGTCTGTTGTAATTAGCGATGCCTGGCGCCAGCGCTTTGGCGGCACGGCGCGTTTATATGGTGAAAAGGCGCTGCAATGTTTTGCCGACGCGCACGTCTGCGTGGTCGGCATCGGCGGCGTAGGCTCATGGGCGGCGGAAGCGCTGGCGAGAACCGGAATTGGCGCGATTACCCTCATCGATATGGATGATGTCTGCGTGACCAACACCAATCGCCAGATCCACGCCCTTGGCGGCAACGTAGGTCTGGCGAAAGCCGAGGTGATGGCGGAACGCATTCGCCTGATTAACCCCGAGTGCCGGGTGACGGTGGTGGACGATTTTATCACGCCGGAAAACGTCGCCGAGTATCTGGGCGTTGGCTTTAGCTATGTGATCGATGCCATCGACAGCGTGCGCCCGAAAGCGGCGTTAATCGCTTACTGTCGTCGCCATAAGGTGCCGCTGGTCACCACCGGCGGCGCGGGCGGACAAATCGATCCGACGCAAATCCAGGTCGCCGATCTGGCGAAAACCATCCAGGATCCGCTGGCGGCAAAGCTGCGTGAGCGTTTGAAGAGCCAGTTTGGGGTGGTGAAGAACAGCAAAGGTAAGCTCAACGTGGATTGTGTGTTTTCCACCGAAGCGCTGGTTTATCCGCAGGCGGACGGCAGCGTTTGTGCGATGAAAAGCACCGCTGAGGGGCCGAAGCGAATGGATTGCGCATCCGGGTTTGGCGCCGCGACGATGGTAACCGCAACCTTTGGCTTTGTCGCCGTCTCCCATGCGCTGAAGAAAATGCTGGCGAAGGCGGAGCGGCAGACGGCGTAAATTCCCGGGTCGCGGCGCAGGCGCCTTACCCGGTCTACAAGACAATTCCCCGGAGGCGGTGCTGCGCACCTGGCCGGGCGACAAAACGGCACGAACCCGTAGCCCGGCAAGGCGCGTCAAGCGCCGCCCCCGGGATGAGCTTAAACCTCAACCTCGCGGGCGGCGGCGAGCACCGCCTCACTCAGGGCGTTGAGCCCCTGGCTGCGCGAGGCGCTCAGCTGGCCGCGCAGCCCCAGCGCATCAAATAGCGCCTGCGGATCCTGCGCCAGCAGATCAGCGGCGCTTTTGCCTTCAATGGCGGTCAACAGCACCGCCAGCATGCCGCGTACGATACGGCCTTCGCTATCGCCGAAGAAATGCAGCTTGCCGTCGACGTCAATGAAGTGTCCCAGCCAGACGCGGTTTTCACAACCGGCAATCTCTTTGGCCCGCGCTTTGAGGTCGTCCGGCAGCGCAGGGAGCTGCTTACCCAGTAAAATTAGCTGGCGGTATTTATCCTCCCACTGGCTGAGCGGGGTAAACGTCTGGAGAAGGGTCGCTTCGGTGACGCGGGTACCAAAAGGGTGAGAAGTCGTCATTAATCCACCAGTATTTCCAGAGCGCGGTCCACGGCGTGCACCAGCGCGTAAACATCGTCCTGCGTGTTATAAGGCGCGAATGAGGCCCGCAGGGTACCGCTGACGCCAAGCGCCGCCAGCAGCGGCTGAGCGCAGTGCTGACCGGCGCGCAGCGCAATCCCCGATTCCGCCAGCAGCGTCACCATATCGCTATGGTGAACGCCGTCAAAATCAAACGCCAGCAGGCTGGCGTCCTGGCAGCGGAACGAACGGAATCCCGGACGTTTCGCCAGCTCCTCTTCCGCCAGCGTCGCCAGCCCACGGCTCCAGTTTTCCGCCTGTGCGATATCCGTCTCGTCCAGCCACTCCAGCGCTGCGCTCAGGCCAATCACCCCGGCGATATTGGGCGTTCCCGCTTCGAAGCGCCAGGGCGCGGGCTGGGTTTTAAAGCCGTCGAAAGTGACTTCGGCGATCATTTTACCGCCGCCGAGCCACGGCGACATTTTCGCCAGCCGTTCGCTTTTGCCATACAGCGCGCCGATGCCGGTCGGCCCGTAGAGCTTATGGCCCGAAAAAGCATAAAAGTCGATATCCAGCGTCTGAACGTCCGCCGGGAAATGCACCGCCCCCTGCGCGCCGTCGACCATTACCACCATCCCGGCATCGTGGGCCAGGCGAATCGCCTGTGCCAAATCCGGACAACCGCCGGTGACGTTGGACATCTGGCCAATCGCCAGCACCCGGCTGCGCGGCGTGATGAGCGCGCCAAGCGCGGCCACGTCCGGCAGGCGATCGGGAGCGATCGGTAGCTTCACTATCCTCGCGCCGGTTTGCTCTGCAACCATTAACCACGGCACCAGATTGGCATGATGTTCCGCTTCGCTGACGATAATCTCATCGCCGGGCTTCAGGCGCGGGCGCACGTAGCATTGCGCCACCATGTTAATGGCTTCAGTGGTGCCGCGCGTCCAGACGATATCCTGGCCGGAAGGGGCGTTGAGCAGCGCCGCCACGCGTTCGCGCGCGTTTTCATAGCGGTCGGTTAGCTGCCGGGCGGCAGCAAACTGGCTACGGTGGACGTTACCGCCGCTGAGGCGATAGAACTGATCGCTGGCCTCAATGACCGCCAGCGGCTTGAGCGCCGTCGCTGCGCTATCAAGATAGACGCCAGCGTCGGCCAGCGCCGGAAACTGAGCGCGAAATTGGGCGGGGTTGAATGCGTTCATGAGACTCCTCGTATCGATACCAGGATCGTCGCGCAAATCAGCGGGTGATACAAGTTTTCTGCTAACTACTGGAATTTTCTGAATATGAATTCGCCGGCGTGAAAGATGGTTATGCTAAATAGTGTTGGGTTTGTGTTTTAACCTGGTACAGAACGAATCATAAACAGTATAAATAGTCGTAAGGAGAGAAAGATGAAAATGAATAAGACTGCCGCCATTATTTCTGCCTGTGTGCTGACCTTTGGCCTGAGCGCCTGTTCCTCTAACTACGTGATGCACACTAACGATGGGCGCACTATCGTTACCGACGGTAAACCGCAAACGGACAATGATACTGGCATGATTTCGTACAAAGATGCCTGGGGTAACAAGCAGCAGATTAACCGTTCTGACGTCAAACAGCTGGGCGAGCTGGATAACTGATTCAGGTATAGCAGGCAAAAAAAAGCACCGCGCAGTGCGGTGCTACATTAAATCACTATGGACAGACAGGGTAAATGTACAGGAAGTGAAAAGGGGTAGCTTCGCTACCATGGTCCGCAAACCCGGACCAATTGCAAACACAACAACACAACATCACAACCGTAAGCCAAAAGCTTGTTGGAACACGCATTCCAAAAAAAGCTCTTCGTTCCGGCTCAGGAAGTGCCGCCACTATAGGTATTTGCTGGTAGAAGCTCAACGGACAAATTATAATAGCTCAGATAAAAAAAACTAATAGGTTAACTGTTGTTTCCTATTTGTTAAATTGCCTTAACATCTAAGCCAGAATAACTATGTCCAAGCGTTTGCCACCTCTGAATGCATTACGTGTTTTTGATGCAGCCGCCCGCCACCTTAGCTTCACTCGCGCCGCCGATGAGCTTTTTGTGACGCAGGCCGCAGTCAGCCACCAAATCAAGTCCCTGGAGGATTTCCTCGGCCTCAAGCTGTTCCGTCGACGCAATCGTTCTCTTCTTTTAACGGAGGAGGGGCAGAGCTATTTTCAGGATATCAAAGAGATTTTTTCGCAGCTCACCGAAGCGACCCGCAAGCTTCAGGCCCGAAGCGCAAAAGGGGCCTTAACCGTCAGTATGCTCCCCAGTTTTGCCATCCAGTGGCTGGTGCCGAGGCTGACAAGCTTTAATTCAGCTTATCCGGGAATCGATGTCAGAATCCAGGCGGTAGACCGCCAGGAAGATAAGCTGGCCGACGATGTCGACGTGGCAATTTTTTATGGCCGCGGCAACTGGCCGGGGCTGCGCGTGGAAAAACTGTACGCCGAATATCTGCTTCCGGTATGTTCCCCGCTTTTACTTACCGGCGATAAAGCGTTGAAAACGCCTGCCGATCTGGCGCAACATACCCTGCTGCACGACGCTTCCCGCCGCGACTGGCAAACTTATACCCGTCAGCTGGGTCTAAACCATATCAATGTTCAACAGGGACCTATTTTTAGCCACAGCGCAATGGTGCTGCAGGCGGCAATCCATGGACAGGGGGTCGCGCTGGCCAACAATGTGATGGCGCAGTCCGAGATTGAGGCAGGCCGACTGGTCTGCCCGTTTAATGATGTTCTGGTCAGTAAGAATGCGTTTTATCTCGTTTGTCATGACAGTCAGGCAGAACTGGGTAAAATAGCCGCCTTCCGCCAGTGGATTCTGGCAAAAGCGGCTAATGAACAAGAAAAATTTCGCTTTCGTTATGAACAATAAATCATCGTAGGGTAAACACATGACCAGCCGTTTTATGCTGATATTCGCCGCGATAAGCGGTTTTATCTTTGTGGCTTTGGGCGCGTTTGGCGCGCACGTTTTAAGTAAAACGATGGGCGTTGCGGAAATGGGCTGGATCCACACCGGCCTGCAGTATCAGGCTTTCCATACGCTGGCTATTTTTGGCCTGGCGGTGGCGATGCAGCGCCGCATCAGCATCTGGTTTTACTGGAGCAGCGTCTTTATGGCGCTTGGTACCGTTCTTTTTAGCGGCAGCCTCTACTGCCTGGCGCTATCGCATTTACGCCTGTGGGCGTTCGTTACGCCGGTAGGGGGCGTCTGCTTCCTCGCCGGTTGGGTATTAATGTTAATTGGTGCAATTCGTCTGAAACGTAAGGGCGTTGTTCATGAATAAAGTTGTCCTCTATTGTCGCCCTGGGTTTGAGAAAGAGTGCGCAGCAGAAATTACCGATAAGGCCTCGCGCCTTGAAGTATTTGGTTTTGCCCGGGTCAAAGATGACTCCGGCTATGTGATTTTTGAGTGCTATCAGGCTGAAGATGGCGAAAAGCTGGTGCGCGAACTGCCGTTCAGCTCGCTGGTATTTGCCCGCCAGATGTTTGTGGTCGGCGAACTGCTGCGCGATCTGCCGCCGGAGGACAGGATTTCCCCAATCGTCGGTATGCTGCAGGGCGTCGTGGAAAAGGGCGGCGAGCTGCGCGTAGAGGTCGCCGATACCAACGAAAGCAAAGAGCTGATGAAGTTCTGCCGCAAGTTTACGGTACCGCTGCGCGCTGCGCTGCGCGAAGCGGGCGTGCTGACCAGCTATGAAACGACAAAACGTCCGGTGGTGCACGTTTTCTTTATCGCGCCGGGCTGCTGCTACACCGGCTATTCGTTGTCTAACAACAACTCACCGTTCTATATGGGCATTCCGCGCCTCAAGTTTCCGGCCGATGCGCCGAGCCGCTCGACTCTCAAGCTGGAAGAGGCGTTTCACGTCTTTATTCCGGCGGATGAGTGGGACGAGCGCCTGGCGAACGGTATGTACGCCGTGGATCTCGGCGCCTGCCCCGGCGGCTGGACCTATCAGCTGGTGAAACGCAATATGTGGGTCTCCTCGGTGGATAACGGCCCGATGGCGCAAAGCCTGATGGATACCGGCCAGGTGACCTGGCTGCGCGAAGATGGCTTCAAGTACCGCCCAACGCGCAACAACATCTCGTGGATGGTGTGCGATATGGTGGAGAAGCCGGCGAAAGTGGCTGCGCTGATGGCGCAGTGGCTGGTGAACGGCTGGTGCCGTGAAACCATCTTTAACCTTAAGCTGCCGATGAAAAAGCGCTATGAAGAGCTGTCGCGCAACCTGGCCTATATCCAGGAGCAGCTGGATGAGCACGGCATCAACGCGCAAATCCAGGCGCGCCAGCTGTATCACGATCGCGAAGAGGTGACGGTTCACGTTCGTCGCCTGTGGGCTGCCGTCGGCGGTCGCCGCGACGAACGCTAGTTTGCCCCTTTTGCAGGCCGGATAGGGTGTTAAGCCGCTATCCGGCGCTGCAATAGCCGTTACGACTGCGACACGTCCGAAACAATATGCGTCACATCATCCAGATGGCCAATTCGGGCCTCCCCTGAACGATTAAACTTGCTCTTATCAATCAGCAAAAGCGATTGCGAGGCGCGCTTAAGCAGCAGCGATTTGAACTCGGCGTTGACCGTATTTGAATCCCAGAGCGCGCCGCCGCTGTCGATACCTTCACAGGAAAAAATGAACAGATCGATCTCCAGCGATTTGAGCTGGGAGATAAGCGATGAACTCACGTAACAGCCGTATTTACGCTGAAGCGTCCCCCCGGAGCAGGTGAGCTGAATATTCTCTCGCTTGCTCAGCTCCTGGCATATCGGCTGACTGTTGGTAAAAACGTGAAGGTTGAGATCAGGTAGCTGGCGAGCCAGGTACCAGCAGGTGGAACTGGCATCGAGGGCGATAACCATCCCTTCGTCTATCCAGGCCAGCGCCTCGCGGGCGATATCCGCTTTGTGCGCATAGTGGCTTTTTAAACGAATATGAAAAGGGTCGCCGCTGTCCTGGCTTTGCCGGTGAATGACTTTTGCCCGACCGTGGTTACGCAGTACTTTTCCCTGGGACTGAAGCTCGCTGAGATCGCGGCGGATGGTTTCTCTGCTGACGTTAAGCTGTAGCGATAAGGCTTCGGTGGTCAGACTATTATGGTTTATGAGCAGGTCTAGTATCGCTTGCTGTCGTGCCGCTTTCATTTTTCTCACCCTGGCGTTCGCTGAGCGCCCGCACCAGACGGGCGCTGCGGCATGAGATTACGGCGTTACTCCTTTTTTTAAAAGAATATTCCCGTACTTAGCGCGCTCACCTGTGATAACGATCGCAAAGGCTTTTTGCGCCCGCTCGTAGAAAGCAAAGCGGTCAATGCGGGCGATCTCAGGGCAGGGCGCGGCGGCGGAAAGCGCCTCGCGATAGCGCGTTTCGACCTGCGGGTCGAGGGTGTCGCCTTCCACGGCGGCCATCATCACCAACGGCGGAGCGTAGCTGTCTAACTCAAACAGCGGAATAATCGCCTGCAGCAGGTCGCTTACCCGCAGACCGTCGGCGCGAATGACCTGTGGACCCATGCTGTGCGCCGGGAAGTGGGCATCGGAAAAGACGATCTCATCTCCGTGCCCCATTTCCGCCAGGACTTTCAGTAGCTCCGGCGATATTAACGGGGAAATCGTTTTTAGCATCTCATACTCCCTCAATCATTTCGGGTTCGGTTTGCGGGTAAAAATAGCGATACTGATAGCTCACCTGCGCTCTGGCCTGTTCAGGGCTGTGGAATTCACCGACGCCGTACCAGCCAAACATGGCGGCGCCAGCCACGGTGGTTTCGGCGTCATCCAGTACTTTGACAGGCATATCGAGCGTATTGGCTTTGATCTGATTCCACAGCGCGTTGCGGCTGCCGCCGCCGACCAGCAGCAGTTCGCTGGCGTTAAAATGGCCGATTTTTTGTAGCGTTTGCAGGTTACGCGCCAGCTGTTCGGCTAATCCTTCCAGCGCGGCGCGATAGAAATGGCCGCGAGTGGTATTCAGCGTGACGCCCTGCCAGCCCGCATTCCGGCAGGAGAGCAGATCGCACTGCATCCTTACCCCCTCAGAACCGGCGGGAATGACGCGCGCTTCTTCAATCAGCGTGCGCCACGGCGTTTCTGGCGTCCACAGCAGCTGGCGTACCCACTCCAGCACGCCTGAAGCCAGCCACTGCATACCGGGGTTATAGCATCCCGGCTGGCTATCCAGTTCGCAGGTCGATCCCGCATAGTGGCTGAGCAGCGGCGTATTCACCTGAACGCTGCGCACCATCAAAATTTCCCACGTACCGGAAGAGAGCACCGGTTCATCCTGCTCCGCGCCAGCGCCAAACAACGCGAACTGGGTATCGTGCCCGGCGGAGATAACCGGGATCCCGGCGGGTAATCCCAGCATCTTCGCGGCATCGTTTTGCAGGGTACCAATCTGCTGGCCCGCCTCCACCAGCCGGGGAAACAGGCGGCGCGGCAATCCCGTCGCCTGCAGAATCTGCGCGCTGAAATCTCGCTGGTGGATATCCAGCATCTGGCTGGTACCCGCCATGGTGATATCGGTCGTGAATTCCCCGGTCAGGCGCTGGTTGATCAGCGAGGAGATGAATAGCCAGGCATGGGCCTGCTCCAGCAGCTGCGGGTGGTTTTCTTGCAGCCATATCAGCTTATAGAGGGTGTTAAAACCAAATGCGCCGACGCCGGCGATCTGCTGGAGCTGCTGCGCGGGCATAAAGCGGCCGATATTGTCCATCACCGCTGCGGTTCGCGGGCATTTCCAGCTGATGACCGGATAGAGCAGCTTGCCCTGTTCATCCACCAGCGCGCCGTCCACGCCGAAGGTGGTGACCGTGATGCCGCGAACCGTGCAGGATGAGAGCGCATCGCCAATCTGCCGACAGCACTCGGCGAAGCGTTGCAGGATGGCCTCCAGCGACCACTGGTGCCATGCGCTGTTCTCCACGGCGATATCGCTGGCGTTAGCCGTTGCGGCGCGGGCGATAATATTCCCCTGGCGATCAACGGCAATCGCCCTGACGTTGGTGGCGCCGCAGTCGAGAACCAGGATGACTTCATTCTTCATAATCTCTCCCGAGACGTTGCCGGATGGCGGCGTAAACGCCTCATCCAGCCTACGGAGACGTTATCATCCGTAGGCCGAATAAGCGCAGCGCCATCAGGCATTTTTAACGTTTATACAGCGGGCCGTAGTTCTGGCAGGCGCGGTAATCCTGGCCTTCGCTATCCATCCCGTGCGCAGCCCAGCTGGACGGGCGGTAAATTTTCGCCTCTTCTACGTTATGCATGCATACCGGGATCCGCAGCATAGACGCCAGAGTGATAAAGTCGGCGCCAACGTGGCCGATGGTCAGCACGCCGTGGTTAGCGCCCCAGTTCGCCATCACCGAGTAGACGTCGGAGAACGGGCCCTTACCGGTCAGGCGCGGCGCAAACCAGGTGGTGGGCCAGGTGGAGTTGGTGCGGGCATCCAGCCGATCGTGCATCTCTTTCGGTAGTTCCACGCTCCAGCCTTCGGCGATTTGCAGAACCGGGCCAAGGCCTTTAATAATATTCACGCGAGTCATGGTAAAGGGCACGCCGCCTTCGGTCAGAAAGCGAGAGGAGAAGCCGCCGCCGCGGAAATATTCATGAATCGCCGGGCACCATTCGGTGGCGGCGAGGCAGGCGTCGGCCTCCTGCTGGCTGATTTCCCAGTGCGGCTTCATGGTTGGCTTGCCATCCGCATCGCGCTGTTTGCAGGCGCCGTCCAGCGCCGCCGAACCGGAGTTGATCAGATGGATAATGCCGTGTTCCGCCAGCCCGGTGAGCGGCTGGCCGGTGACGCGTTCTACCGCTTCCGGCGACCAGTAGGTACGCACGTCGGCAAACACCTGGGCGGTACCGGTCAGCTGATGGCCCATCAGCATCGCCACGCCGTTGAGGCTGTCGTTTTCCGTGGCGACAACGAAGGGTTCGCGTACGCCATTCCAGTCGAACGAGCTGTTAAGCAGCGCCTCGGCGGTGTCGCCGTTAGGGTATTGATCGGTCCAGTGACGCTGGCCCTGGAAGCCTGCGGCAATGGCGTTGTAGCCCAGCGACTCTTCGACCAGTCCTTTTTCCGCCAGCTTCTTGTTGCCCTGCATCATGTCGCGAATGCACATCGCCATCAGCAGGCTCTCTTTGAGTACCGCGCGGCTCTGCTCGGCATTACGTTTATACTGCTGCGCGTTCTGGTCTTCGCCGTAGCGGAAGGTTTTATCCGCCCACGCCAGCGCCATTTCCAGCTCGCTTTCATCATAGATTTTCTGATCGATACGGCGGCGCAGTTCGGTCATATCCACCGCCTGGACCTTCATACCGAGCCAGGACTCGAAGAAGTTGTGATCGACGATAGAACCGGCGATTCCCATCGATACGCCGCCGACGGAAAGATAGCTTTTGCCCTTCATGCTGGCGACCGCTAAACCGGCGCGGGCAAAGCGCAGCAGTTTTTCTTCAACATCAGACGGAATGGAGGTGTCGTCGGCGTCCTGTACGTCGTGGCCGTATATGGAGAACGCCGGGATGCCCTTCTGGCTGTGGGCCGCCAGCGCTGCCGCAAGGTAAACCGCGCCAGGTCGCTCGGTGCCGTTAAAGCCCCAGATAGCTTTTGGCCGCATCGGGTCCATATCGATAGTTTCGCTGCCGTAGCACCAGCAGGGGGTGACGGTGATGGTGACGCCGACGTTCTGGCTGCTGAATTTCTCTTCGCAGGCGGCGGATTCCGCCATCCCCGCAATGCAGCTATCGGCGATGACGCACTCGATCTGCGCGCCGCAGGCGTGGCGCAGCTTTTCCGTAATCAGCGCAGCGGTAGCCTTCGCCATATTCATGGTTTGCTCTTCCAGCGACTCGCGTACCCCCATGCGGCGTCCATCGATCACCGGGCGAATGCCAATTTTCGGTAAACTGATTTTTTTCATTCCAGATCCCTCACGTTATGCGGATAAATGTTTAGTTAGCTGCCGTTTGCGAACGGAAACGGGCAAAGATGAAGATGACGGCAAAGCACAGCGCCGGTACCAGCTCGGCGGTAGGGATGTTGCCGGCGGCGTCGCTGACAAAGCCCATAACCGGAGTGACGATGCCGCCACCAATAATGGTCATGACGATAAACGAGGAGCCGTACTTGGTGTCCTGCCCCAGATTCTTGATGCCCAGCGAGAAGATGGTCGGATACTGAATCGACATAAAGGCACTGCACAGCGTCAAGGCCAGCAGGCCCACATGGCCGCCGCTGAAAGCGGAGATCAGGCACAGGAGCATGGCGAGCAGGGCATAGGCCGCCAGCACTTTATGCGGCGCGAAGCGGCTGATGAGCCAGGTGCCGGAGAAACGGCCGATAAAGAAGCACACCATAGTGCCGGTCAAATAGTTGGCGGCGAAACCGGGCGTCATGCCGGGGATCTCTTCGATGGCGTAGCGAATCAGATAGCTCCAGCAGGCGGTTTGTGCGCCGACGTAGCAAAACTGCGCCAGCACCGCCCAGCGCCAGTGGCGAACGCGCACCAGGCGGGCAATAGAAGCGGAGAAGGAACTCTGGTTGGCATCACTGTGGTCGTCGCTCTGCAGGGCCGGAAATTTGGTCAACATAATCAACAGAGCGACCAGTAAGACAACCGCGACGATGATCATATAGGGGGTTTGCACCGAGAGCACCAGGCTGTGCTTATAAGCGCTAAGCTGCTCCGGAGCCATTTTATCGAGTACATCCTGCGATTGATGCGGCACGTTAGACAAAATAAGGCTTTGCCCAAAGACCACCGCAATAATGGCGCCAAAAGAGTTAAAGGTCTGCGCCAGATTAAGCCGGAAGTGGCCGCCGCTTTCTGGCCCTAACACGGTAACAAAAGGGTTTGCTGCAGTTTCTAAACAGCCTAACCCCGCCGCAATAATAAACAGGCCGATCAGGAATAAGGTATAATTCATGACCTCGGCGGCGGGCCAGAATAGCGCGGCGCCAAAAGCGTATAAGAATAGCCCGGTAATAATGCCGGCTTTGTAACTGAGTTTTTTCATCAAGATCCCGGCCGGGATCGGAATAACAAAATAGCCAAAATAAAAAGCGGATTGAATCAAACCAGCCTGGAAGTTAGTTAAGGTAAAGGCTTGTTGAAATTGTGGTAATAAAATATCGTTAAGATTATTAGCGACCGCCCAAAGAAAAAATAGCGAGCACAGCAGGGCAAAGGGAATAATGTAGCGCTTGCTTTGCCCTGTCTCGACCGCATGAAAACTCTGCGTTTGTATCGTTGTGTTTCCCATAGCATCCTCATTGGTTCAGAAGCGTATTCAGCAGCCGGCTTTGCCCACCAGACCGCAAAAATCAGGTGAGTTCCTGTGACGAGAACGATGATGAAATAAACATCGCGGGATGAACTCATGAATTCATTTTCAAATAAAAAATGCCTTTTAATATGATGGCGGTCACACTAAGCATGCGGTGAGTGATTTTATGTGATTATCATCACTTTAATAATCAGCAAAACATGACCGTTTGAGAAAGATAATTCTAAAACCCACAGAACGAATGCCCGATTTAATTTATAATGTGGAAAACGGTCAGTTGTTAACATTATCGGTAAAATGACCGTTTTTAAATCTATTGATGATAACGGGCATTTTTTCACAACGTAAAAATGAGCAAACGGTTTTTTTAAGCTGAAATAAGTGAGGGGTATCACAGAACCAGTGGATGTAAATTCCTTTCTGATTATTCGGGATGATGATGGTGAGCAATTATTTGATTATTCAACAGCGTCGGCGCGCCATGCCCGGCGAGCGGTCTGTTGTCGTATTGCGCATTATTAAGAGAGGTAAAGAATGGAACGTAATAGACTGGCCCGGCAGATTATTGATACCTGCCTGGAGATGACCCGCCTGGGGTTAAATCAGGGGACGGCAGGCAACGTAAGCGTGCGGTACCAGGGGGGGATGCTGATCACACCAACCGGTATACCTTATGAAAAGCTGACGGAAGCGCACATTGTTTATATCGATGCCGAAGGTCAGCATGAACAGGGCAAACTGCCGTCCAGCGAGTGGCGTTTTCATATGGCGGCTTATCAGACGCGTCCTGATGCTCATGCGGTGGTGCATAATCATGCGGTTCACTGCACGGCGGTATCGATCCTCAATCGTCCCATTCCCGCCATTCACTATATGATTGCGGCGGCCGGCGGTAACTCCATTCCTTGCGCACCCTATGCCACTTTTGGTACTCGTGAGCTGTCTGAACACGTGGCCGTGGCGTTGAAAAATCGCAAAGCGACCCTGCTGCAGCACCATGGCCTGATCGCTTGTGAAGAGAATCTGGAAAAGGCCCTGTGGCTGGCGCATGAAGTTGAGGTACTGGCGCAGCTCTATCTCAGCACCCTGGCCATCATCGATCCGGTGCCGGTGCTTGATGATGAGGCTATCGCCATCGTGCTGGAGAAATTCAAAACCTACGGATTGCGTATCGAAGAGTGATCTCGTACGCGAACGTTTCTGCCGGCTGCGGTGTACAGATTCACCGCCGTCTGCGACTGGGTAACCCGGACAGATGCGCAGCATCGCCTCCGGGAAATTCAGCCACGGTGCACTTTGGTCCCGGGGGCGGCGCTGGACGCGCCTTGCCCGGGCTACAGGTACTCCGCCGTCTGCGGGCCGGTAGTCCCCACGGTTCACCGCCGTCTGCGGTTGGGTAGCCCGGACAGATGCGCAGCATCGCCTCCGGGAAATTCAGCCACGCTGCGCTCTGCTCCCGGGGGCGGCGCTGGACGCGCCTTGCCCGGGCTACAGGTACTCTGCCGTCTGCGGGCCGATAGTCCCCACCATTCACCGCCGTCTGCGATTGGGTAGCCCGGACAGATGCGCAGCATCGCCTCCGGGAAGCTGTGTGCTCCGTAGCCTGATGCTATCGTGCCAGCCGCAGCTGCTGCAGGTTGCCATCCAGCTGTAAATCGGTTTGCAGGCGCGCGATTTCCCGGCAGGTGAAGGCCATCTCTTTGTGTTCTTCCAGCTTTTTACGCCACTTCTCCGGCACGTCCGCCAGCCGGGCGTAGATCCCTTCCAGATCCTGAAAATCGGTTAATAACTGGGCTGCGCTTTTGGGCCCAATGCCCGCCACGCCGGGAACCCTGGAGCTGCTGATGCCCGCCAGCCCCCAGTAGTCGGGTAGCTGCTCCGGCGTCACGCCGAACTCTTTGGCGATAAACGGCGCGTCGAGCCAGCGTTTCTGGAAATAGTCGCGGATGCGGATCGTCGGCGACAGCAGCTGGCAGTAGCCTTTGTCGGTTGAAACGATGGTCGCCTGGTGCCCGGCCTGCGCCACCTTAACCGCCAGAGTCGCGGCAAGATCGTCGGCTTCGCTGCCGCTGAGCGCCCAGCAACGAAACCCGCGCTGCTCAAATGCCGCCCGCAGCGCCGGCATTTCCGCCTCGAGGGTTTCCGGCATCGGCGCGCGCCCGGCTTTATAATCGGGCAGGCGCTGGTGCCGCCAGCCGTGTCCGCGATCTTCGTCATCAAATACCGCCACCACGTGGGTCGGCTGGCTGTGGAGCACCAGCTGCTCGAGGGCATGTAAGCAGGTATCGACGCAGGGTGAACCCTGCACCGCGTGGATGCGGCGAATCAGATTAAGTGCGTCGACGATGAGTAAATGAACGGCCACGATTCTCCCCTTAAAACCTGGCCCATCAGGCTATTTTATTTGCTGGTTTGACGCCGGGCAGTGTGCAAAAGCCTCACGTACTACCTCTACGCTCCGGCTTCTGCGCGCTCTTCGGGCCAAACTGTCTGCAACGATGATGCCTGGTGGGTTAGGCTCCTGTTCTCAATGCTTTTTAGGGTAACATCGCCGCGCCGATGAGGCTATTGGCGCCTGTAAAATCAGGAAGATGACTCGCAGTTTCCGGCTAATCGACGTGCATCAGCAGGCCGAGATCGCTATTGGTGGCTTCGCCGTACCACACGGCTTCGCGCACTGAAACCGGTTTGTTGATAAGCCCCAGCGCGTAAAACCGATCGGCGATACTTTGCTGGGCGCGAATCACTTTAAGGTCCATTGTGCGCGGGCGATGGCTGCGGCGCGCCAGGGCTCGGGTCAGAGAAGCGGCGTTAAGACCCAGCTCGGCGGAGAGCAGCTCCGCGGCTTTTTCCCGATGCTGGTCGATAAACTGCCCGGTCTGCGCCAGCTCGGCGAATAGCCGCTGCATAATATCGCTATTGCGGCTGGCGTAGCCGCGGCGCGACAGATAGAACTGATGGTTGTTGACACGCCCCTCGCCGCTGGCTACTACCCGTAATTCGCCGCTATCTTCCGCGTCGCTAAGCAGTGGATCCCACATCATCCAGGCGTCCACCGCCAGGTAGTCGCTGGCGGTCAGCGGATATTTTGGCGGAATATAGACCACTTTAACGTCGTTTAATCCCAGCCCGGCCTCTTCCAGAATATGCAGCAGCAGCCAGTGCACGTTCGAACCTTTATTCAGCGCGATACGCTTGCCGCGCAGGTCGGCAATGGTGCGAATGTCGCTGTGCTGTGGGACGACCATGGCCACGCTTTGCGGCGCGGGCGGTTCCCAGGCGACGTAGACCAGCTCGCTATTATTGGCCTGAGCGAAAACCGGCGGCGCTTCGCCGGTGGTGCCAAAGTCGATTTCATCGCAGGCCAGCGCGTGCAGGAGCTGCGGCCCGGCGGGAAACTCGCTCCACAGCACGCTGACGCCGCGGCTGGCAAAGGCTTTCTCCAGACTTTGCCGCGCCTTCAGAATGCCAAGATTGCCAAAACGCTGGAAGCCGATGCGCAGTTCCCGATCGCGAGAAACGTTATTGACCGCCGCTCCGAAGAGGGGTTCCTGGCGGCGGCGGCTTTTAATGATGCCAAAATTGGCCAGCTGCGTGCGCAGCGTGTGGCGGCTAATGCCGAGCAGCGCTGCGGCCTGGCTTTGGTTATCGTCGCATTGCGCCATCGCGCCGCGAATCAACGCCCCGGTGACCCTTTCCCACAGCGGCTCGCCCGGCAGGGAGAGTTGATGACGAATAAAGTCGTCCAGTTCGTTATCGCTTACCGCCGGAGAGGCGTCGCTTAGGGTGGTTAACCGGAGCTGAGCGGGGGCGATCTCCTCTTCTTTACTCAGCAATACCGCATTATGCAGAGTGTTCTCAAGTTCGCGAATATTGCCCGGCCAGGGGTACTCCATCAGCCTTGCCAGCGTCTCCGGGGCCAGACGACGAACCGGTCGACCCAGGCGGCGGGCGTAGAGCGTAAGGAAATGGTCCGCCAGAACGGGAATATCCTGGCGGCGCTGGCGCAGCGGCGGCAGCGGGACGATGGCGATATTCAGGCGATAGTAGAGGTCTTCGCGGAAACGACGCTCGCGGATAGCCTGCATCAGGTCTACGTGGGTGGCGGCGATCACCCGGACATCGACCTTAATCGCTTTACGCGAGCCGACGCGGGTAATTTCGCGTTCCTGCAGGACGCGCAGAAGCTTCACCTGGAGCGCCAGGCTAAGTTCGCCGATTTCATCCAGCAGCAGCGTGCCGCCGTCTGCCGCTTCAAACCAGCCGGGATGGCTTTGCACCGCGCCGGTAAACGCGCCTTTTTCATGGCCGAACAGCTCCGCTTCCGCCAGGCTTTCGCTGAGCGCGCCGCAGTTAACGGCGAGAAACGGCCGCTGACGACGCGGACTATGATGATGCAGGTAGCGGGCGACAACCTCTTTACCAGTACCGGTTTCGCCGACGATCAGCACGGTCGCTTCGGTGGGGGCCAGTTTATCCAGCAGGCTCTGAAAGGCTTTTGACGCCGGATCGATGAGCGCGGGCGTGGCGGCTGGGGTTTGCGGATTCAGCATGGGTGACCTCCGGTATGTGATGTCCTGAACTTATCCTGTGCCGGAGACGGAAACCAGAGGGCAAACCTGTCGTGCTGCTGCAAAGGCGGCAGCCTGAACGCATTGGCTGCTGCATTTGCGACAGCGTTATAAAACTAACTTTTATTTAACTCAATGATTTAAATATGTAAATTTTTTATTCACCATTGGCATGATTATCGCTAACACTCATATAACCAAATTAAAACATCTCTTCGATAAATATCGGATATGGTTATATAGGAAATGGATAATGACGCAAAAAACCGACGATAAAATCAATGTGTTCTGGTTTCTGCCTACCCACGGCGATGGCCGCTATCTGGGTACCGCAGAAGGCGGCCGCCCGGTTGACCTGCCTTACCTGCAGCAGGTGGCGCTGGCGGCCGACAGTCTCGGCTACTACGGGGTGCTGATCCCGACGGGGAAAAGCTGTGAGGACTCATGGCTGGTGGCATCGGCCCTGGCGCCGCTGACCCGCCGCCTGCGCTATCTGGTGGCCGTTCGTCCTGGCCTGCAGCCGCCAACGCTGGCGGCGAGAATGGCGGCGACGCTCGATCGCCTGTCGGGCGGCCGGCTGCTGATTAACGTCGTTACCGGTGGCGATCCGGTGGAGAACAAAGGCGACGGCATTTTCCTCAGCCACGGCGAACGCTATCAGGTGACCCGCGAATTTCTCGACGTCTACTCGCGCCTGCTGCAAGGTGAAAAGGTGGACTATCGCGGTGAGCATATCCACGTGGAAGGCGCTGAAGTGCTGTTTCCACCGGTGCAGGAAAACGGCCCGCCGCTCTACTTTGGCGGATCGTCCGAGGAGGCCATCGACGTCGCCGCCGATCAAATTGATACCTACCTGACCTGGGGCGAGCCGCCGGCGCTGGTGGCCGAAAAGCTGGCTGTGGTGCGCGAGCGCGCCGCCGCCCGGGGCCGTACGCTGCAGTACGGGATTCGTTTGCACGTGATTGTTCGCGAAACCGAAGAAGAGGCGTGGGCCGCCGCCGATCGGCTGATTTCTCATCTTGACGACGAGACTATCGCCCAGGCGCAGAAAATTTTTGCCCGTATGGACTCTACCGGCCAGGCGCGAATGAGTTCGCTGCATAAAGGATCGCGCGACAATCTGCGTATTGCCCCGAATCTGTGGGCGGGCGTGGGGCTGGTGCGCGGCGGGGCCGGAACGGCGCTGGTTGGCAATCCGCAGCAGGTAGCAGAACGCATCCGTGAATATCAGGCACTCGGTATCACCAACTTTATCTTCTCCGGCTATCCGCATCTGGAAGAGGCCCATCGCTTTGCCGACCTGGTCATGCCGTTATTGCCGCTGGCAGGCCATGAGCAGCCGAAGGCGCGTAGCGTCAATACCGGCCCGTTCGGCGAAACTATCGGCGGCGATAAACGTCCGGTGAAACAGGTGAGCGCAAGCTGAGGGGGACCGTATGTTGCACAGGTTTCTGAAGGCGGTGGGCTATGCAAACTGAACCGCACGTGGTGATTGTCGGCGGCGGATTTAGCGGCGCGGCGGTGGCGATTCATCTCCTGCGCCTGGCGCCGGTTGGCGTGCGGGTCACGCTGCTGGAGCCGCGAGAGGTGCCCGGCGCGGGCGTGGCCTACTCCACGACCGAACCGAGTCACAGAATCAACGTTCCCGCCGCGCGAATGCAGCTTGCCGGTGAAGAGGAGGGCGCGTTCGATCGCTGGTACCGCAGCCAGCCTGCTTTTGCAGAAGATCCGCAGGCGCTGCTGGAGGATGGCGCGGTTTATCCGCAGCGCGGTCAGTTTGGTCGCTACGTCGCCCAGCGTTTCGCCGAGGAGGCGCGCGCCAGCGCAGGGCGGCTGACGCATCTGCGCGAACAGGCGCTGAGCATTCATCATGGCGAGGTCGTTACCGACAGCGGTCGGCGGCTATCGGCCAATCTACTGGTGCTGGCCATTAGCCATCCGCCCCCCTCTCTGCCGACGCTGACGATGCCGTTTGCGACTCATCCGGCGCTCATTGCTAATCCCTGGCGAGCGGGCGTGCTGGAAGCTATCGCACCGGAAGCGAGCGTCGCGATCGTGGGCACCGGCCTGACGATGGCGGATACCGTTGCCACCCTGACGCGGCTGGGCCATCGGGGGCCGATAACCGCATTTTCACGCCGCGGGCTGCTGTCCCGCAGCAACCTGAGCGGCAGCGGTGACCCCTGGCCTGGCGAATACGATCGCGGATCGCTGCGCCAGCGGCTGCGGCAGATCCGCGAGGATATCGCTCGCGCGGAGCCGCAGGGGCTGGCCTGGCAGGTGGTGATGGACGCGGTACGTAATCAGGGACAACGCATCTGGCAGGGGCTGACGGTCGCCGATCGCCAGCGCTTCTTGCGTCATTTGCGCAGCTACTGGGACGTTCACCGCTACCGTATCGCTCCGCAGGTCGCCGGGGTTATTGAACAGCGCCAGCGCGACGGCAGCCTGCGGGTGCTGGCGGCCCGGCTGACGGCGCTGGAAGGCGATGCGCAAAGGCTGACGTTAACCCTGGCGCTCCGGTACGGTGAAGCACAGCGGGTGAGCGCTGACCACGTTATTTTAACCACCGGCCCGGCGCACGGGGCGCTGACCGATAGCCAGCCGCTGCTGCGCCAGCTAAGCCAGGATGGGCTGATTCGCGCCGACGCGTTCGGCCTCGGCCTGGACGTCGATCTTCGCTCGCGGGCCATTGGCCGGGAAGGGCAAGCTAATCCCAAACTACTGGTTTCCGGCCCTGCCGCGCGGGCCCGCTTCGGAGAGCTGATGGGGCTACCGCAGGTGGCTGACCATGCCGCTGACGTGGCCGCCGAAGCGCTGCAGACTCTGGGCGTCAAACAATCCGTCCGATGTCCGGCGTTCTGAACGCCTTTTATCCCCTGATTCCCTTAACTGATTATGCGCGCGGCCCGACAGCGGGGCGCGCCGTGGAGAAGCGCTATGTCATCACAACGTGAAATTCGTCTGAACGCTTTTGATATGAACTGCGTCGGCCATCAGTCGCCGGGGCTGTGGGCCCATCCGCGCGACCGCTCCTGGCAGTATAAAGACCTCGAATATTGGGTCGACCTGGCGCGTCTGCTGGAGCGCGGAAAGTTTGACGGGCTGTTTATCGCCGATGTGCTGGGCGTCTATGATGTACTGAACGGCAACGGCGATGCGGCGATCCGCCAGGCGGCGCAGGTGCCCGTCAACGATCCGCTGGCGCTGATTACGCCGATGGCGCTGGTGACGGAGCATCTGGGATTCGGCCTGACCGCTTCGCTCTCCTTTGAGCATCCCTATCCGTTCGCCCGCCGTCTTTCGACCCTCGACCATCTGACGAAGGGGCGGGTGGGCTGGAATATCGTGACCTCCTATCTGGAGAGCGGGGCGCGGAACATTGGGCAAAAAGCGCAGACCGACCATGACGCCCGCTACGACTACGCCGATGAATACCTGGAGGTGGTCTATAAACTGCTGGAAGGCAGCTGGGAAGACGGCGCGGTGCTGCGCGACAGGGAGCGCAAGATCTTCAGCGATCCGCGAAAAATTCATCCGATCAACCATCAGGGGAACTTCTTCTCGGTACCGGGGATCCACCTTTGTGAGCCGTCGCCGCAGCGTACGCCGGTGCTCTATCAGGCGGGCGCCTCCAGCCGCGGCAAGCAGTTCGCCGCCGGCCACGCGGAGTGCGTATTTGTCGGCGCGCCGTCGAAGGTACTGCTGAAAAAGACGGTGGCGGATATTCGCCGTCGCGCCGAGGAAGCCGGGCGCGATCCGCGCAGCATCCTGATCTTCAATATGCAGACGGTCATCGTCGGCGAAACCGACCGTGAAGCCCAGGCTAAATGGCAGGAGTATAAACCGTACGTCAGCTACGAAGGGGCGCTGGCGCTGCTCTCCGGCTGGACCGGTATCGACCTTGGCCAGTATCAGCCGGACCAGGTGCTGGAGTATCTGCATACCAATGCGATTCAGTCGATGGTGGAGGCGTTTTCCACTGCCGATCCGAACAGCCAGTGGACCGTGCAGAAGCTGGCGGACTGGGCGGGAATTGGCGGCTTCGGGCCGCTGGTGGTCGGCAGTCCACAGACGGTCGCCGATGAGCTGCAGTCCTGGGTCGAAGAGACCGACGTCGATGGGTTTAATCTCGCCTATGCGGTGACCCACGAAACCTTCCGCGACGTGGTGGATTTACTGGTCCCGGAGCTGCAAAAGCGCGGCGTGTTTAAGCAGGAGTATCGCGAAGGAACCCTGCGCGAGAAGCTGTTCGGCGCCGGCCCGCGGCTGGCTGCGCCGCATCCGGGTGCAGGCTATCGCCACGGCGCGCGGGTGGCGGTCGGGAGCGAAGAGAAGGTGAGTTAATTTTGCTGGTCCCCCTCTCCCCGAAGGGCGGGGGACTGAACTGTGGGGCGGTAGGTTTTTCCCGGAGGCGGCGCTTGACGCGCCTGTCCGGGCTACGGGTCCACCGATGTCTGCGGATCGATAGCCCGGGTAAGGCGCTGGCGCCGGACCCGGGAAGGGAAAGCTTACTGCTTATCCAGCGACCAGGTCGCGCTGCGGACGTCCACCTTCACCGGTAGCAGACCGATGCGGGTGAAAGTGTCCGCCAGCGCCTGCTGCTCGTTATAGACCGCAGGTGTCATCCGCTCGGCGCCATAGGGCAGGCGCGCCAGCGTCTTCAGCCAGATAGCCTTATCCAGCCCGGTAGAGGCCGAGAGGATCCCGGCGGCATCGTCCTGATGGCTGTTGGCCCATTCGCTCAGTTTACCCAGTTCATCGACCACCTGCTTCGCGGTTTCAGGATAAGTGTCGGCAAATTTGCGGCTGGCCAGGTAGAAGGTATAGTGCGGTACCAGCCCTTCGGCATTGCGGATCTGTCGGGCTTTGGCGTTTGTTTCCACCTCGGCGAGGAACGGATCCCAGATAACCCATGCGTCAATCGCGCCACGCTGGAAGGCGGCGCGGGCGTCGGCAGGCGGCAAATAGACCGGAGTGATATCTTTATAGCTTAATCCGGCTTTCTCCAGCGCAGCTACCAGCAGGTAGTTTACGTCGGAGCCTTTGTTGAGCCCCACGCGCTTGCCCTTAAGGTCAGCCACGCTCTTAATCGCCGAGTTTTCCGCCACTACGATGGCCTCGGTTTTTGGATTCGCCGGCGAGTGGGCTAAGTAGACCAGATCTGCCTTCGCCGCCTGGGCAAAGGCCGGCGGCGCATCGCCGGTTGCGGCGAGGTCGATGCTGCCGACGTTCAGCCCTTCCAGCATTTGCGGCCCGGCGGGGAATTCAATCCAGCGCACGGCGATGCCCTGCTTTTTAAACGTTTCATCGAGGGTGCCGCGATATTTCAGCAGCGCGAAGATATTGGCTTTCTGATAGCCGATATTGACGGTTTCCGGCGTTTTCGCCAGCGCGGAAGCGGATACGCCAGCCAGCATGAGCAGCAGCGCCGGACGAGACAGTCTGAGCATGATTTGTTCTCCTTGAGCGGTTTACCGTAAGGTAACAAATCGTCTTTATAACTAATAAATAACTAAATTATCATTTATATAACATAAATGAAGGGGGAGGGCAGGGGAAGGAAACCCGGCATGCCGCAGCATACCGGGAGGGGGCGTTAATCGCAGGCGACAATCTTCATGGCCAGGCCGCCGCGTGAGGTTTCACGATATTTGGCATTCATATCTTTGCCCGTTTCGTACATGGTCTCGATGACTTTATCGAGGCACACCCGCGGCTCGCTGGTGCGGCGCAGCGCCATGCGCGCGGCGTTGACCGCTTTAACCGCAGCGATAGCGTTACGCTCGATGCACGGCACCTGTACCTGACCGGCGACCGGGTCGCAGGTCAAACCGAGGTTGTGCTCCATACCGATTTCGGCGGCGATGCACACCTGGCCCGGGCTGCCGCCCAGCAGTTCCGCCAGTCCGGCCGCCGCCATCGAACAGGCAACGCCGACTTCGCCCTGGCAGCCCACTTCGGCGCCGGAAATCGAGGCGTTCATCTTATAAAGTGAGCCAATGGCGCTGGCGACCAGCATATAGCGTGCCAGCGAGTTGGCGTTCACTTTGCGGATAAATTTGTCGTAGTAGGCCAGTACCGCGGGCACGATGCCGCAGGCGCCGTTGGTTGGTGCGGTCACGACGCGTCCGCCGGCGGCGTTCTCTTCGTTAACCGCCAGGGCGAACATATTAATCCAGTCAACAACCGCCATCGGGTCGCTGCTGGTGTTGTCCTGGCTTACCAGCATCCGGCGCAGCGCGGCGGCGCGGCGGGGAACCCGCAGCTTGCCCGGCAGAACGCCCTCGGTGGTGATGCCGCGTTCAATGCCGCTGCTCATCACTTCCCAGACGGCGGCAAAGTGCTGTTCCAGCGCTTCTTTACTGTGCAGCGCCAGCTCGTTTTGCATCATCAGACCGGAAAGCGACAGCCCGCTTTCACGGCAGTGGCGCTGGAGGTCGGCGGCGTTTTTATACGGAAAAGGTACGGCGACCGGCGCTTCGCGGGTGACGCCGAAATGCGCTTCGTCGACGATAAACCCGCCGCCGATGGAGTAGTACGTCTGGCTGTAGAGAACCTGGTCGCCGGCGAGGGCGGTAATTCGCATGCCGTTCTCATGCAGCGACAGATTGTCGGCATGGAAATTCATGCACTGATCGACCGGGAACGCCACTTCCTGCTGGCCGTTTGCCAGCATCAGGCGGCCATGGGTGTTGACGTCCTGGATAAAACTGGGGATAGCGTCAATGTCGACGGTATCCGGCAGGTTGCCCGCCAGTCCCATAATAATCGCGATGTCGGTATGGTGGCCTTTACCGGTCAGGGAAAGGGAGCCGTAGACATCGACGATGACTTTGGTCACCTCGAAGAGCAGCCCGCGCTCAATAAGATCGTCCGTGAATTGTTTGCCCGCTTTCATCGGTCCAACGGTGTGGGAGCTGGAAGGGCCAATGCCGATTTTAAAAATATCGAATACGCTGATCATGATGCATCCAGTGCTGTCGGGGAGCGCCGCCGTCAGGCGGCGCGGGGATATTAGCTAAACAGAGAGTAGAAAATCGCGGAGATAGCAATCAGGCCCATAATCACCACGAAAACGTTGCTGACGTGTCCGCTGTATTTGCGCATAGCCGGGACTTTCTGAATGGCGTACATCGGCATCAGGAACAGAATCATCGCAATGATCGGGCCGCCCAGGGTTTCGATCATCCCGAGGATGCTTGGGTTCAGCGTTGCCACAATCCAGGTGGTGACCAGCATGAACAGGGCAGTGATTTTGTTCAGTTTATTGATTTCGATGGACTTGCCTTTACCGCGCAGGGATTTAATCACCATGCCGTTAAAGCCTTCGCGAGCGCCCAGATAGTGGCCGAGGAAGGATTTAGTGATGGCTATCATCGCGATGATCGGCGCCATCCAGGCGATGATTGGCGCGTTAAAGTGGTTCGCCAGGTAAGACAGAATCGAGATGTTCTGCTCTTTTGCCGCCGCCAGATCCGCCGGGGAGAGGCTCAGTACGCAGCTGAAGACGAAGAACATAACGGTCAGTACCATCATAATGTGCGCGCGGGCCAGAATGCTGGAGCATTTTTTCTCAGCGCCTTCGCCGTACTCTTCGCGTTTAGCAACGGCGAAGGAGGAGATGATCGGCGAGTGGTTAAAAGAGAATACCATCACCGGTATTGCCAGCCACAGGGTCATCCACAGGCCGTTGCCGGTTGCGGTAGCGCTACTCAGGGAGAGGGTTTCCAGCGCCGCGCCGTTCCACTGCGGGATCAGGTACAGAGCCAGAATCATCAGCGCGACCACGAACGGGAATACCAGCACGCTCATCGCTTTGACGATCATCTGCTCGCCGAAGCGCACGATAGTCATCATGCCGACAATCAGTATCAGGGAAAGAATGGCGCGCGGCGGCGGCGTTATGTGCAACTGGTGCGCCATAAAGCTTTCGACGGTATTGGTGATCGCCACGCTGTACACCAGCAGAATCGGGTAGATGGCGAAAAAGTAAAGCAGGGTAATCAGTTTACCTGCGCCGACGCCGAAGTGCTCCTCGACGACTTCGGTGATGTCTTCGCCCGGGTTCTTACCGGACAGCACGAAACGGGTCATTCCGCGGTGGGCGAAGAAGGTCATCGGAAAGGCCAGAATCGCCATGATGATCAGCGGGATCATACCGCCGACGCCGGCGTTGATCGGCAGGAACAGTACGCCCGCGCCGATAGCCGTGCCGTACAGGCCCAGCATCCACATGGTGTCCGTCTTACGCCAACCGCTACGGGTAGCATCCGTAACGATGGTGCTGGTTTGAGTGGTTTCCATCTGTATCTCCTGGAGGAAGCAACAAAATCTAATGAAAAAAAACGACTAAATAATATGAAATTCGTTTGTGTACGGTTTTTTAGGCATTTTCTCCGTAACAATTGGTGCGGGAAGATACATTTATATGGTGAATGCATCAGTGATCGCGATCCCAAATGCAATAATCCACTTTTAATGTGCGTATTTTTAGTCCAACAGCCTGTTTCTGGTGATCAGCCAGAGAATTGTGGCGCGGAGGCTATCATTTTCAGCATATGAGATAATAGTGGTGTGACGTAATAACGAGGTTTTTACTGTAAAAATGCGATGTTATCGACGTTTTTACGTTAAAAGGCGTTTTTCCTGGTGATATTTATTGCTGTATTTGGAAACGCAAACGATTGGCTTTGTAAAAATGCATCTGGAAAATTCACAAAGTAAATGAATCATTTGGAAATAATACGCGCTGAGTGATGAGCGAGGGAGCGGGGCAGCAGTACTGTGGCCTGGCGAGGAAGCGTTGCCCGGGCAGAGCGCGAACCGCTGCCCGGGAGAAGAACAGAAGAGAACTCAGGAACAGATTTCGTAGCAGGGGATATAGGCGGTGCCGCCCGGCAGCTTCATACGATGCTGAGCGACGAAGCCCTGCAGCAGATCGTCCATGCGGCGCATCATTGCCGGGTCGCCGTGAATTTTATACGGACCGAATTTCTCGATAGCCTGGATGCCCACCTCTTTGACGTTACCAGCGACGATACCGGAGAAGGCGCGGCGGAGATCCGCTGCCAGCACTTCTACCGGCTGGTCCGGATAGAGTTTGAGATTGGCCATATTCTCATGGGTAGGATCGAACGGCATCTGCAGATCCGGAGCAATGCGCATCGACCAGTTGAAGCTGTAAGCGTCGCCGGTCTCGCGACGATTCTCTTTCACCATCGGCATTGCTTTTTTCATCTGGCGAGCTACTTCAGCGGCGTCGTCAACGATAATGCGATAGTGGCGACGGGCGGATTCGCCCAGCGTATGGACGATAAACTCATCCAGCACGCGGAAATAATCGGCGCTCTCTTTTGGCCCGGTAAGAATCAGCGGCAGAACCTGCGACTTGTTCGACGGATGCATCAAAATGCCCAGCAGATAGAGCAGCTCTTCCGCTGTACCTACGCCGCCCGGGAAGATGATAATGCCGTGAGCGATGCGCACGAAGGCTTCCAGACGTTTCTCGATATCCGGCATGATGATCAGCTCGTTGACCAGCGGGTTAGGCGGCTCGGCGGCGATAATGGACGGCTCGGTCATGCCGATAAAGCGGCTGTCTCTGTAGCGCTGCTGCGCGTGGCCGACGGCAGCGCCTTTCATCGGCGCTTCCATGGCGCCCGGCCCGCAGCCGGTACAGATATTCAGCTCACGCAGGCCCAGCTGAGTGCCGACGCGGCGAGCGTAGAGATACTCGTTTTCGTTAATCGAGTGGCCGCCCCAGCAGACAATCATATTTGGCGCTTCGCCGACGTGCAGGGCGCGGGCGTTGCGCAAAATAGAGAACACCAGGTTGGTTATATGCACCGAGCTTTCAAGATCGAGATTCGGGAAGCGGACGGTATTATGGATCTGGCCGTAGACAAACAGGATATCGCGCAGTACGGCAAACAGGTTGGCCTGCAGGGAACGGATAATACGCCCGTCAACGAAAGCATCTTCCGGCGGGTTAATCAGTTCCAGCTTCACGCCGCGTTCGCGACGCAGCACGTTAATATCGAAGTTTTCAAAACGAGACAGGAGCTCCTTGCTGTTATCGGTCAGGCTCCCCGAGTTGAGCACAGCAAGCGAGCAGTTGCGAAATAGTTGATACAGGTCACTGCTGGCGGTGCGTTTAAGCATATCCACTTCCAGCTGCGACAGCATATCCATTGAACCAAGCGGGCTAACATGTGTAATCAAGTGAACTCCTTACAGGACGATTATCGTCTTCCTGTGATTACAATAGCCCTGCTGATGGCGTTTTCACAACCTTGCGCGCGGGTTAACGCACGCAAATTGTGAAAATGTTTACTATTGGCGAGCGAGGCGGCCGATGGCCGGAACAAAATCGGTGTTGCTGCGCCACGGGTTGATGTCCAGGCCGCCGCGTCGCGTATAGCGCGCATAAACGGAAAGGGCTTCCGGCTGGCAGAAACGCTGAATATCGCTGAAGATGCGCTCTACGCACTGTTCGTGGAATTCGTTGTGATGGCGGAACGAAACCAGATAGCGCAGCAGCTTTTCGCGATCGATTTTTGCCCCGCGATAGCGGATCTGTACCGAACCCCAGTCGGGCTGGTGGGTAATCAGGCAGTTGGATTTCAGTAAATGGCTGACCAGCGTCTCTTCTACCACTTTGCCGCCAGCGGCATCCTGCAGGTAATCAGCGCTGAACTGATAGTTATCAATTTCAATATCCTGATCGTCAATACAGGTGCCGTGCAGATGCGCCACCGGCTGGCCTTCGAGTTCATCGAGGCGATACAGCGACACCTTGACTTCCCCTTGCGCACAGGCGCTGAGATCGCGCGCCAGCGTCGCCTCGACCTCCTGCCAGTCGGCAAAACGCGTCTGGTTAAAGCTATTGAGATAGAGCTTAAAGCTTTTTGATTCCACCAGATTCACGGTCGTGTCGCTGAGCTCAACGTGACCCACGGCAACCTGCGGCAGGCCTTTCGCATTCAGCCAGGAGAGTTCATACAGCGTCCAGATATCGGCGCCGTGAAACGGCAGGCTATCGGCGTGCAGGCCCAGCGGATCGCGGTTCAGGCTGCGCGGTACGCCCTGAAGCAGGCTGGCGTCGTAAGTATCGCGGTAATCGGTTGATTTGCCGAGCGTCAGGCCGGCGAGCGCCTGATGGTTATCGTAAGAAGACATGTTTCACCATAGTTAAAGCGGTTACACTATATGCCAAGTGTATCCTGTCTAACGTGAAGAGAGAAACCGGTGGATCAGCAAACCGCAGAAGCGCTACAAGCATTTACCCAACGTTATTGTGAGGCGTGGCAGCAGCAGCGCTCTAGCCTGCCGCGTAGCGAAGAGCTTTACGGCATTCCGTCGCCGTGCATCAGCGCCACGGATGATGATGGCGTTTTCTGGCAGCCGCAGCCGTTTTCTTTAGAACAAAACATTAACGCGGTTGAACGGGCGCTGGAGATTGTGGTACAACAACCGCTTCATGCTTATTATACCACTCAGTTTGCCGGCGATATGCAGGCGCGTTTTGCCGGTGAGAGCATGACGCTGCTGCAAACCTGGAGTCCGGACGACTTCCAGCGGGTGCAGGAAAATCTGATTGGCCATCTGCTGGTGCAAAAGCGTTTGAAGCTGTCGCCCACGCTGTTTATCGCCACGCTGGACAGCGAACTGGACGTTATTTCGGTCTGTAATATGAGCGGCGAAGTGATCAAAGAAACGCTCGGGACCCGTAAACGTACGACCCTTTCTCCCTCGCTTGCGAGTTTCCTTAATTCCCTTAAGCCCGTTCTGTAATCTAAAGTTCCTGAGCTTTTGTGAGAGATCTCTTACAAGACCTGTAAGAGATCGTCATCATTTGAGGCGATCCCCTGCAAATACTATTTCAATAAAATACATTAATTTCAAATGGTTAATGGTTTTATGATTCATCATGAAGACGATAAATCTTAAGATATTGTCTTAACAAGGGTTGTAAGACGGGGCGGAATCAGGGATTCTATACACGTCGACAGGGAGTCGATAAATGAAGTGAACATCAGGATGATGACGCTTCGAGAGGACCCGCCAGGACGGCGTCGCAAGGACAGGCTTCAGGATGAAGCACAGGATAGCGCAGGATTGCGTAAAGGACACCTCCAGGAAGGAGAAAGAGAGCCGGTCAGGATGCCCGGTGGATCAGGAAGATCGGGATAGACTTACGGATGAGTTATTTCACATCGGGGTGGTGTGAAAGCAGGATGCAACAGTTTACGGATGAACATGGTCAGGAGACCTCAGGAAAAGTTTTCAAGGACGAGCAGGGAGCACCAATGTAGCTGGATTGCTGCAAAACGAACCGGGAGCACTGTTTATACAGTGCTCCCTTTTTTTATTTCTCTTCTGAATTTGCTATTCTGCGCCGGTTTTCAACTCATCGAGGTTTCCCATGACTCTTGACCATCGCGTGCGCGAGCGCCTGCTCGCCATTGAAGCGCTGCTGCGCGAAACGGAACACTGGCAGGATAGCGCTCCCGACAGCCGCGCGTTTGCCAGCGAACAGCCGTTTTGCCTCGACACCATGGAGCCGCTTGAATGGCTGCAGTGGGTATTAATACCGCGCATGCATCAGCTTCTGGAAAGCGGCATGCCGCTGCCGCAAAATTTCGCCGTTGCCCCCTACTATGAGATGGCCCTGGATAATGCTCATCCCGTGCGCGAGCGGGTGCTTGCCGAGCTGCTTCTGCTGGATGCGCTGTTTGCCGGCGGCGACGCCTGATGCTGGAGATTTTATATCAGGACCCGTGGCTGGTAGCGGTGAACAAGCCTTCGGGCTGGCTGGTGCATCGTAGCTGGCTGGATCGTGATGAAAAAGTGGTGGTGATGCAGACCGTGCGCGACCAGATAGGCCAGCACGTGTTCACCGCTCACCGCCTCGACAGGCCGACTTCCGGCGTGCTGCTAATGGGACTGTCGAGCGAAGCGGGAAGACTGTTGTCGCAGCAGTTCGAGCAGCATCAAATGCAGAAACGCTATCATGCGATAGCCCGCGGCTGGTTGAGCGAAGAAGCGGAGCTTGATTATCCTCTGGTTGAGGAGCTGGATAAAATTGCCGATAAGTTCGCCCGCGAAAATAAAGATCCGCAGCCGGCGGTCACCCATTATCGCGGCCTGGCGACGGTAGAAATGCCGGTGGCGACCGGACGTTATCCTACCACCCGCTATAGCCTGGTGGAGCTGGAACCGAAAACCGGACGTAAGCACCAGCTGCGCCGTCATCTTGCCCATCTTCGCCATCCGATTATCGGCGACAGTAAACACGGCGATCTGCGGCAGAATCGCAGCGCGGCCGAACACTTTGGCTGCGATCGGCTAATGCTTCATGCCAGCCAGCTATCGTTAACGCATCCTTTTACCGGTGAACCGCTGGTTATTCGCGCTGGCCTTGACGACGTCTGGATGCGCGCGCTGTCGCAGTTTGGCTGGCGCGGCCTTCTCCCGTTAAATGAAAGGGTTGAGTTTGCCGACGACTGCGGTCAGGATGAAGAGATACAGGTCACTTCAGGGAGATAGTCATGGCAGAAGTCGGAATTTTTGTCGGTACGATGTATGGAAATTCGCTCCTGGTCGCCGAAGAGGCGCAGGCTATTTTGAGCGGACTGGGGCATCAGGCGAAAGTCTTTGAAGATCCCGAAGTCAAAGACTGGGAGTCGTATACCGGAAAATATGCGCTGGTGGTGACATCGACCACCGGGCAGGGCGATTTACCGGACAGCATTGTGCCTTTATACGAAGGCATCAAAGATATGTATCAGCCGCATTTGCGTTATGGAATTATTGCCCTGGGCGATAGCACCTACGCTAACTTCTGCGGCGGCGGTTTGAAGTTTGATGCGTTATTGCAGGAACAGGGCGGCACGCGCGTTGGCGATATGCTGACGATCGATGCCAGCGAAGATCCGGAACCTGAAAGCGTTGCTAACCCATGGGTAGCGCAGTGGGCGTCGCTGCTTGATTAACAACCTTATCCCATCAGGGCTATTTTGTTTGCCATTTTGCCCCCGGGCGGTGCTCAGACTGTTTGGCTAATACCCTGGCGGCACAGGTCCTAAAAGTTTCGCCCTCTCCCTACACTAGAGGGCGCCCCTTTTTTTACTGATGTTAAATGCCAGTGGCCAGATAAACGGCCAAAATCATCGTAGCAATTCTTCAGGCGCACGGCTTCGGGCATTTGCCTTAAAACCTGTGTAATGCCATGGTCTTTACCGGGCTATTTCACGGGGTCAAGAGAGTTGATTCACACTCCTGTCTTTTGCACCGCGCTTTGCGTCTATGAACGGGCGCGGCTTTTCATTTCCGTGAACCATCCCCCATCTCATTAGGCATAAGCCATAAATCAGATTTACTCAGGCGGCGAAAGCTGTGTATTTGCACGGTGAGCCCGTCAGCCCCTCTTTTTATACTTTTCCTGCCAGTTAAAAATGCAGTGCCAGATATAACGAAAATTATGAAAAACACTAACACGTCATTCTGAGTACCCTACAGGTTGTGCTGTTCAGAATGAACGTAGCTAACGCTATGATTCAGGAGTGCAACAATGAGTTCATTAAGTCAGGCGGCAGGCGGCGCTGAAAAGCGCACCAATGCTCGCTACTGGATAGTGGTGATGTTGTTTATCGTCACATCCTTCAACTACGGCGACCGCGCCACCTTATCCATTGCCGGTTCGGAGATGGCCAAAGATATTGGTCTTGATGCCGTCGGCATGGGCTACGTCTTTTCCGCGTTCTCCTGGGCCTACGTGATCGGCCAGATCCCGGGCGGCTGGCTGCTTGACCGCTTCGGTTCTAAACGCGTCTACTTCTGGTCCATTTTTATCTGGTCCATGTTTACCCTGCTGCAGGGTTTCGTCGATATCTTTAGCGGCTTCGGCATTATCGTCGCGCTGTTCACCCTGCGTTTTCTTGTCGGCCTGGCCGAAGCGCCTTCCTTCCCCGGCAACAGCCGGATCGTCGCGGCGTGGTTCCCGGCGCAGGAGAGGGGCACGGCGGTGGCTATCTTTAACTCCGCGCAATATTTTGCCACCGTTATTTTTGCGCCGATCATGGGTTGGCTGACGCATGAGGTGGGCTGGTCGCACGTGTTCTTCTTTATGGGCGGTCTCGGCATTATCATCAGCTTTGTCTGGCTGAAGGTGATTCATGAACCTAACCAGCATCCGGGTGTAAACCAAAAAGAGCTCGATTACATCGCCGCAGGCGGCGCGCTGATCAATATGGATCAGGCGGCGGCCAAAGCTAAGGTGCCGTTTAGCGTAAAATGGGGGCAAATCAAGCAGCTGCTGGGTTCTCGCATGATGATTGGCGTCTATATCGGCCAGTACTGCATTAACGCTTTGACCTATTTCTTTATCACCTGGTTCCCGGTTTATCTGGTGCAGGCGCGCGGCATGTCGATCCTGAAGGCCGGTTTTGTCGCGTCGGTTCCGGCGATCTGCGGTTTCGCGGGCGGGGTTCTCGGCGGGATTATTTCCGACTGGCTGATGCGTCGTACCGGCTCGCTGAACATCGCACGTAAAACGCCTATCGTCATGGGGATGCTGCTGTCGATGGTGATGGTGTTCTGTAACTACGTCAACGTGGAGTGGATGATTATCGGCTTCATGGCGCTGGCCTTCTTCGGTAAAGGCATCGGTGCGCTGGGCTGGGCGGTCATGGCGGATACGGCGCCGAAAGAGATCAGCGGCCTGAGCGGCGGTCTGTTCAACATGTTCGGCAATATCTCCGGTATCGTGACACCCATTGCTATCGGCTACATCGTTGGCACCACCGGTTCGTTTAACGGCGCGCTGATTTATGTGGGCGTTCATGCGCTGGTGGCGGTGCTGAGCTATCTGGTACTGGTGGGCGATATTAAACGTATCGAACTGAAACCTGTCGCAGGAAAATCATCATGACAACGCAATCGAGCCCTATTATCACCGACATGAAGGTTATCCCGGTGGCCGGGCAGGACAGTATGCTGCTTAACATCGGCGGCGCGCACAATGCGTACTTTACCCGCAATATTGTGGTGCTGACCGATAACGCCGGCAATACCGGGGTCGGCGAAGCGCCGGGCGGCGAAGTGATTTATCAGACGCTGGTGGATGCCATCCCGACGGTATTAGGCCAGGAAGTCGCCCGCCTGAACAAAGTGGTTCAGCAGGTGCATAAAGGCAACCAGGCCGCGGACTTTGATACTTTTGGTAAAGGCGCCTGGACATTCGAGCTGCGGGTGAACGCGGTGGCGGCGCTGGAGGCTGCGCTGCTGGATCTGCTGGGCAAGACGCTCAACGTGCCGGTTTGCGAGCTGCTGGGGCCGGGCAAGCAGCGCGATGAGGTGACCGTGCTGGGCTATCTGTTCTACGTGGGCGATCGCACCAAAACCGATCTGCCCTATCTGGAAAGCACGCCGGGCAACCATGAGTGGTATCGTCTACGCCATCAGGAAGCGCTGAACAGCGAGGCGGTGGTGCGCCTGGCGGAGGCCTCACAGGACCGCTACGGCTTTAAAGATTTTAAACTGAAAGGTGGCGTGCTGCCCGGCGAGCAGGAGATCGAAACCGCCCGCGCGTTGAAAAAGCGTTTTCCCGATGCGCGCATTACGGTTGATCCCAACGGCGCCTGGCTGCTGGATGAAGCCATCGCCCTGTGTAAAGGGCTGAACGAGGTGCTGACCTACGCGGAAGACCCCTGCGGCGCCGAACAGGGTTTCTCTGGCCGTGAAGTGATGGCGGAGTTTCGCCGCGCCACCGGTCTGCCGGTGGCAACCAATATGATCGCCACTAACTGGCGCGAAATGGGCCACGCGGTGATGCTGAATGCCGTGGATATTCCGCTGGCCGATCCGCACTTCTGGACCCTTTCCGGCGCGGTGCGCGTGGCGCAGCTGTGCGATGACTGGGGCCTGACCTGGGGCTGCCATTCCAATAACCACTTTGATATTTCACTGGCCATGTTCACCCACGTCGGCGCAGCGGCGCCGGGCAACCCCACGGCCATCGATACCCACTGGATTTGGCAGGAGGGAGATTGCCGCCTGACCAAGAATCCGCTGGAGATTAAGCACGGAAAAATTGCTGTTCCGGACGCGCCTGGACTCGGCGTCGAGCTGGACTGGGAGCAGGTGCAGAAAGCGCATGAGGCGTATAAAAAGCTGCCCGGCGGCGCGCGTAATGACGCAGGCCCAATGCAGTATCTGATCCCCGGATGGACTTTTGACCGTAAACGCCCCGTTTTCGGCCGTCACTGATTTGAATAAGGACTAAATTATGAGCGCACAATTTTCGACCCCCGTTGTTTCTTCTATGCAGGTCATTCCGGTCGCGGGTCACGACAGCATGCTGATGAACCTGAGCGGCGCGCACGCCCCGTTCTTCACGCGTAATATCGTGGTAATCAAAGATAATTCCGGCCATACCGGCGTCGGCGAAATTCCCGGCGGAGAGAAAATCCGCAAGACCCTTGAGGACGCGATCCCGCTGGTGGTCGGTAAAACGCTGGGTGAATATAAAAACGTGCTGACCGCCGTACGCAATACTTTCGCCGATCGGGATGCCGGCGGACGCGGTTTGCAGACCTTCGATCTGCGTACCACAATTCACGTAGTGACCGGGATCGAAGCGGCGATGCTTGACCTGCTGGGCCAGCATCTGGGCGTGAACGTGGCGTCTCTGCTGGGCGATGGACAGCAGCGCAGCGAAGTGGAAATGCTGGGCTATCTGTTCTTCGTCGGCAATCGTAAAGCTACACCGCTGCCTTATCAGAGCCAGCCGGATGACCCGTGCGACTGGTATCGCCTGCGTCATGATGAGGCGATGACCCCGGATGCGGTGGTGCGTCTGGCGGAAGCCGCATATGAGAAATATGGTTTTAACGATTTTAAACTGAAAGGCGGCGTACTGGCCGGGGAAGAGGAAGCGGAGTCTATCGTCGCGCTGGCTAAGCGCTTCCCGCAGGCGCGCGTGACCCTCGATCCGAACGGCGCGTGGTCGCTGGATGAAGCGATCAAAATTGGTAAATACCTGAAAGGATCTCTGGCCTATGCGGAAGATCCGTGCGGCGCCGAGCAGGGCTTCTCCGGGCGTGAAGTGATGGCGGAGTTCCGCCGCGCCACCGGACTGCCGACGGCGACCAATATGATCGCGACCGACTGGCGTCAGATGGGCCACACGCTGTCGCTGCAGTCCGTGGATATTCCGCTGGCGGATCCGCACTTCTGGACCATGCAGGGCTCCGTCCGCGTGGCGCAGATGTGCCACGAGTTCGGCCTGACCTGGGGCTCGCACTCTAACAACCACTTTGATATCTCGCTGGCGATGTTTACCCACGTGGCGGCAGCCGCGCCGGGTAAAATTACCGCTATTGATACGCACTGGATCTGGCAGGAAGGCAACCAGCGCCTGACCAAAGAACCGTTTGAAATTAAAGGCGGGATGGTACAGGTACCGACGAAACCGGGGCTGGGCGTGGAGCTCGATATGGATCAGGTGATGAAAGCACATGAGCTGTATCAGAAACACGGTCTGGGCGCGCGCGATGATGCGATGGGAATGCAGTATTTGATCCCGAACTGGACGTTTGATAACAAGCGTCCGTGCATGGTGCGCTAAGGAGATGCCGGTCCCTTCGGGGGCCGGTTTCCTGCACGGCGTCGGGTAATCGTTCATTTTAAGGACAGCATATGAAGATAGTGATCGCACCGGATTCATACAAGGAGAGCCTGAGTGCGCTGGATGTTGCAACCGCGATAGAGCAAGGTTTTCGGGAAGTTTATTCCGATGCGGAATACGTCAAACTGCCGGTCGCCGACGGTGGCGAAGGAACCGTTGAAGCCATGGTTGCCGCGACCCAGGGATGCCGGATAGCGGTCACCGTCACCGGTCCGCTCGGCGAGCCCGTAGAGGCTTTTTTTGGTCTTTCGGGCGATAAGCAGTGCGCGTTTATTGAAATGGCGGCCGCAAGCGGTCTGGAGAGCGTACCGCCGGCGCGACGTAACCCTCTTCTGACGACTTCATGGGGTACCGGCGAGCTGATTCGCCATGCGCTGGACGCGGGCGTCAGGCAAATTATTATCGGCATCGGCGGCAGCGCGACTAACGATGGCGGCGCCGGGATGGTGCAGGCGCTGGGGGCGAAACTGCTGACCCGGGATAACCAGCAGATTGGTGCCGGCGGACAAGCGCTGGAGAGCCTCGCGCGCATCGACGTGAGCGAGTTAGATAAGCGCCTCGCCGGATGCCGCATTGACGTCGCTTGCGATGTCACCAATCCGCTGACGGGCCCGCAGGGCGCGACGGCAGTATTTGGCCCGCAGAAAGGGGCGACGGCGGAGATGATCGCCAGCCTCGATAAGGCGCTGGCCCATTTTGCTGAGATTATCCATCGCGACTTAGAGCTTGATGTGTTGCATCTTGAAGGCGGCGGCGCGGCGGGCGGCATGGGCGCGGGCCTGTATGCCTTTTGCGGGGCTAAGCTGCGGCCGGGCATTGAGATCGTGACCGACGCTTTGCATCTTGCCGATATCGTGGCGGATGCGGATCTGGTGATCACCGGCGAAGGGCGCATCGACAGCCAGACGATTCACGGCAAAGTGCCGGTTGGCGTGGCGCGGGTGGCAAAACGCTATAATCTGCCGGTTATCGCGATTGCCGGGAGCCTGACGGCGGACGTCGGCGTAGTCCATGAGCACGGGCTGGATGCGGTATTCAGCGTTATTTATTCCATTTGCACCCTGGATGAGGCGCTGGAAAATGCCGCCGAAAATGTGCGCATGACGGCGAGAAACGTCGCCGCTGTGCTGAAAATGGGCCAGGTATTATAGATTCTTCCCCGGTCGCAGTGCGCGAGCCGGGGCAGGCGTTTTAGATTCCCTGAAGCTTACAGGCTTCCCGCGCGACGTTGTCCATTTCATCCAGCAGTTCCAGAAGCTCCGGCTCCAGCTCCTCGGCGGCGGTGCCCGCGCGCAGCTGGCTCTCGAGAGTGTGGCAGAGTTTCTTCAGGCGCGGCACGCCGCTATAGCTACAGCTGCCGTGCAGCTTATGAATGAGATCCAGCAGGCCTTCCGGCTGCTCTCCCACCAGCTGTTCTTCCACCTTGTTACGCACTTCCGGCATAAAAGCGAGCAGCATCTGCAGCATTTCCCGCGCCAGATCCGGTTTCATCGCCGCCTGGCGTAGCGCCAGCTGCCAGTCTAGGGTGATGTCATGGTTAACCGGTAGGTCAACCGGCTCCGCCGCGGCCTGCGGCGCAGCGGCCTGTCCCGGCTGGTAGCGCAGCAGCAGATTGTAGAGCTTATCTTCCTCAATGGGCTTCGCCAGATAATCGTTCATCCCCGCGCTGAGCAATTTCTCTCGCTGCCCTTCCAGAGCATGGGCCGTCACGGCGATCACCGGCGTTTGCTGTTGATGAGGGAGCTGATGGATCAATTCGCAGGCGCGGATGCCGTCCATTTCCGGCATTTGAATATCCATCAGAATCAGATCCTGCTGCATTTCTCTGGCTCGTTCAACGGCGTTCTGGCCGCTGTCGCAGAGGATGACATGCTGGACTAAATCTTCAAGCAGAGCGCCGATGAGCTTAAGATTCGCCGGATTGTCATCGACGGCCATTACCGTCATGGGCAGCTTTGTACTACCGGAGCGCGGCAGCAGGAGCGTCGGCTGGGTCTGGCAGGTGGCCGTCAGCGCCGGAAGCAAGCGCGTTGAGGTCAGGGGCTTAAGCAGACAGGCTGCGATACCGTCGTGTTTAAGCGTTTCGGCGCTCACCTGGGCGTGGCACGGTAGCGCCAGCAGCAGATGATCGGCAAGCTTACGGGCTCTGGCCAGCTTATCGCGATGCTGGTTCAGATCGCGTATCGACACCGGAATGCCCGCCAGCAGGATATCGTAATGGGCATCCGGTAGGGCAGTCATCGTCGGACTGTAGACCACCTCCAGCGGCGTTGTCGCCAGCAGCTCCATGGTGCACTGCGCCGCCGCTGCGTTAGCCTCAATGTAGGCCAGCTTTTTACCCGCCAGACATTGGGTCGGTACACTGTCGGGTACCGCGTTAGGGTTGAGATCGAGGCTGATATGGAACCAGAACGTCGAGCCGCGATTAGGCTGGCTATGGAAGGAAATATCGCCGCCCATCTCTTTTACCAGCCGCTGGGTGATAACCAGCCCCAGCCCGGTTCCGCCGTGGCGACGGGAAATACTGGCGTCTGCCTGGCGGAAAGCCTGAAACAGACGCGACTGGTCGCGCTCGGGAATACCGATGCCGGTATCGTGGATCTGAACTTCGATTTGCACTCTTGAATTGCTGATAGCGCGCTGTTCCACCAGCACGTCAATGTTGCCATGTTCGGTGAACTTAATGGCGTTGCCCATCAGGTTAGTAATAATTTGCTGCAGGCGCAGCGGGTCACCAATCACGTTATCCGGCACATCGTTTTTGATGTTCAGGGTCAGCTCCAGCCCCTTATCGTGCGCCGAATGCGCCAACAGCGTGACCACCTCGTCGAGCGAATTTCGCAGCAGGAACGGAATGCTCTCCAGAATGAGCTTCCCGGCTTCGAGCTTAGAGAAGTCCAGAACATCATTAATGATGGCCAGCAGATTGTTCGCTGAACGCTCAATAGTGGTCAGATGATCGCGTTGGGTGGTATTTAAATCGGTTTTCAGCGTCAGGCGGGTAAAGCCAATGACGCCGTTAAGCGGAGTGCGCAGCTCGTGGGACATATTGGCGAGGAATTCGGATTTGATTCGCGCCGCTTCCTGCGCGCGTTTTTTCGCCAGGTCCAGCTCAACGTTCTGGATTTCCATCTGTTCAAGCGTTTCACGCAGGTCGGAGGTGGCCTGATCGACGTTATGCTGCATCTCTTCATGATACGCCGCCAGCGACATCGCCATGGAGTTGATCCCGTTTTTCAGCATATCCAGTTCGCCGAGCATAAAACCTTCCACGCGGCTATCAAGCTGGCCCCGGCGGATGCGGTCAACGGTATTCACCATGTTGCGAATCGGCCCGGTCACGTCGCGCATCAGTCGCCAGCCGAAGATCAGCGCGATGCCGATGCAGAACAGCATCATCACGCTGGAGATGAAGATCTCTTTGTACTGCTGCAGCCGCACCGATTTGAGATCCAGCTCCAGCGCCACGTAGCCCAGCATATTGTCCGGCATCTTGGCATCGCTTCCCGGTGATTCATCCGGTGAATAGCTTTCTGAAATAATTGGGGTGCGCAAAATCATCAAATCGCCGTGACGAATCACGCTTAAACGGCGGGGAAAAGGCGCCCCTTTTGGTAGCTGAAGTTCGCCGGGATCGAGCTGAAAGTTGGAGGTGACAAACAGCCTGTTGTGCGAGTCATAGATGGAAATGGCGCGCACAATATCGGAATGGCGGCGATGCAGCACGCTGATCAGCTGCCCGATTGACTCGCGGTTTTGCAAATTCATGCCATATTCACTGGAGACCGCCAGCGGTTCGATGATACTGGCTCCGGCATCTTCCAGCTGGCGCTGTAGGTCGTTATAGCGGTGTGCGACGAAGAATATACTGAGCAGCAGACCGATCAGAACGGTTGGCGCCAGAATAAGAATCATCATGCGGGCACGAAGGCTGTAGTTGGTCATGCGGTTCCATTATGGGAGAATATATACATCATCCTTACAGGCTGCTGAGGCATTGGTTACGCTGGCTCACCCTGAAAGAACTCGTGTATAGAGTCAGTATATTTAATTGAGACAAATCTCTACGATGGCGCAATTCTACTCTGCAAAACGGCGTGTGACGACGCGCCAGATCATAACCGTTACAGTAAATGACCTTGATCCCTTTGGGCAGGGCGTTGCGCGTCACCAGGGTAAGGCGCTGTTTGTTAGCGGTTTATTACCGCAGGAGCAGGCCGAAGTGGTCCTGGTCGAGGATAAAAAACAGTATGCCCGCGCGCAGGTTAAACGCCGTCTTAGCGACAGCCCGCAGCGGCAGGCGCCGCGCTGTCCGCATTTTGGTATCTGCGGCGGATGTCAGCAGCAGCACGCCAGCGTTGAGCTGCAGCAGCAGAGCAAACGCGCCGCCCTCGCGCGGTTAATGAAGCGCGAGGTTGATGACATTATAGCCGCTTCGCCGTGGGGCTATCGCCGCCGGGCGCGTCTGAGCTTGAATTATCAGCCAAAGACCCAACAATTACAGATAGGCTTCCGGAAGGCCAACTCCAGCGAAATTGTTGATGTGGTGCAGTGCCCTGTTTTGGTGCCCACTCTTGGTGCGCTACTGCCCGCGGTACGAGAATGTCTCAGCGGATTGCAATCGCTGCGTCAGCTTGGCCACGTGGAGCTGGTGCAGGCTGACAACGGCCCGCTGATGGTTTTACGCCATACCGCGGCCCTTCCGGCTGCAGATAAAGAAAAGCTGGAACGTTTTTCGCAATCTCACGGTCTTTCACTGTATCTCGCCCCGCAAAGCGAGATACTGGAACAGATTCGCGGGGAAGCGCCCTGGTATACGTCCGACGGTCTACGCTTAGTGTTCAGTCCGCGCGACTTTATTCAGGTCAACGACGGCGTAAACCAGCTCATGGTGCATACGGCGCTGGAATGGCTGGATATCCAGCCTCAGGATCGCGTGCTGGATCTCTTTTGCGGCATGGGCAACTTTACCCTGCCGCTGGCAAAGCGCGCGGCGCAGGTCGTGGGGGTTGAAGGTGTTCCGGCGCTGGTGGCGAAGGGGCAAGAAAACGCGGCGCTGAACGCGTTGCATAATGTGACGTTCTTTCATGAAAATCTTGAAGAGGACGTCACCCGCCAGGCGTGGGCGAAGCACGGTTTTGATAAAGTTCTGCTCGACCCGGCGCGCGCCGGTGCGGCGGGCGTTATGTTACATATAATAAAATTAGCGCCGCGTCGGGTGGTGTATGTTTCTTGTAATCCGGCGACTCTGGCGCGCGATAGCGACGTTTTATTGCAGGCGGGATATACCATTCAACGCCTGGCGATGCTGGATATGTTCCCGCATACCGGTCATCTGGAATCAATGGTGTTGTTTGAGCACAAGAATCATTCAAATCGCAGTGCAGCGGCATCCACAGGCGCAGGCGACTGAGATAAAAGACGAACGCCAACGTTGATGCGGTTTGAAGGATGAAGTGTAAAAGTTGAGGCTTGCCGACTTCGGCAGGCGGTCCCTTAAGGAGAGGACAATGGTTGCGGTAAGAAGTGCACATTTAAATAAAGCTGGTGAATTTGACCCGAAGAAATGGATCGCGAGTCTGGGAATTTCCAGCCAGCAGTCGTGTGAACGCTTAGCCGAAACCTGGGATTATTGTCGAGAGAAAACGCAGGGACACCCGCAGGCCGATCTCCTGCTATGGCGCGGCGTGGAGATGGTAGAAATTCTCTCCATGCTCAGTATGGACATCGATACGCTGCGAGCGGCGATGCTATTCCCGCTGGCGGATGGCAACGTCGTCAGCGAAGAAATCATGCAGGAGAGCGTCGGGAAATCCGTCGTCACCCTGATCCACGGCGTGCGGGATATGGCCGCGATACGTCAGCTTAAAGCCACCCATACGGATTCGGTCTCCTCTGAACAGGTGGACAACATTCGCCGCATGCTGCTGGCGATGGTTGATGACTTCCGCTGCGTGGTGATTAAAATCGCCGAGCGTATTGCCCATCTGCGTGAAGTGAAAGATGCGCCGGAAGATGAGCGCGTGCTGGCGGCGAAAGAGTGCACCAATATTTACGCGCCGCTGGCCAACCGTCTGGGGATCGGCCAGCTTAAGTGGGAGCTTGAAGATTACTGCTTCCGCTATCTGCACCCGGCGGAATATAAACGCATCGCTAAGCTGTTGCACGAGCGGCGCATCGATCGTGAACATTACATTGACGAGTTCGTCAGCCACTTACGCACGGAAATGAAAACCGAGGGCGTCAAGGCTGAGGTTTACGGTCGTCCTAAGCATATCTATAGCATCTGGCGCAAAATGCAGAAAAAACATCTCGCTTTCGACGAGCTGTTTGACGTGCGGGCGGTGCGGATTGTCGCCGAGCGCCTGCAGGACTGCTATGCCGCGCTGGGGATAGTGCATACTCACTACCGCCATCTGCCGGATGAGTTTGATGATTACGTCGCCAACCCTAAGCCCAATGGCTACCAGTCCATTCATACCGTCGTGCTTGGTCCCGGCGGCAAGACGATCGAAATTCAGATCCGTACCCGCCAGATGCATGAAGATGCCGAGCTGGGCGTGGCTGCGCACTGGAAGTACAAAGAGGGCGCCAGCGCGGGGGCCAGCGGCGGACGCGGCTATGAAGATCGCATTGCATGGCTGCGTAAACTGATCGCCTGGCAGGAAGAGATGGCCGATTCCGGCGAGATGCTGGATGAAGTGCGTAGCCAGGTCTTTGACGACCGGGTTTATGTCTTTACGCCGAAGGGTGACGTAGTGGATTTACCTTCGGGTTCGACTCCGCTCGATTTTGCCTACCATATTCACAGCGATGTCGGTCACCGCTGCATCGGGGCGAAAATCAGCGGACGTATTGTGCCGTTCACCTATCAGCTGCAGATGGGTGATCAGATTGAAATCATCACTCAAAAACAGCCTAACCCAAGCCGTGACTGGCTGAATCCGAACCTTGGCTACGTCACTACCAGCCGCGGGCGTTCCAAAATTCATGCCTGGTTCCGCAAGCAGGATCGCGACAAGAATATTCTTGCCGGACGGCAGATCCTCGATGATGAGCTGGAGCATCTGGGCATCAGCCTGAAGGATGCGGAAAAGTATCTGCTGCCGCGCTACAACTTTAATGAGCAGGACGAACTGCTGGCGGCGATTGGCGGTGGCGATATTCGCCTCAACCAGATGGTTAATTTCCTGCAGGCGCAGTTTAATAAGCCCAGCGCGGCGGAGCAGGATGCGGCGGCACTTAAGCAGCTGCAGCAGAAAACCTATACTCCGCAGAATCGCAGCAAAGACAATGGTCGCGTGGTGGTGGAAGGCGTCGGCAATCTGATGCACCACATTGCGCGCTGCTGCCAGCCGATCCCCGGCGACGAGATTGTGGGCTTTATCACCCAGGGCCGAGGGATCTCGGTGCACCGGGCGGATTGCGATCAGCTCGCGGAGCTACAGTCTCATGCTCCGGAGCGCATCGTTGACGCAGTGTGGGGAGAGAGCTACTCGGCGGGCTACTCGCTGGTGGTGCGGGTCCAGGCCAACGATCGTAGCGGCCTGCTGCGCGATATCACTACTATTCTCGCCAATGAGAAGGTCAACGTGCTGGGCGTTGCCAGCCGCAGCGATACGAAGCAGCAGATGGCAACCATCGATATGACCATTGAGATCTACAACCTGCAGGTTCTGGGCCGGGTACTTGGCAAGCTGAATCAGGTTCCGGACGTCATCGACGCCCGTCGCCTGCACGGCGGGTAAAAGGAAAACGGTAAAAACGCAGCTCAGCTAACAGCTGCGTTTTTACCCTGATAGCCATGGAGCTCCCCGACGGGCGCTGGCTTACTGGATAGGCTTCAATGGATTTGAGCTTAAGTTTCTTTATTCTTTATCTCCTCTCATCCCTCACGCTGATCGCTGTGCAAATCTGGCTGTTTTTTATCGTTTATTCGCCAGACGGATCCTTGAGTTCACACCTGATATGCCGCGCTGCAAATGCCCTTGCCATGTTTGTGCAGCTTTGCGTGACGGTGAAAGGGGAGTTTCCTTTTAACATGCTTTCGTCGCAAATCCGCTATATTGACGACCCGGTGCGCATGCTGGCGTTGGTATTTATCGTGCTGCACGGCATAGTTTATGTATTTTGTAATACGCGGCGGCTTGCCAAAACCGAAACGCGAATGGCGTGACTGAAATGATGAAAAGTGCAGGATCAATAACTATGAAGGCAAATAATGAGATGGAACGGCTGCTCGGCATTATGCAGCGGCTACGCGATCCGGAAAACGGCTGTCCGTGGGACAAAGAGCAGACGTTTGCCACCATCGCTCCCTATACGCTTGAAGAAACCTATGAAGTGCTCGACGCCATCTTCCGCGAAGATTTTGACGATTTGCGCGGCGAGTTGGGCGATCTGCTGTTCCAGGTTGTCTTCTACGCTCAAATGGCGCAGGAAGAGGGGCGCTTTGATTTCAGCGATATCTGCGCCGCTATCAGCGACAAGCTTGAGCGCCGCCACCCGCATATTTTCGGCGATGCCTCCGCCGGTAGCAGCAGCGAAGCGCTGGCCCGCTGGGAGCAGATCAAAAGCGCTGAGCGAGCGGAAAAGTCCCAGCACTCCGCGCTGGACGATATTCCGCATAGCCTTCCGGCGTTGATGCGCGCGCATAAAATCCAAAAACGCTGCTCGGCGGTGGGTTTTGACTGGACCTCTCTCGGACCGGTGCTGGATAAAGTTCATGAAGAAATAGATGAAGTGATGCATGAAGCGCAGCAGGCCGTGGTGGATGAAGCTAAACTGGAGGAGGAAGTTGGCGACCTGCTGTTTGCAACGGTCAATTTATCCCGCCATTTAGGCGTCAAAGCCGAGGTTGCGTTGCAAAAAGCCAATCTCAAATTTGAACGTCGCTTCCGTGAAATTGAGCGGATTGTCGCCGCGCGCGGCCTGGAAATGACCGGCGTCGACCTCGATACTATGGAGCAGGTGTGGCAGGAAGTAAAACGCCAGGAAACTGATCTCTAAAGAGTTTTCGTGATCAAGCGCTATTTGTGTGATTTTTTAAATAACAAGCGCTTGATTTACGTCAAAAACATTTCGCCAAAAGCGGCTATTTTCTCACTCCCCGCGTTTGTGTGGGCCTGATGAAAAGGAGGGATAATGAAAGTTTGTGGCGTCAGTCATGATCGGGTATACTGCTTTCCCGTCCTGGTTATTCCATCGTCTTTTAAACCTAACTTCTCAGGTTCAGCATGACAACGAACTATATTTTTGTGACCGGCGGGGTCGTATCCTCTCTGGGTAAAGGCATTGCCGCAGCTTCCCTCGCAGCCATTCTTGAAGCCCGTGGGCTTAACGTGACCATGATGAAACTGGATCCGTACATTAACGTCGATCCGGGTACCATGAGCCCAATCCAACACGGGGAAGTGTTCGTTACCGAAGACGGCGCTGAAACCGATCTGGACTTAGGTCACTACGAGCGCTTCATTCGCACCAAGATGACTCGTCGCAACAACTTCACTACCGGCCGTATCTACTCTGATGTCCTGCGCAAAGAGCGTCGTGGCGACTATCTGGGCGCGACCGTGCAGGTGATCCCGCACATTACCAACGCGATTAAAGAGCGCGTGCTGGCGGGCGGCGAAGGTCATGATGTGGTGCTGGTTGAAATCGGCGGTACCGTAGGCGATATCGAGTCGCTGCCGTTCCTTGAAGCGATTCGGCAGCTGGCGGTGGATATCGGTCGTGAAAACGCCCTGTTTATGCATTTGACCCTGGTGCCGTACATGGCCGCCGCGGGCGAAGTCAAAACCAAACCGACCCAGCACTCCGTAAAAGAGCTGCTCTCCATCGGTATTCAGCCAGACATTCTGGTTTGCCGCTCCGATCGCGCCATTCCGGCGAACGAACGCGCCAAAATTGCTTTGTTCTGCAATGTGCCAGAAAAAGCCGTTATTTCGATGAAAGACGTCGATTCCATTTATAAAATTCCGGGCCTGTTGAAATCTCAGGGGCTGGACGATTATATTTGTAAACGATTCAGCTTAAACTGTCCGGAAGCGAACCTGGCCGAATGGGAACAGGTTATCTACGAAGAAGCGAACCCGGCAGGCGAAGTCACTATCGGTATGGTCGGCAAGTACATTGAACTGCCGGATGCCTATAAATCAGTGATTGAAGCGCTGAAACACGGCGGTCTGAAAAATCGCGTTACCGTCAACATCAAGCTGATTGATTCGCAGGATGTGGAAACGCGCGGCGTCGAAATTCTGAAGAATTTAGACGCTATCCTGATTCCTGGCGGCTTCGGCTATCGCGGCGTCGAAGGTAAGATCGCTACCGCGCGCTATGCGCGTGAAAACAACATTCCATATCTGGGTATTTGCCTGGGTATGCAGGTTGCGCTGATTGAGTTTGCGCGCAACGTAGCGGGGATGGAAAACGCCAACTCAACGGAATTTGTGCCAGACTGTAAGTACCCGGTCGTGGCCCTGATTACCGAATGGCGTGATGAAGACGGTAATGTCGAAGTTCGCTCTGATAAGAGCGATCTCGGCGGCACGATGCGCCTCGGCGCACAGCAGTGCCAGCTGGCTGAAGATAGCCTGGTGCGCCAGCTGTATGGCGAACCAACCATTACTGAGCGCCATCGTCACCGCTACGAAGTCAACAACATGCTGTTGAAGCCGATTGAAAATGCGGGCCTGCGCATTGCGGGCCGTTCCGGGGATGATCAGTTGGTCGAGATCATCGAGGTGCCTAACCATCCGTGGTTCGTCGCCTGTCAGTTCCATCCGGAGTTTACTTCGACGCCGCGTGATGGTCACCCGCTGTTTGCCGGCTTTGTGAAAGCCGCTGGCGAGTACCAGAAGCGTCAGGCGAAGTAAAAGAGTTAGAACGGCAATGCACCCATCCGGGTGCATTGTTTGTCTGGAGTTTTAGTTTAACTTGTACTGAGGAAAACCTAATGTCCAAAATCGTTAAAGTCATCGGTCGTGAAATCATCGACTCCCGTGGTAACCCGACTGTTGAAGCCGAAGTACACCTGGAAGGTGGTTTCGTCGGTATGGCAGCTGCTCCGTCAGGTGCTTCTACTGGCTCCCGCGAAGCGCTGGAACTGCGCGATGGCGACAAATCCCGTTTCATGGGTAAAGGCGTACTGAAAGCTGTTGCTGCGGTAAACGGCCCGATCGCTCAGGCAATCCTGGGCAAAGATGCCAAAGATCAGGCTGGCATCGACAAAATCATGATCGACCTGGACGGTACTGAAAACAAATCTAACTTCGGTGCGAACGCTATCCTGGCCGTCTCTCTGGCTAACGCCAAAGCTGCCGCTGCTTCTAAAGGTCAGCCGCTGTACGAGCACATCGCTGAGCTGAACGGCACTCCGGGCAAATACTCCATGCCGGTTCCGATGATGAACATCATCAACGGCGGCGAGCACGCTGACAACAACGTCGACATCCAGGAATTTATGATTCAGCCGGTAGGCGCTAAATCCCTGAAAGAAGCCGTACGTATGGGTTCTGAAGTGTTCCACAACCTGGCTAAGGTTCTGAAAGCTAAAGGCATGAACACTGCTGTTGGTGACGAAGGTGGCTACGCGCCGAACCTGGGTTCCAACGCTGAAGCGCTGGCTGTTATCGCTGAAGCCGTTAAAGCCGCTGGCTACGAGCTGGGCAAAGACATCACTCTGGCGATGGACTGCGCGGCTTCTGAATTCTACAAAGACGGTAAATACGTTCTGGCCGGCGAAGGCAACAAAGCGTTCACTTCCGAAGAGTTCACTCACTTCCTGGAAGAGCTGACCAAACAGTACCCGATCGTTTCTATCGAAGACGGTCTGGACGAATCTGATTGGGACGGTTTCGCATACCAGACTAAAGTACTGGGCGACAAAATCCAGCTGGTTGGTGACGATCTGTTCGTAACCAACACCAAGATCCTGAAAGAAGGTATCGAGAAAGGCATCGTTAACTCCATCCTGATCAAATTCAACCAGATCGGTTCTCTGACCGAAACTCTGGCTGCGATCAAAATGGCGAAAGACGCTGGCTACACTGCCGTTATCTCTCACCGTTCTGGCGAAACTGAAGACGCTACCATTGCTGACCTGGCTGTTGGTACCGCTGCAGGCCAGATCAAAACTGGTTCTATGAGCCGTTCTGACCGCGTTGCTAAATACAACCAGCTGATTCGTATCGAAGAAGCGCTGGGTGAAAAAGCGCCGTACAACGGTCGTAAAGAGATCAAAGGTCAGGCATAAGCCTGTCTTAATCTGATATGAAAAAGCCAGCCTACGGGCTGGCTTTTTTTATCTCTACAAAAGTGGCTACTTAAAATCTACCGCCATTTGCTGCGGGATAGAAAGCCCGCGCGTGGTCTGTACGCAGCGGTCAATGTAATCGGTAAAGCGCGGCGGTTTTGGCATACCCATGCTGAGCAGCTTGTCGTTGCTGAATCGTACGTTGAGCGTGGCGAAGGCGCCGTAAAGGCGCATGGCTTTTAGCATCAGCCGTTCGTTGCAGGGGCCAAAAATAGCCTTCAGCTCACGACGCATTTTGACCAGCGTTTCATAGCTGACCTGCGCGTATTTATCGCCGACCGGCGCCTGTTCGAGGGCGGAGGCCATTGCGTTATCGATATCCGCAAACCTTACGCTGTTTTCTTCCCCCGCAGAAATATGCACCACTTCTCCGCGCGCCAGCGGGCTGACAAGCAGCATCAGCAGCGCATCGGCACAGTAATCGACGGGGATCACATCAATGCGGTCTTCCATCGAACACATAAATTTTTGCAGCATCAGCCCCATGCTGAATACCCAGAAAATACTGCTGGAGGGCTGACAGCCGTGATGAGTGTGGCCAACAACAATAGAGGGACGGGCGATCGCCAGCGGTAGGGTTGAGCATTCCTGCCGCATGAGACGCTCAATCATTGATTTAGAGTGCGTGTACTCGACCAGATGCGCAGCGCGTTCACGAAACGCTGTGCTTTCCGCTACCAGAGAATCGGGATCTGGCGAGCAGGACATCGCGGTGCCGACGTGCAGAAAGCGCTCAAGGCGGCTGACCTGAGCCATCCGCCGGGCAAACTGCAGCGTACCTTCGACGTTGACCTTCCAGATAAGCGGGTTGTTACCAAATGAGGCGACGGCAGCGCAGTTGAGCACGTGGGTAACCTGATTCAGGCGCGGGTCGTCGAGAAAGGGCTGCGGATTGGCCAGATCCCCCAGCAGAATGTTGCCTGGCGTCAGGGCCGTTAGTCTCTCTTCGCTAATATTGAATTTTCGCAGATTTTCCTTTACCCGCTCTACGGCAGCTACACTATTATCTGCACGAACTAACAGTAATAGATTAGGCGCATTCTTTTTATTCAGAATGCTTTCTAACACTGCTCCACCGAGAAATCCGGTCGCGCCAGTAATTAATAATGTATTCATGAATGCAGTCTCATTATGGTTGGTTGACTGGATTCTAGGCGCGAAAAATTAAACGGATATTAAATGGGTGAAGATCATAACGTACGGTTTATTAAGGTTATTTTAAGGTTGTTTTACGTCGTGGATCGAATTTGACCCTTCGCTATGGCAATAAATTCATTATTTCGTGTATCCATTTGTACATCATTGAAATTTATTATTTTTAAATTTGTTATTTTTATTTTTGGCTTTCAGGGTGATACATGTTTTGTTACACCAAAAATTTCTGCTATGCCGTTTAATAGTAGCCTTATTATTATCAGGCTAGTTAAATCAGCCGCCCCTGGATAGGGATATCGACCAACTGACGGACGTTTATCAATAAGGATTAGGCTTACCCACCACGCGGCGCAGCGCAGGACAAGATCTGCGCGAGTAAATCTGCGATAATGCGCGCTCTTAACCCAATACAGAGATGATTATGCAGTACCCGATTAACGAGATGTTCCAGACCTTGCAAGGCGAAGGTTACTTCACCGGCGTTCCCGCCATTTTTATTCGTTTACAGGGATGCCCGGTTGGTTGCGCCTGGTGCGATACCAAACATACCTGGGATAAACTTGCCGATCGAGAAGTCTCTCTGTTCAGCATTCTGGCAAAAACCAAAGAGAGCGATAAATGGGGCCCGGCAAGTAGCGAAGATCTGCTGGCCATCATCGGGCGTCAGGGCTGGACTGCTCGTCACGTGGTGATTACCGGCGGCGAACCCTGTATTCATGATTTAACGCCGCTGACCTTGCTGCTGGAGCAAAACGGCTTTAGCTGCCAGATTGAAACCAGCGGCACTCACGAAGTTCGCTGTACGCCTCATACCTGGGTGACGGTATCGCCGAAGGTGAATATGCGCGGCGGCTATGATGTCCTTTCTCAGGCGCTGCAGCGAGCTGATGAAATAAAACATCCTGTTGGACGCGTGCGCGATATCGAAGCGCTCGATGAACTGCTGGAGACGCTGGCTGACGACAAGCCGCGCATCATCGCGCTGCAGCCAATTAGCCAGAAAGAGGACGCGACGCGCCTGTGCATCGAAACCTGCATCGCGCGCAACTGGCGTTTATCTATGCAGACGCATAAGTATCTGAACATCGCCTGATCCCTCCTTTTTTGCCGGGCTGGCTGATAGCTGTCCGGCAAGCACTTTATTCATATATGAATTCATCAAGCCCCCTCGCTTCAGCGTAGTAGTTAAGATTCCCGCTCATACCTGCGGTGGTATAATCGATTCGTACATCAGCCGCCCCGGCGCGCTGTCGATATGTTGACTTAAGGATCGAGTTAAACATGCAGCCAATTGAGCCATCCCATGCTTTTTCTATGGAGTTCTTCTCCCTCAAAGGGAAAACCGCCATTGTCACCGGGGGGAATAGCGGACTGGGGCAGGCTCTTGCCCTTGCTCTGGCCACGGCGGGAGCCAATCTGTTTATTCCCGGACGACGCGTCGATAATGCGCAAATCCGTGAACGCATTGAGCAGCAGGGCGCTGAAGTGGAGTTCATGCTGGCGAATATTACCGACAACGGCATGCCGCAGCGCATTATCGCCGCCTGCTGCCAGCGTTTCGGCACGGTCGATATCCTGGTGAACAATGCCGGTATTTGTCGTTTGAATAAGGTCCTGCGCTTTGGCCGCGCCGACTGGGACCCGATGATTGAGACCAACCTGACGGCGGCTTTCGAGCTCAGCCATGAGGCGGCGAAAATAATGGTTCCCCGCCGCTGTGGCAAAATTATCAATATCTGTTCGGTGTTTTCTTATTTAGGCGGCAGCTGGTCGCCGGCTTATGCAGCAACCAAACATGCCCTCGCGGGGTTAACCAAAGCCTATTGTGAAGAGCTCGCTCCATATAACATTCAGGTTAACGGTATTGCCCCCGGCTATTATGAGACCGACATGACGGCGATCGTCCGCAACACGCCTAAGGAAAACAGGCGCGTCCTGGCGCATATTCCGGCCGGCCGCTGGGGTGAGGCGCAGGATCTGATGGGCGCAGTCGTCTTCCTGGCCAGCCGGGCCTCGGATTACGTGAATGGCCATATCCTGGCGGTAGATGGCGGTTATCTGGTGCGCTAGCCGCGAACTAGCCCAGGCGAGGCGGGAAACGGCGAGAGGTGAAAAGGCCATCGCGCCGCTAACAGGCGACCTACGCGATGGCGAAAGGGATCACTCGCCGCGATAGACGCAGCCCGCCGTGCAGGTTTCTTTGATCATCACCGCGCTGAGTAGCGGAACCAAAGGCTTCATCTGCTCCCAGATCCATTTTGCCAGGACTTCGCTGGTAGGATTGGAAAGTCCCGGAATATCGTTCAGATAGTAGTGATCCAGGCGATCGTAGGTGGGTTTGAATGCGGCTTTCAGCTCGGCGAAATCCATGATCCACCCGGTATGGGGATCGACTTCACCGGTAATCTCCAGGCGTACCATAAAAGAGTGACCGTGCAGGCGTCCGCACTTGTGGCCTTCCGGTACGTGCGGCAGGCGGTGAGCGGCTTCGAAAGTGAAATCTTTAAACAGCGTGGTGGACATCTTTTATTCTCAATATGGCAAAAAAACCGCCGTAGGGTACCGGAAAGTACATTTTTTATCATTAACTAAAACGGTCCTGAACACAAAATGGACATATCCATGCGGTTTATGGGAATTATATCTTTATATTACAGCAGCTTATTTAATCGATTTTGTTGTTAATAACTATAACCAAAACAGGTTAGTCCATTTGGTTATTTGTTATTTCCATCCCTTCTTTAATTGTTACTATCTGCGCCGTTAACCTTCTATTCTCTTCTGTTTTATCACGCTGACAGGGCGTGAATCACAGCTTTGCTTACTGGAACATAACGACGCATGACGACACAGGCCCCACCTTCCAATTTGCTACCGCTGAGTCCGGAGCAAATGGCGCGCCTTCAGGCGGCCACGACTGACTTCACGCCTACCCAGCTAGCCTGGGTTTCCGGCTATTTTTGGGGGATGCTGAATCAGCAGCCCGGCGCGGCGGTTGTTGCGCCAGCCCAGGCGGCTGAAGTGCCGTCCATCACGCTGATTTCGGCCTCGCAAACCGGCAATGCCCGCCGCATCGCTGAAGCGCTGCGTGACGATCTACAGGCGGCGCAGCTGAATGTGAAGCTGATTAACGCAGGCGACTATAAATTTAAACAAATTGCCACCGAAAAACTGCTGGTCGTCGTGACGTCAACACAAGGCGAAGGTGAGCCGCCGGAAGAAGCCGTCGCACTGCATAAGTTCCTGTTCTCGAAGAAAGCGCCCAAGCTAACCGATACGGCATTTGCCGTGTTTGGCCTCGGTGATACCTCCTATGAATTCTTCTGCCAGTCCGGCAAGGATTTTGATAACAAGCTGGCCGAGCTGGGCGGTGAACGCCTGCTGGATCGGGTTGACGCTGATGTGGAGTATCAGACCGCCGCTGCCGAATGGCGCGCCCGCGTGGTTGAGGTGCTGAAAGCGCGCGCGCCTGCTGCTTCTCCGTCTCAGCTGGTTACCAGCGGGGCGGTGAATGAAATCCACACCAGCCCGTATACCAAAGAGGCGCCGCTGACTGCGACGCTGGCGGTGAATCAGAAAATCACCGGCCGTGATTCAGAAAAGGATGTGCGCCATATTGAAATCGACCTCGGCGACTCCGGCCTGCGCTATCAGCCGGGCGATGCGCTGGGTGTCTGGTATCAGAACGATCCGGCGCTGGTGAAGGAGCTGGTGGAGCTGCTCTGGCTAACAGGTACGGAACCGGTCACGGTCGACGGCAAAACGCTACCGCTTGCTGAAGCGCTGGAATGGCATTTTGAGCTGACGGTCAACACCGGCAATATCGTGGAAAACTACGCCACCTTAACCCGCAGCGAGTCTTTACTGCCGCTGGTGGGCGATAAGGCACAGCTCCAGCACTACGCCGCAACCACGCCGATCGTCGACATGGTGCGTTTCTCGCCGGCGCAGCTGGATGCCCAGGCGCTGGTTGACCTGCTGCGCCCGTTGACGCCGCGGCTCTACTCGATCGCCTCTTCGCAGGCGGAAGTGGAAAGCGAAGTCCACGTCACCGTTGGCGTAGTGCGTTATGATATTGAAGGTCGCGCTCGTGCCGGCGGCGCTTCCAGTTTCCTGGCCGACCGCGTCGAAGAAGACGGCGAAGTTCGCGTTTTTATCGAGCATAACGATAACTTCCGTTTGCCTGCGAACCCGGAAACGCCGGTGATCATGATTGGTCCCGGTACCGGCATCGCGCCTTTCCGCGCGTTTATGCAGCAGCGCGCGGCGGAAGGCGCAGAGGGTAAGAACTGGTTGTTCTTCGGCAACCCGCACTTTACTGAAGATTTCCTCTATCAGGTGGAGTGGCAGAGCTACGTCAAAGAAGGCGTGCTGAGCCGCATCGACCTGGCCTGGTCCCGCGATCAACAACAAAAAGTCTACGTTCAGGACAAACTGCGCGAGCAGGGAGCCGAACTGTGGCGCTGGATTAACGACGGTGCCCATATTTATGTCTGCGGCGATGCCAATCGTATGGCAAAAGACGTTGAGCAGACGTTACTGGAAGTGATTGCCGAATACGGCGCGATGGACGCCGAAGCGGCGGACGAATTTTTAAGTGAGCTGCGCGTAGAGCGCCGTTATCAGCGAGATGTCTACTAATGAGCGAAAAACATCCAGGCCCGCTGGTGGTCGAAGGTAAACTGACTGACGCCGAGCGCATGAAGCTCGAAAGCAACTACCTGCGCGGCACCATTGCGGAAGATTTGAATGACGGCCTGACCGGCGGTTTTAAAGGCGATAACTTTCTGCTGATCCGTTTTCACGGTATGTATCAGCAGGATGACCGCGATATCCGCGCCGAACGTGCGGCGCAGAAGCTGGAGCCGCGTCACGCGATGCTGCTGCGCTGCCGCCTGCCGGGCGGGGTGATCACCACCAAACAGTGGCAGGCGATCGATAAATTCGCCGCCGATAACACCATCTACGGCAGTATCCGTCTGACCAACCGTCAGACCTTCCAGTTTCACGGCATTCTGAAGAAGAACGTCAAGCCGGTACACCAGATGCTGCATTCGGTCGGACTGGATGCGTTGGCCACCGCTAATGACATGAACCGTAACGTGCTCTGTACGTCCAACCCGAACGAGTCTCAGCTGCACGCCGAAGCTTATGAATGGGCGAAGAAGATCTCCGAGCACCTGCTGCCGCGCACTCGCGCCTATGCCGAGATCTGGCTGGATCAAAAGAAAGTCGCCACCACCGATGAAGAACCGATCCTCGGCCAGACCTATCTGCCGCGTAAGTTCAAAACGACCGTGGTGATCCCGCCGCAGAACGATATCGATCTGCACGCGAACGATATGAACTTCGTGGCTATTGCTGAAAACGGCAAGCTGGTGGGCTTTAATCTGCTGGTGGGCGGCGGTTTATCGATTGAGCACGGCAATAAGAAAACCTACGCTCGTACGGCGAGCGAGTTTGGCTATCTGCCGCTGGAGCATACCCTGGCGGTAGCGGAAGCGGTGGTGACGACCCAGCGCGACTGGGGCAACCGTACCGACCGTAAAAATGCGAAAACCAAATACACCCTGGAGCGCGTTGGCGTTGAGACCTTTAAAGCAGAAGTGGAGCGTCGGGCGGGCATCAAGTTTGAACCGATTCGTCCATACGAGTTCACCGGCCGCGGCGATCGTATCGGCTGGGTGAAAGGTATCGACAATAACTGGCATCTGACGCTGTTTATTGAAAACGGACGTATCCTTGATTATCCGGGCCGCCCGCTGAAAACGGGTCTGCTGAAGATCGCGAAGATCCATAAGGGCGAATTCCGTATTACGGCAAATCAGAATCTGATTATTGCCAGCGTACCGGAAGATCAGAAGGCGAAGATCGAGAAGCTGGCCCGCGAGCACGGCCTGATGAACGCCGTTACGCCGCAGCGCGAAAATTCGATGGCTTGCGTCTCATTCCCGACCTGCCCGCTGGCGATGGCGGAAGCCGAGCGCTTCCTCCCGTCATTCATCGATAAAGTCGAGGCGGTGATGAGCAAACATGGCGTTGGCGACGAGCATATCGTTACCCGCGTCACCGGTTGCCCGAACGGCTGCGGTCGCGCGATGCTGGCGGAAGTGGGCCTGGTGGGTAAAGCGCCGGGCCGCTACAACCTGCACCTTGGCGGCAACCGTAGCGGGACGCGGATTCCGCGCATGTACCGGGAAAACATTACCGAGTCGGAAATTCTCGACTCAATCGACGAACTGGTAGGGCGCTGGGCGAAAGAGCGCGAAGCGGGTGAAGGCTTCGGCGACTTTACGGTGCGTGCGGGCATTATTCGTCCGGTGCTCGATCCAGCCCGGGATTTCTGGGAATAACACCCGCTGCCCGGTGGCGTTTCGCTTACCGGGCCTGCGGTCTTGTCGACCGGGTAAACGCAGGGCCCCCTGCAAAAACAGGCAAATGAGGTTCTTATGTCCGTACTCGATTTAAACGCGCTGAACGCATTACCGAAGGTCGATCGCGTTTTACAGCTAGCGGAAACCAATAGTCAGCTGGAAAAGCTGAGCGCGGAAGCGCGCGTTGCGTGGGCGCTGGAAAATCTGCCGGGGGAATACGTGCTCTCTTCGAGCTTTGGTATTCAGGCGGCGGTGAGCCTACATCTGGTCAATCAGGTACGCCCGGATATCCCGGTAATTCTGACCGATACCGGCTATCTGTTTCCCGAAACCTACCAGTTTATCGATGAGTTAACGGACAAACTCAACCTGAACCTGAAGGTCTATCGGGCGAAGGAGAGCGCCGCATGGCAGGAAGCGCGCTACGGTAAACTGTGGGAGCAGGGCGTTGAGGGCATTGAAAAATATAATGACATCAACAAGGTTGAGCCGATGAACCGGGCACTGCAAGAACTGAGCGCGCAAACCTGGTTTGCGGGCCTGCGCCGCGAGCAATCCGGCAGTCGCGCCCACTTACCGGTGCTGGCGATCCAGCGTGGCGTGTTTAAGGTGCTGCCGATCATCGACTGGGATAACCGCACGGTTTACCAGTATCTGCAAAAGCACGGCCTGAAATATCATCCGCTTTGGGATCAAGGCTATTTGTCGGTAGGAGATACCCACACCACGCGCAAATGGGAGCCGGGGATGGCGGAGGAAGAAACGCGCTTCTTTGGCCTGAAAAGAGAGTGCGGGCTGCACGAAGGTTAATATGAGTCCCGGGGCTGCCCTGCGTATTCCCATAAAAGCGGGGTAAAATAGCAGAGCTCTGTTTAGCGGTGGCCAGGGCATGATGGCCATCACGCTCCTGGCTTCTGCCATCCCGAAAAATCAACAGTAAGATGGTGCTGCGATCGCTTAATCGGCTGAGCAGCACCGTATTTTAGGCATAACCGTAGCTCCTTCAACACAACCGGGTGCTGAAACTGGCATGGGAAGGCCGAAAGATAAGCTGCCGGGATTCGACTCAATTTTCTGCGGCCCGTGTTCAACACAAGCCTGGGCTTTCCTGGGTTTTGCTGCAACTAAGAATCTCATTTTATGAATTCATTATTGATTCATATATTCTTATTGTTAGTCGTGTAGCCGGCATGGATGAACAACGTAAGTGATTCATGTTTTATTACGAGCTTATCTAATAATTATCCGCTACGCGCTAATTTCTCGTTTCTTCCCGGCTTGACACAGACTACGAATTATATTTATATTTTTTCCTTCGGGGCGAATGCAGAACGAATAAATTTCACATTTTCTTTCACCATATGAATACCGTAATGTTTTTCTGAACGCCTTGCTTATGCCTCTCCGTATTTATGTCTGCCGGGGATCTTTATCTTAAATAAAGCGCAAGGTAGCGTCATGTTCTTTGAAAAGGAAATAGTTATAAAAGGCAATTATTATATCTCCCTTGAAAGGGGAATTGAACGCTGTTACGCCAAAAGTGCCGGTAAACGATGTATATATCTCGAAGATCAACATTTCATTCAGCAATCTGGTACGGACGAGTTTGCATTCGACATGCTATCTGATGCAGTTTCTTTCAGAAAAAACCTCATCAGTAAATATCAAAGAATTTTCAAACTTTTTTGCGGCATTCTGGTAGATGAACCGGGAACTGCCTGTTCTCAAGAAAGCAGCACTTTCCCTCAACCGAGAAGACATCAGAAAAGCAAACGACAGAACAATTTTCTGCGTAAATTAAAGGGATTATCAAGGAATGTTCTCTCATCATACGCGATAAATTAATGATTATTTACGAGTGAACCAGGAAAAATTGGGCCGTCGAAAACATAAACGAGAAACTTAAGGATAGTGCGGAAAGGTTACTGATTATTAAAAATGGAACGCAGTACGATATCGACTACCCAGGCAGATCGTATGGCTGCCTCACAGGAAATGGATATAAATATGATTTACCTGAACCATCACGCTATAACTATCACCGCTTCTGCAGTTCGCTCTACCGTCACTGCGTTTTGGTTCCAGACGCATTTCCAGCGGCATACAATGTCAGCGCGCGTTTTATTGATTTACCATCTGCATCCGGTTTTTCCGCGCTATTTGCTCTCTGGTTATTGCGTAAAACGTTTGCTGCGCATGTTGTTTTCGGCGGCGGGTGGATACTGTCAGGGATGAGCTTTCCGGGCATATCTAAAGATTTTGTCGAATCGTACTAACAAAACCCACCGGATCGGCTACGTGGATTGTCGTGGCGTGCTTTCATTGGCCAGAGAAGGGTACGCAGCCCTGCCAGAGGCACAGTAAATGCCCTTTCTCACCTGCAGGTTGGCCAGCAAGCGCAATTATGACTGGCGCTTCTGCAATGGCAGACTGGCTGAGCAGAAGGAATTTTCTGGCGGATGTAAGCCGTGGAGACGGTAAAGGATACACACGGGATAGGTATGACATGAAACGGAGTTCGTACTATGCAGGAAATAGTTAAAGCAGTGCCGCTGTTATGTTTTTTACTGCTGGGCTGTGATCCGGCAGAAAAAGAAGCACCGCGCGGCAGCGGGAAGAGCAGCTACGTGGCGGCTAATCTGCTGGGCTATAACCATATGGCAGGCACGAATATCAACTGGTTCTCCGTCAACGGCTACCGGGGACACGCCGGGGGGTTTACCTGCTGCATATCGCTGCCGGAAAAATGGCGGCCCAATATGCAGGTGGCAGTGGAGTGGGAAGTGGATCCTGACCCGTTTCCGAAGGATATCCCCAGATTCAGCGACCCTAAGTATGATGAATATATAGAAAAACACAGGGCTAACTATCGCCATTATAAAGCGGTGGCCACTATTCCCGAATATGAAGATTCCTGCGGCCTGCAGGTGCATTTCTTGCCCTGTCAGCAGATTAAAGTAACGGCCACCTGCCACGGCGTGGAACATCCTGATCACCCGATTAAAGAACCTTTCGACCTGCCGGAGCCTGCCCAGTGCCCGCCAGAAACGCCATGATTTTATTGTTGTGAGCTGTGCGTTATTCACCGCAGCAGAGGCTGCGCCTTCAGTGTGACATGAAACGGAATTCGTACTATGCAGAGAATAGTTAAAGCAGTGCCGCTGTTATGTTTTTTACTGCTGGGCTGTGATCCGGCAGAAAAAGAAGCACCGCGCGGCAGCGGGAAGACCAGCTACGTGGCGGCTAATCTGCTGGGCTATAACCATATGGCAGGCACGAATATCAACTGGTTCTCCGTCAACGGCTATCGGGGGCACGCCGGGGGGTTTACCTGCTGCATATCGCTGCCGGAAAAATGGCGGCCCAATATGCAGGTGGCAGTGGAGTGGGAGGTTAACCCTAACCCGTTTCCGAAGGATCTCCCCCACTTCGATGATCCAAACTATGAACATTATATGGAAAAATATAAGGCTGCCTTTCGTCATTATAAAGCGGTGGCCACTATTCCCGAATATGAAGATTCCTGCGGCCTGCAGGTGCATTTCTTGCCCTGTCAGCAGATTAAAGTAACGGCCACCTGCCACGGGCCGACCCATCCTGATCACCCGATAAAAGATCCCTACCGTCAGTCGGAGCCTGCCCAATGTCCCCAATAACCGAATCTTTTAAGAAACGTCTTGGTAATCATCAGCTTACCACTACGGGCGATCCGTGCTGGGTTCCTCCCGCTTTTCCGAAAGAGGGCCGGTTGCTTTTAAGCCAGCGGCAGGTCAACGCCAATATAATCAAAATCGACAGGGAGGAGGCATTATTTCGCCAGGAGTCCCGCCGGCAAAAAAGCAGCCCCTGCTGTAAGAGCCTGCATATCAGCCTGTTTTTTGACGGTACCAATAATAATGCGCTAAAAGATACCGCCTGCATGCCGCCGCACCCGTCGAACGTGGCAATACTATACCGCGCCTGCGCGCCTGATGATCTCATGGCAAATGAGCGTGGATTTTACGCCTTCTATATTCCCGGCGTCGGTACGCCTTTTCCGCAGATTGGCACCTATGACTATTATTCGTCGGGACTGCAGTTTGCTGTCGGCGGCGAGGACCGTATCAACTGGGGGATGGTGCAGCTGTGTAATGCCCTGAACCATACCGTGACAAAAAATTTCCTCGGCAACGGCATAATGAAAAGGGCGGTTCAGGCGATGAACAGCTCCAGCACTCCGGCGGCTGTGGAACTGGGGTTATTCGCGGGCAGCGCGGCGATGTCTTACAACCGTGAAAAAGTAAACCAGGCCTATCTGGACTCGCGGAAGACAATGCCTGGTCAGATGCGGATGCGGTTGCGTATGTTTGAACAGCTCTTAAGGCTGGTGCAGGAAAAATTCGTGCGCGCGCAGTGCAAGACGGCAGCGATAAAGCTGTTTGTGTACGGTTTTTCCCGCGGCGCGGCAGAAGCCCGCGCTTTTGTCAGCTGGCTGGATGAGGCGCTGGCCGAAGGGCTACTCGGTTTCCCGGCAGGAACGCTGCTCGGCGTGAAGGTTTCGGTGGAATTTTTAGGCCTCTTTGATACCGTGCCGGCAGTGGGAATTGCCAATGTGGTTCCGGGTTTTACCGGTCACAACGGCTGGGCGAAACAGACGCAGCCGCTGACGCAGTCGGGGTTAATCAAGCGCTGCTATCATCTGGTGGCGGCTCACGAGCAGCGCCAGGCATTTTCGCTGGACTCCATCCGTACCGCCGCTGGCAGCTATTTATCCCAGACTCAGGAAGTGGTCTACCCCGGTATGCACTCCGACGTTGGCGGGGGATACCCCTGTGGGGATCAGGGCAAGGGCCGGGGCGGTGCGGGCGATCTGTTATCGCAAATTACTCTGCATGATATGTATGCGGCCGCGATGGATGCCGGGGCGCCGCTGTCGTTTCATCCTGATGTTTTTGCCCTGTTGCACCCGGATTTAAGGCAAATTTATGCATTTCGGGAAATGCAAGGTATGACCTTCGATGAATTTAATATCTCTCCCGAACTGATAGACACCTTTAACAACTGGCGGTCGACCCTCTCCCTTGACAATCAGCAGGAGGATCCGCTGTCTGACGATGCGATCTACGCGCCGTTTCGTTTTGAGTCAGTCTGTCTGGAAGAGATGCTGGAAGCGGAAATGATCTGGATGACCGGCTGGCGTATCGCACGTTTTACTTCGCCCAGGACATCGCCAATAAATCTCACGTCGCAGCCCTTCTTCCAGCATGCGCCCCAGCACCCGGAGATTACCGCCCAGCCGTATGCGGCAGGGTTCAGCCAACAGGCGCAGCGCGCCCTTGCCCGTGAGTGGTCGCTTTTGCAATGCAAAGCTGAGGCGATAGCGCAGGAGCGTAATAAAGAGGCGTCCAGACACAGGGGCGATGAAAATTGGTTCCCTGGCCCGGAGCTTGTTGGGGAACCGTTGTTCGATGCCAACAACGCCCGCGGTCAGCTTTGGGAAGCCGCCACCGAGTTTGCGGCGGACTACATGCGTAAAGCTCGCCCCCAGGCGCTGTTTAAACCGGCGATGAAGCAGAAAGCGCAGGGGGCGATCGATTCGGCCACCTGCACTATTGCCGCAAGTGCCGAAACCGGCTTTTCATGGGAGATAAGCACGACGGCGGCAAATCTACAGATACTGGATCCACTGCTCGCCCAGGCGGCCTACTTTTATACCCATCAGAATGAATCCTATGAATATCTGCGATTTAAGCAGGCGGGCGAGTACAGATTCCGTCAGCATATTGAGCCGTGCCTGTTGAAACGAGAGCAGAACGATAAAATCAGCGGGCTGATCAATCTGTATGATAACTATATCCATGATTCCCGGGCCTGGTTTATGCACTCGGAAAGCGGCGTCAGAGAGCCTTTTGGCAGCTACTTTTTATCCAGAATGATCTATTTTGGCGATAAGTGGAGCAAGGCCGTCCAGCTGCGCTTTGATGGGCAAACGATGTCAGGTATTAGCGAGGCGCTGCAGGATAAGGCCATTTTTGCTCATGTGCCAACCTACGGTGTAAAGGTCTTTAACCGTGATACCGGGCAAGAAATTCCCATTGACGAAAGCAGTCTGCCAGCGCCCACGCATGAGTTTATCGCGCAGCTTAAACCCCTGGTTAAACAGCGCCAGCAGGCAACGGAAACGGCCAGGCGCGAGCGCATCGCAAATGCGCTCAACGACTTATGGGACTCCGAAATACTCCATTCGCCTCAAGTGTAATTTGACAGAGGTGAGAGGTCAGTGGTGGCGTATTTGTTATCTGAACAGGTTCGGGGCAGCGTTTTTTCAGCTCCCCAGATATAAACCTGGCTGTCGGCGATGGAGCGCATGCTGACAGCCAGTAGCAGGAACAACGGTATTAAAAAATGAAAACGCATCATGGCGACAGTCCTTGTTGCCGCACTTTATCGTTAGTCTATTTTGAGGCGGGTCTCTTCTCCGCCTTCGCCAGCTCTTTCACCAGCGGCAGCATAACCCTCATCACATCGCGGCTGCGCTGAGCAATACGGCCCGGCAGGGCTTTATCAATATACTGCTGGTTATCCAGCTGAACGTTGTGCCAGCTGGTACCGTCCGGGAACGAACGAGATTTGGCGCGCTGCTGGTAGCCATCTTTTCGTCCCAGAGACCAGTTGGTGGCTTCGACGGTTAATACCGGGATCCCGGCTTCGTCAAACACGCTGGCATCATTACAGCAGCCGGTCCCTTTTGGATAGTCAGGATTCAGGCCAGGATTGCTGGCGGCGCTAATACCTTTACTACGAGCGATAGCCAGCGCCCGGTCGCGGGTGAGCTTGCGCACCGAGGATGGCGTGCTGCGGCCGCTATTAAAATAGAGCTTATCGCCCACCACCAGATTATCGAGGTTAATGACCAATAGGGTATTTTTCTTCTCCGCGTCGCTCATACGCTTAAGCATATTCTGCGCACCCAGACGACCCTCTTCTTCACCGCTGGTGGCGACGAAGCGAATACCATAACGCGTAGGGATATTCTTTAACTGCTCAGCAAGCTCCAGCATGACCCCCAGACCGAGGGCGTTGTCATCGATGCCCTGCAGCGTCAGGCCGCCGAGGTTATTTTCTATGTCGGCATCGGTCTGCGGCGCGTAGGTATCGAGATGGGCCATGATGATGATTTGCTGGCGATCTTTCCCCTCATGCGCGGCGATAACCGTGCTGCCGGTGACGTTTTGCCAGTTTTTGCGATTATCGTTGTTGGTGTAAATGTATCGGGTATTAAAACTGCGAATATCGCTCTCGTAGCCCATTTGCGTGAACTGCTGACGCAAATAATCAGCCGACAGCATCTCGGCGGGCGAACCGGTCATTCTTCCGGGAAAAAAGGTAGCGATGTGACGAGCCTGAGCATTGGCGGTGTCGCCCAGAGCGCTTATTGCCGGGGCGGCGGTGAAGACAAAACCTGCGCTCAACGCCAGGGGAAGCAGGCGACGGCACAATGCGGAAAACATAGGGGGGTCCTTTAGCACTTAAAACAATTTCACCCGCGTAGTATGAAACTGTGATCGGGGTTAAACAATTTCAATCGCTCTTAAATGGTGGAAAAACCGCGTGTTAAGCACTTTTTGATATTAGCTTTTCCAGGCCGTTATTCTTTTGAGTCACAACTCATTCCATTTCGTAATTTCATTTGCTCTAAACCGCACCCTATAGTCGCTCTATTGCTGATTGTAAGAGAGTTGTTGCGCAGTGGAATACTTGCCGATATTTGCCGAAGTGAAAGAGAGACCCGTACTGGTGATCGGCGGCGGCGAGATTGCCGCGCGCAAGATCACCTTTCTGCTGCGTGCTGAAGCGAAGGTACAGATTGTCGCCGACGCGCTAATTCCGGAACTTGCCGGCAAGGTTGAGCGTCAGGAAATTCAGTGGCGGGCCACAGAATTTGAAGAGCAGCAGCTTGATAACGTATTCCTGGTGATTGCCGCTACCGAAGATGACGCGCTGAACCTGCGCGTTTATGCCGCGGCCAACGCGCGCTACCGGCTGGTCAACGTGGTTGATAATCAGGCGCTGTGCTCGTTTGTTTTCCCGTCAATCGTCGATCGTTCTCCGCTGCTGGTGGCTATCTCTTCCAGCGGCAAAGCGCCGGTGCTGTCGCGAATTTTGCGCGAAAAAATCGAAGCGCTGCTGCCCACCAACTTGGGGCGGCTGGCCGAAACGGCGAGCTACTGGCGTCATCATATTAAAACCCATCTGAAAACCACTGCCGAACGCCGTCGTTTTTGGGAACGCGTGTTTACCGGCCGCTTTGCCAGCCTGATGCTGGCGGGCAATAAAGCCGAAGCGGAAAAGGCGCTGGAAGATGAGCTCCGACAGCCGGAAAAGCGGCTCGGTGAAATTATCCTCGTCGGCGCGGGGCCTGGCGATGCTGGATTGCTGACCCTGCGCGGCCTGCAGGCTATCCAGCAGGCGGATGTGGTGTTTTACGACAATCTGGTCACGCCGGAAGTCCGCGAGCTGGTGCGTCGCGACGCGGAGACAATCTGCGTGGGTAAAAGCGCCGCCGGCGTCTCCGTACCGCAGCAGGACATTAACCGCATGCTGGTAGAGGCGGCGAAAGCGGGCAATACGGTGATTCGCCTGAAAGGCGGCGACCCGTTTATTTTCGGGCGCGGCGGCGAAGAGCTGCAGGCTGCGGCTGAAGCCGGTATTCCGTTTCAGGTTGTCCCGGGCGTGACGGCAGCGGCTGGCGCCACGGCTTATGCCGGGATCCCGCTGACCCACCGCGATTACGCGCAAAGCGCAACTTTTATTACCGGGCACTTCGGTGCGGAAAACTCCCCGCTCAACTGGACTCGGCTGGCGCAAAGCGGCCAGACCCTGGCGATTTATATGGGCAGCCTGAAAGCGGCGGAAATCAGCGCTCAGCTGATCGCTAACGGTCGCGCGGGCGACACCCCGGTGGCGGTGATCTCGCGGGGTACTCGCGCCGATCAGCAAACCCGGACCGGCACATTACAACAACTCGAAAACCTGGCGAAAGATGCCCCGATGCCCGCGCTGCTGGTAGTGGGCGAAGTGGTGCGATTACATCATCAGCTTGCCTGGTTTCAACACACCTCATCCTCAGACGCCTTTAAGGCTTCTGTAGTAAATCTGGCTTAAGGAACGGTTATGGACCAAAAACGACTTACTCACCTGCGGCAACTGGAGGCGGAAAGCATCCATATTATTCGTGAGGTGGCCGCCGAATTCTCTAACCCGGTGATGATGTACTCCATCGGTAAAGACTCCAGCGTAATGCTGCATCTGGCGCGTAAAGCGTTTTATCCAGGAACTCTGCCGTTCCCGCTGCTGCACGTTGATACCGGCTGGAAATTCCGCGAAATGTACGAGTTCCGCGACCGTACCGCTAAAGCCTACGGCTGCGAACTGCTGGTACATAAAAATCCGGAAGGGGTGGCGATGGGGATTAACCCGTTCGTTCACGGCAGCGCCAAACATACCGATATCATGAAAACCGAAGGCCTTAAGCAGGCGCTGAACAAATACGGCTTCGATGCTGCGTTCGGCGGCGCGCGTCGCGATGAAGAGAAATCTCGCGCCAAGGAGCGTATTTACTCCTTCCGCGACCGCTTCCATCGCTGGGACCCAAAAAACCAGCGCCCGGAACTGTGGCACAACTATAACGGCCAGATTAACAAGGGTGAAAGCATCCGCGTGTTCCCGCTCTCCAACTGGACCGAGCTGGATATCTGGCAGTACATCTATCTGGAAAATATTGAAATTGTTCCGCTGTACCTGGCGGCAGAGCGTCCGGTGCTGGAGCGCGACGGGATGCTGATGATGATCGATGACGATCGCATTAATCTGCAGCCCGGCGAGATGATCAAAAAACAGATGGTGCGCTTCCGTACCCTTGGCTGCTGGCCGCTGACCGGCGCGGTGGAGTCCAATGCGCAAACGCTGCCGGAGATCATCGAAGAGATGCTGGTGTCGACCACCAGCGAACGACAGGGGCGCGTGATTGACCGCGACCAGGCAGGCTCCATGGAGCTGAAGAAACGTCAGGGTTATTTCTAAGGAGCCGCCATGAACACTACGATTGCACAACAAATTGCTGATGAAGGCGGCGTAGAAGCCTATCTGCACGCCCAGCAGCACAAAAGCCTGCTGCGCTTTCTGACCTGCGGCAGCGTTGATGACGGTAAAAGCACGCTGATTGGTCGATTGCTGCACGATACCCGACAGATTTACGAAGATCAGCTCTCATCTCTGCATAATGACAGCAAACGTCACGGTACGCAGGGCGAAAAATTGGATCTGGCGCTGCTGGTGGATGGCCTGCAGGCCGAGCGCGAGCAGGGCATCACCATCGACGTCGCCTATCGCTATTTCTCTACCGAGAAGCGCAAGTTTATTATCGCCGATACGCCGGGGCACGAGCAGTACACCCGTAATATGGCGACCGGTGCATCAACCTGCGAACTGGCGATCCTGCTGATCGACGCCCGCAAAGGCGTGCTCGATCAAACCCGTCGTCACAGCTTTATTTCGACACTGCTGGGGATCAAACACCTGGTGGTGGCGGTGAACAAAATGGATCTCGTCGAGTTTAGCGAAGAGACTTTCAACACCATCCGCGAAGCGTATCTGACCTTTGCGGAGCAGCTGCCTGGCGATCTCGACATTCGCTTTGTTCCGCTTTCTGCCCTGGAAGGGGACAACGTCGCCAGCCAGAGTGAGAAAATGCCGTGGTACAGCGGTCCGACGCTGCTGGAAGTGCTGGAAACCGTTGAGATTCAGCGCGTGGTGGAAAGCCAGCCGCTGCGCTTCCCGGTACAGTACGTAAACCGCCCGAACCTCGACTTCCGCGGATTTTCCGGGACGGTGGCCTCCGGTAGCGTGAGCGTAGGGCAGCGTCTTAAGGTGCTCCCGTCCGGAGTGGAATCCACCGTTGCGCGCATCGTCACCTTCGACGGCGATCTGCCAGAAGCGGCGGCCGGGGAAGCGATCACCCTCGTGCTGAAGGATGAAATTGATATCAGCCGTGGCGATCTGCTGGTCGATGCGGCAGTTTCTCTGCCCGCAGTACAAAGCGCCAGCATCGATGTGGTATGGATGGCGGAGCAGGCGCTGACCCCGGGCCAAAGCTACGACATTAAAATCGCCGGTAAGAAAACTCGCGCCCGCGTTGATAGCGTTCGCTACCAGGTGGATATCAACAACCTGACCCAGCGCGAAGTGGAAACGCTGCCCCTGAACGGCATCGGGCTGGTCGATCTCACTTTTGACGAGCCGCTGGTGCTGGATAAATACCAGGATAACCCGGTTACCGGGGGCCTGATCTTTATCGACCGTTTGACCAACGTCACCGTTGGCGCAGGTATGGTTCATGAACCCCATGAACGGGTTCAGGCGAGCGCTTCACAGTACAGCGCGTTTGAGCTTGAGCTGAACCAGCTTATTCGCAAGCACTTCCCGCACTGGGACGCTCGCGACCTGCTGGGAGGCAAGTAATGGCCCGACATGACGAAAACGTCGTCTGGCATGACCATAAGGTAACACGTAAAGATCGAGAAGCGCTGCATGGGCATAAAGGCGCAGTGGTCTGGTTTACGGGACTTTCCGGTTCGGGAAAATCAACCATTGCCGGCGCGCTGGAAGAGGAGCTGCATCGGCTCGGCGTGAGCACCTGGTTACTGGATGGCGATAATGTGCGTCACGGCCTGTGCAGCGATCTTGGCTTCAGCGACGACGACCGCAAAGAAAACATTCGCCGCGTGGGGGAAGTGGCGAAGCTGATGGTCGATGCCGGGCTGGTTGTATTGACGGCGTTTATATCTCCGCATCGCGCAGAGCGACAAATGGTGCGCGAACGTATAGGGGAAGGGCGCTTTATCGAAGTGTTTGTCGATACGCCGTTAGCGATCTGCGAAGCGCGGGATCCGAAGGGCCTGTACAAGAAGGCGCGGGCCGGGGAATTGCGCAACTTTACCGGGATCGATTCAGTGTATGAATCCCCGGAGAGGGCAGAAATTCACCTCGACGGTGAACAATTGGTAACAAATTTGGTGCACCAACTATTAGACCTGCTACGACAGAGCGATATTATCAGATCCTGAAACGGCGGCGGCATCAGCGAATGATGCCGGTCGCCAGGTCAACAGGATTCGATATGCGCAATACCCAGAACCTCAGTATTATTCGTTCAGAACCGCCGCCGGCCGCCAGCGACGAGACCACGTGGTCTCTGTCGGGGGCGGCCGTGGGCTTTATTTCATGGCTGCTGGCGCTGGGTATTCCCTTCCTGATCTATGGCAGTAACACGCTATTTTTTCTCCTCTACACTTGGCCGTTCTTCCTGGCGCTGATGCCGGTTGCCGTTGTGGTTGGCATCGCGCTGCATTCGCTGCTGGACGGCAAACTTCAGTACAGCGTCTGCGCGACGATTCTGACCGTCGGGCTGATGTTCGGTCTGCTGTTCCTCTGGCTACTGGGGTAGTCTTTTCACGAATGAATCTGGCCTGGGTATCAACGGTAAAAATGTGGTACAGTCCCCGCGTTACGCGGCGTCGTCCGCGCGCCAGAGTAGAGAACTCGGGCGAGTTATGGGATGATGATGCCGTTTTTCAGGGGGCAGGATGGGTAAACTAACGCTGCTGTTATTGGCTTTGCTGGTCTGGCTACAGTACTCGCTGTGGTTCGGCAAAAATGGTCTGCATGACTATAGCCGGGTTAATGACGATGTCTCCGCGCAGCAGGCAACTAACGCTAAATTAAAAGCACGCAACGATCAGCTGTTCGCCGAAATTGACGATCTCAACGGCGGCCAGGAAGCTATCGAAGAGCGCGCGCGCAATGAACTCAGTATGACCCGCCCGGGCGAAACGTTTTATCGTCTGGTGCCGGATGCGTCGAAACGCAACCAGGCCGCGGGGCAACAGCAGAATAATCGATAAACAGGCCCAGGATTACAACATGGCAGCCACTTTTCCGGGCGTTTGCGCCGTGGTGCCGGCAGCCGGTTTTGGCCGCCGCATGCAAACGGAATGCCCGAAACAATATCTCTCTATCGGTAACAAAACGATTCTCGAACACGCGGTCGCCGCGCTGTTGGCAAACTCGCGTATACAGCGGGTGGTGATTGCCGTCAGCCCGGGAGACGAGCGCTTTAGCCAGCTGCCGTTGGCGAATCATCCTCAGATCACCGTTGTTGATGGCGGTACAGAACGTGCGGACTCCGTCCTTGCGGGCCTGAAGGCTCTTAGCGAGGCCGATTGGGTGCTGGTACACGATGCCGCGCGCCCCTGCCTGCACCAGGACGATCTCAGCCGCCTGCTTCAACTCTGTGAGACCAGCCGAACGGGCGGCATTCTGGCCGCTCCGGTTCGCGATACCATGAAACGCGCGGAGCCGGGCAGGGCGGCTATTGCCCATACCGTCGAACGCAACGATTTATGGCATGCGCTGACGCCACAATTTTTCCCTCGCGAACTGCTTGTTGATTGCCTGACGCGGGCGCTTAATGAAGGGGCGACCATCACCGATGAAGCCTCGGCGCTGGAGTACTGCGGCTTTCATCCTGAGCTGGTCGCCGGACGAGCTGATAATATTAAAGTGACGCGCCCGGAAGACCTGGCGCTGGCCGAATTTTACCTTACCCATTCCCGACACCAGGAGAAGGCTTAATGCGAATTGGACACGGTTTTGACGTACACGCTTTTGGCGGTGAAGGCCCCATCATCATCGGCGGCGTGCGCGTACCTTATGAAAAAGGGCTGCTGGCGCATTCCGACGGCGACGTCGCGCTGCACGCTCTGACCGATGCGCTGTTGGGCGCGGCGGCACTGGGCGACATCGGCAAGCTGTTCCCGGATACCGACCCGGCCTTTAAGGGGGCCGATAGCCGCGAACTGCTGCGCGAAGCGTGGCGGCGCATCCAGGCAAAAGGCTTTACCCTTGGCAACGTTGACGTCACCATCATCGCCCAGGCGCCGAAAATGCTGCCGCATATTCCCCAGATGCGCATCTTTATTGCTGAAGACCTCGGCTGCCATATGGACGATGTTAACGTCAAAGCCACCACCACTGAAAAGCTGGGCTTTACCGGCCGTGGCGAAGGCATCGCCTGTGAAGCGGTGGCGCTGCTGCGTAAGGCGGAGAAATGATCGCTTTTGACGAACTCACTTATCTGCATGGAAAACCGCTGAGCCAGGGGCTGCTAAAAGCCAATCCGGAAGACTTTGTGGTGGTTGAGGATCTCGGCTTTGCGCCCGATGGCGAAGGCGAACATGTGCTGGTGCGTATTCTGAAAAACGGCTGCAATACCCGTTTTGTCGCTGACGCGTTGGCCAAATTCCTTAAAATTCATGCGCGCGAAGTGAGCTTTGCCGGGCAGAAAGACAAACATGCGGTGACTGAACAGTGGCTGTGCGCCCGAGTGCCGGGCAAAGAGATGCCCGACCTGAGCAAATTCCAGCTTGAAGGCTGTCAGGTACTGGAGTACGCGCGCCATAAGCGCAAGCTGCGCCTCGGGGCGCTGAAGGGGAACCAGTTTACGCTGGTGCTGCGCGAAATCAGCGATCGCGACGATGTCGAAACGCGTTTACAGGCGATTGCTGAGCATGGCGTACCCAACTATTTTGGCGCCCAGCGCTTCGGTATCGGCGGCAGTAACCTGCTGGGGGCGCTGCGCTGGGCCGAGAGCGGCGCGCCGGTGCGCGATCGCAATAAACGCAGTTTTTGGTTGTCGGCGGCCCGCAGCGCATTGTTTAATCAACAGGTTGGTATTAGATTAAAAAAACCGGAATTTAATCAGGTTGTTGATGGCGATGCGCTACAATTAGCGGGGCGCGGAAGCTGGTTCGTTGCGACTTCTGAAGAACTGACGGAGCTCCAGGCGCGGGTAAATAATCGCGAACTGATGATTACCGCTGCGCTTGTAGGTAGCGGCGACTGGGGCAGCCAGCGGGACGCGCTGGCCGCCGAACAGGCGGCCGTCGTTGAAGAGACGCAGCTACAGACGCTGCTGGTGCGTGAAAAAGTAGAGGCCGCCCGCCGGGCGATGCTGCTTTATCCCCAGCAGATGAGCTGGAACTGGTGGGATGACGTTACCGTTGAACTGCGTTTCTGGCTGCCCGCAGGCAGCTTCGCCACCAGCGTAGTAAGGGAGCTTATCAATACAACGGGTGACTATGCGAATATTGCTGAGTAACGATGACGGGATCCACGCGCCGGGCATTCAGACCCTGGCGAAGGCCTTACGGGAATTCGCTGAGGTTCAGATAGTTGCACCCGATCGTAACCGCAGCGGGGCGTCGAATTCCCTGACGCTGGAGTCTTCGCTACGCACTTTCACTTTCGACAACGGCGATATCGCCGTGCAAATGGGCACGCCGACGGACTGTGTCTACCTCGGCGTCAACGCCCTGATGCGGCCGCGTCCGGATATTGTGGTCTCTGGCATTAACGCCGGGCCCAACCTTGGCGACGACGTCATCTATTCCGGCACCGTTGCCGCCGCCATGGAAGGCCGTCATCTGGGCTTTCCGGCGCTGGCCGTTTCGCTAAACGGCTACCAACACTATGAGACCGCCGCTGCGGTCACCAGCTCGATTCTCCGGGCATTAAGCCGCGAACCGCTGCGTACCGGGCGCATTCTCAATATCAACGTGCCGGATCTTCCGCTTGATCAGATAAAAGGTATTCGCGTTACCCGCTGCGGCAGCCGCCATCCTTCCGATCAGGTCATTCCGCAGAAAGATCCGCGCGGCAATACGCTGTACTGGATCGGTCCTCCGGGGGAAAAGTACGACGCCGGTCCGGATACCGACTTTGCCGCGGTGGATGAAGGCTATGTCTCGGTCACGCCGCTCCATGTCGATTTAACCGCCCACAGCGCGCATGAGGTGGTTAGCGGCTGGCTCGATCGCGTTGGGGTTGATACACAATGGTAAGCAAACGTGTTGAAAGTCTTCTCAATCAGCTTCGCACTCAGGGCATTGTCGACGAGCGCGTGCTGGACGCTATCGCGCAGGTGCCGCGAGAAAAGTTTGTTGATGAAGCCTTTGAACATAAGGCGTGGGAAAACACGGCATTGCCGATTGGCCAGGGGCAAACTATTTCGCAGCCCTATATGGTGGCGAGGATGACCGAGCTTCTGACGCTTACGCCGGAGTCAAGGGTGCTGGAAATCGGCACCGGCTCTGGTTATCAGACGGCAATTCTGGCGCACCTCGTGCACCACGTCTGCTCGGTCGAGCGTATTAAGAGCCTGCAGTGGCACGCGCGCCGTCGTCTGAAACAACTTGATTTACATAATGTTTCAACCCGTCACGGTGATGGATGGCAGGGTTGGCAGGCACGCGCGCCGTTTGACGCGATTATCGTGACCGCAGCGCCGCCGGAAATCCCGGCCGCACTGCTGGCGCAATTAGACGATGGCGGCGTGCTGGTGCTGCCGGTAGGCGAAGAGCACCAGTTTTTAAAGCGCATCCGTCGACGCGGCAATGAGTTTGTCATTGATACCGTCGAGGCCGTGCGCTTTGTTCCCCTCGTTAAAGGGGAGCTGGCCTGAACCGGATTATTCCAGGTTTTTTTGCCTGCATTTAGGCATAGGGTGGACGCATTTTTCGTGTCCTGGCCGGGCACCGTCCGGTGAGCAAGATATTGGTAGTTAACATATTCCTGGGGGATAAATGAGCGCGGGAAGCCCAAAATTTACCTTAAGCCGCATTGCGGCTTTGTCACTGGTGTCACTCTGGCTGGCAGGCTGCAGCAGTTCCAACAATCCGCCTGCGCCGGTCAGCACGGCTGGCGGGGCTTCGTCTTCGGGCACCAATTCCGGGATGCTGATCACGCCTCCGACCAATACCGCGCCGCAGGCTCGTCCGGTACAAACTCAGCCGGTACAGACGCAGCCTGTGCAGATCCAGCCGATGGCTCAGGAGCCTGTGCAAACGGTAAACGGCAAAATCGTCTACAACCGTAAGTATGGGGATATTCCGAAAGGTAGCTATACCGGCGGCAGCACCTATACTGTTAAACGCGGCGACACGCTATTCTACATTGCGTGGGTTACCGGGAACGATTTCCGCGATCTGGCGCAGCGCAATAATATCCCGGCACCGTACGCTTTGAACGTCGGTCAGACGTTGCAGGTTGGCAATGCATCCGGACAGCCGATTACCGGTGATAATCCTGTTGCCCAGGCGAGCGTGAAGGCCAGTAATGGTGGAATGTTGAGCGCAAATTCTGCACAAAAATCCACCGCGGTAGTTGCGTCACAACCAACTATTACGTATTCTGAATCTTCAGGTGAACAGAGTGCTAATAAGATGTTGCCGAACAACAAGCCCGCGACGACGACAACCGTCGCGCCAGTTACGGCTCCAGCTGTCAGCACCACCCAATCGACTGCAAGCAGTACGTCTACCAGTTCGCCGATCTCTTCATGGCGCTGGCCGACTGATGGCAAGGTTATCGAGAACTTTAGTGGGGCCGAAGGTGGCAATAAAGGTATTGATATTGCAGGCAGTAAAGGACAGGCTATTGTCGCGACCGCAGATGGGCGCGTCGTCTATGCCGGTAACGCACTGCGCGGTTACGGTAATCTTATTATCATCAAACATAACGATGATTACCTGAGCGCCTACGCCCATAACGATACGATGCTGGTAAAAGAGCAACAAGATATCAAGGCGGGGCAGAAGATCGCTACCATGGGTAGCACAGGTACTAGTTCGACACGATTGCATTTTGAAATTCGTTACAAGGGGAAATCCGTCAACCCGCTGCAGTATTTACCGCAGCGATAATTTGGCAAAGTACGGATAGCTCAGTATTGCTAAGAAAGGCGCCAGGGCGGCAACGATGTCTTCTTTAACGGGGCATAAAGGTTATCGTCCGGGCGTCCTTCGAGTGATATTTAGCCAAAGTGCTTTGCTCAGGGATCACGGGTAGGAGCCATCTTTATGAGTCAGAATACGCTGAAAGTTCATGATTTAAATGAAGACGCGGAATTTGATGAGAACGGAGTCGAGGTTTTTGACGAGAAAGCCTTAGTTGAAGAGGAACCCAGTGATAGCGATCTGGCTGAGGAAGAGCTTCTTTCGCAGGGAGCAACCCAACGGGTGCTTGATGCGACGCAGCTTTATCTCGGAGAGATTGGTTATTCCCCACTGCTGACTGCCGAAGAAGAGGTTTATTTTGCCCGTCGCGCGCTGCGTGGTGACGTTGCGTCACGCCGCCGGATGATCGAAAGTAACCTGCGTCTGGTTGTCAAGATTGCCCGCCGTTACGGCAATCGTGGTCTGGCTCTGCTGGACCTGATTGAAGAAGGTAACCTGGGGCTGATTCGCGCAGTTGAGAAGTTTGACCCGGAACGTGGGTTCCGTTTTTCAACTTACGCGACCTGGTGGATTCGCCAAACGATTGAACGGGCAATTATGAACCAAACCCGTACCATTCGTTTACCTATCCACATCGTCAAAGAGCTGAACGTCTATCTGCGTACCGCGCGCGAGTTGTCCCACAAGCTGGACCACGAGCCGAGCGCCGAAGAGATAGCCGAACAGCTGGATAAGCCAGTTGATGACGTAAGCCGCATGCTGCGTCTGAACGAGCGCATTACCTCAGTGGATACTCCGCTGGGTGGCGACTCGGAAAAAGCGCTGCTGGACATCCTGGCCGATGAAAAAGACAACGGCCCGGAAGACACCACGCAGGACGATGATATGAAACAAAGCATCGTCAAATGGCTGTTCGAACTGAACGCCAAGCAGCGTGAAGTGCTGGCTCGTCGCTTTGGCCTGCTGGGCTATGAAGCCGCGACGCTTGAGGATGTTGGCCGTGAAATTGGCCTGACCCGCGAACGCGTGCGTCAGATCCAGGTTGAAGGTCTCCGCCGTCTGCGGGAGATTCTGCAAAGCCAGGGGCTGAACATCGAAGCGCTGTTCCGCGAGTAAGACACCTTTCGTTAAAAAGGCTCAATCGTTTTTCGATTGGGCCTTTTTCTTTTTCATCGTCTGCTCTCTATATCCGGGCCGTTTCGTGGAGATGCAGCCAGCTTATCTGCCCCTCCTGCTGGCGGAAAAGCGCCGTTGACCAGCGCGCTGTATCCGCTTTGCCGGGTAAAACGTGCGTTTCCCGATATATCACCGCGGCCCCATCGTGCCATTCGGCAAGCATCGCGGCGCTATCAATGACGATTTTTAAGCCGGGGCGGCTGGCGCGTGACCCTTGAAAAAAAGCGCTGACCGCCTGCTGGTCCATGCGTGTCCCGTTAATCGGGATCATGGTAAATTCCGCGCTGAAGCGCTGCATTAACCCTTCGATGCTGCCAGTTCCCTGATTCAGCCAGGCTTCAATGGCCACATGGGCGGCAATGACTTCTTCAATATAGCGACTCATTTGTTCTCCGTTTTACCGTGCAGGCGCATGATTATCGCCCGGTTATCAAACCTAAGGCAGCGCAGCAGCGGCAGCAGCGTAAAAATAGCGGCGGCGATAAACACGCCACGCCAGGCCTGCGGTGCTGGCCAGTAAAGCAAAAATGCGCTCAATAACCCCGCCAGCAGCGCAGCGCCAATCAGGAAACTCAGCTGACGATTGAGGTTCCACAGCGCGCTGGCGTCCGGCATATCGCAGTTAGCCACATTAAGAAACGCGCTGCTTTGGGCCGTACTGCTGCACAGACTGCCGCCTGCGCCCATTAAGACAAATGCCGCGATCAGCGTGCTGCTGGCGGTTGGTGAATTAACGCTGGCCAGCGCGACGATCCCGGCGGCCTGAAGCAGGCAGCCGGCCGCAATCAGAGGGCGGGGGCCAAGACGATTAAAATAGCGACCGGTCGTGACGATCGCCACGAAAGAGGCCAGTGACCAGGGCAGCATCAGGGCGCCGATAGCGGAGGGTGACAACCCCGTTACGCTTTGCAAATAAAACATCCCGACGACGTTAATTCCGATAAACGTCCCCGGCACGCAGAGATACACCAGCATAGAAAAACGCAGCAGCGGGTCACGCAGTAAAGCGAGCGGTAATAAACCTCCCGCTCGCACAACGCTTCTCTCTTCTTTTAGCCACAACGCTGCCAGCGCTAACGTCAGAAGGGCTATCGGCAGGCTGGCAAGGAAGACCCAGCGCCAGCTAAGTGATTGCACCAGAAGACCTCCCAGCGCCGGGGAGCACGCCGGCGCCAGTAGCCCGACCAGCATCACCGCGGCAGAGAGCTTTGCCCGCTCGTGAGTCTTAAACTGCTGCCAGGTTAATGCCTGACCTATTGGAATCAACAGTCCACCGCCCATTCCCTGCAGGACGCGCCACAGAACCAGATTTAGCAATGAGTCGGCCATCCCTGTTGCCAGCGCGCCGATGCTAAACAGGCTGAGCGAAAGCAGAAACACCCGTCGGGCGCCAAACCGCTGGCTGAGCCTGGCGCTAAACGGCAGCACCAGGGTGAGTCCTGCAATATAGCCATTGCTGACCCACGCCAGTTCGCCTGGCGACGCGTGCAGCGTCCGGCTCATCGCCGGAAAAGCGACGCTGGCGATAAACATATTGATTAAGTCGAGAAAGAAACCCAGCAGAAAAAGGGTTGCGACCTTGTTGCGATACGTCATTGATTACTCTCCCCATGAAGGCCGCTACTGTAAACCTCAGCATCAGGGCGAATAAACGCGACATTTGGATATATACTGTCTGAAATTTTTTGACAATGAGCGATATGATGCTGAACCTGCAGCGGATGACCATGTTTGTGGCGGTGGTGGAGAGCGGCAGTTTTACCGCGGCGGCGGCGGCCCTCGGGCAAACCAAGGCCGTGGTCAGTTTTAACGTCAGGCAGCTGGAGAGCGAGCTGGGCGTTACGCTGCTGTTGCGATCGACCCGACGGCTTACGCTGACTGAAGCCGGGTCGCTGTTTTATCAGCGTGGCCTCGCGCTGCTGAAGGCAGCGGAAAATCTGCAGGACGACGTCCGGGGCAGCCATGTGGGATTGAGCGGCGAACTGCGGGTCGCGACCACGTCAGAATATGGTGCCCAGGTGATTGTTCCGGCGCTGGCGGCGTTCAGCCTGCCGCATCCAGCGCTCCGCGTGCGGCACGTTTCTTCTTCTCACCACGCGGATTTAATCTCAGATCGTGTTGATGTGGCGATTCGTCTCGGGACGCTGGCGGATTCACGTTACCGCGCGGCGCTGATCTCGCGCTTTGCTATCGTACCAGTCGCCTCTCCGGCGTGGCTGGCGCAGCATCCGGTGAAGACGCTAGAGGATCTGGCCCATTCCGCGTGGATTATTCATGAACGTCTGACGACGCCGCTGCGCTGGCAGCTCAGCGGGCCGCAGGAACGGTGTATTCCCTTTGAAATTAAAAAGGCGCCACGGATATCGGCGGATAGCGCCAGCGCGCTGATGGCTTTTGCGCTGGCGGGGAGCGGCGTAGCGCTGCTCCCCGAATGGCTGGCGGCCGCTGCGCTGGCGGATAACGCCCTCGTGCGGATTATGCCGGAATTCCGCTTCCCGTCTCAGGGAGTGTATGCGGTTTATCCGGACGCGCAGCATGTTCCCGCCAGGGTTCGGGCGTTTATTGATTTTCTCCGCGAGCGTTTGGGTTAACGCTCTTGCTCTTGCGCCATCAGCTTATGGATGAGTTGCGAAAACTGGCGGCGCTCTTCATCACTGAGACGGCCTAAAAACTCTTCATCAACGGCGTTACCCAGCGGCATAGAGCTTGCCAGAAGCGCTTCGCCTTCGGCGGTTAAATAGACAAACCGCCGACGTTTGTCCGCCGGATCGTGTTCGCGACGAACCAACCCCCGGCTTTCCATACGGCTCAGCATTTCCGCCAGCGTCGCTTTGGTGCTGACCGCCGCTTCCGTTAACGTCACCTGTTCGATGCCGGGATGCTCGGCAATTGAACGCATTACCGCATACTGCGGTTTGGTCAGGTCCGGCAGTTCGTGCTGCCAGCGAGCGGTGTGCTGCTGAAAAAGCTGGCGCAACAGGTGGAACGCCTCGTTTCTTAACTCCATGACAACTCCGTAATCAAACCGTCGATTCTATGATAGCCGTTCGCACGGGGATTTAGCATTTTTCCTTTTTTGATTAAAAATGCGGCCGTGTACGAACGAACTTGCATGAATAGCCCTGCAAGAGTAGCTTTAATAAAAACGTTCGTATACGAACAAAGTGTGAGGCGATGATGAAGCTAATTGTTGGGATGACCGGAGCGACAGGTGCTCCGTTGGGGGTTGCGCTGCTTAAAGCGCTGCGTGAGATGCCGGAAGTGGAAACGCATCTGGTGATGTCAAAGTGGGCCAAAACGACCATTGAGCTGGAAACGCCTTACAGCGCCCGTGAAGTCGCCGCACTGGCCGATTTCTCCCATAGCCCGGCGGATCAGGCCGCCGTCATCTCATCAGGTTCATTTCGCACCGACGGCATGATTGTTATTCCCTGCAGTATGAAAACGCTGGCGGGTATTCGTGCCGGTTATGCCGAGGGGCTGGTTGGCCGGGCCGCGGACGTGGTGCTGAAAGAGGGGCGTAAGCTGGTACTGGTACCGCGCGAAATGCCGTTAAGCACCATCCATCTGGAAAACATGCTGGCCCTGTCACGCATGGGGGTGGCAATGGTGCCGCCCATGCCCGCTTATTACAACCATCCTAAAACCATTGAGGACGTCACGGACCACGTTGTCACGCGAGTGCTGGATCAGTTCGGTCTGGAGTATCACAAAGCGCGCCGCTGGAGCGGGTTACGGGCGGTAGAGAATGTTTCACAGGAGAATGAATAATGGCTTTTGATGATTTGCGCAGCTTTTTGCAGGCGCTGGACGACCAGGGGCAACTGCTGAAAATTAGCGAAGAGGTTAACGCGGAACCGGATCTGGCCGCCGCGGCGAACGCCACCGGACGTATCGGCGATGGCGCGCCGGCGCTTTGGTTCGATAATATTCGCGGATTTACCGATGCTCGCGTAGCAATGAATACTATCGGTTCCTGGCAGAACCACGCTATCTCGCTGGGCTTGCCGCCGAATACGCCGGTGAAAAAGCAGATCGACGAGTTTATTCGCCGTTGGGATAAGTTTCCGGTAACGCCGGAGCGGCGGGCAAATCCGGCGTGGGCGGAAAATAGCGTCGACGGTGAAGACATTAATCTGTTTGATATTCTGCCCTTGTTCCGTCTTAACGACGGCGACGGTGGTTTTTATCTCGATAAAGCCTGCGTGGTTTCGCGCGATCCCCTCGACCCGGATAATTTTGGCAAGCAAAACGTCGGCATTTACCGTATGGAGGTGAAGGGTAAACGTAAGCTCGGCCTCCAGCCGGTGCCCATGCATGATATCGCCTTACATCTGCACAAAGCGGAAGAGCGCGGTGAAGATCTGCCGATCGCCATTACCCTGGGCAACGATCCGATTATTACTCTGATGGGCGCTACGCCATTGAAATACGATCAGTCGGAATATGAGATGGCGGGCGCGCTGCGGGAAAGCCCGTACCCTATCGCCACCGCGCCGCTGACCGGCTTTGACGTGCCGTGGGGCTCAGAGGTCATCCTCGAAGGGGTGATTGAGAGCCGCAAGCGTGAAATCGAAGGTCCGTTCGGTGAATTTACCGGCCACTATTCTGGCGGCCGTAATATGACGGTGGTGCGTATCGATAAGGTTTCATACCGTAGCAAACCGATTTTTGAGTCGCTCTATCTTGGTATGCCGTGGACCGAAATTGACTACCTGATGGGCCCGGCCACCTGCGTGCCGCTGTATCAGCAGCTGAAGGCCGAATTCCCCGAAGTGCAGGCGGTCAACGCAATGTACACCCACGGCCTGCTGGCGATTATCTCCACCAAAAAACGCTACGGCGGCTTTGCCCGCGCGGTTGGCCTGCGCGCGATGACCACCCCGCACGGCCTGGGCTACGTGAAGATGGTGATTATGGTTGATGAAGATGTGGATCCGTTCAACCTGCCGCAGGTGATGTGGGCGCTCTCTTCAAAGGTCAACCCGGCGGGGGACCTGGTGCAGTTACCGAATATGTCGGTACTTGAGCTTGATCCCGGCTCCAGCCCGGCGGGAATTACCGACAAATTAATTATCGACGCCACCACGCCGGTTGCGCCGGATCTCCGCGGCCACTACAGCCAGCCGGTACAGGATCTTCCTGAAACCAAAGCCTGGGCTGAAAAACTGACCGCCATGCTGGCCAACCGTAAATAAGGAGGAAAAGATGATTTGTCCACGTTGCGCCGATGAACATATTGAAGTGCTGGCAAAATCGCCGGTAAAAGATGTCTGGACGGTATTTCAGTGCCAGCACTGTTTCTACACCTGGCGCGATACTGAACCGCTACGCCGCACCAGCCGCGAACATTATCCGGAAGCGTTTCGCATGACGCAGAAGGATATTGATGAATCGCCGATGGTGCCGAGTATTCCGCCGCTGCTGGCGGAAGATAAACGATAAAATAAACGGGCCCGCTCAGTCGGGCCTTTTTTATTTGTTTGGTTAATCAATGCAAAATATTTATTAATTAATCTTTCAAATGTCAAAATGGTTGATAGAGCAGATACGTTTGCGAGCCTTCTTCCAGTTTATAATAAAATCAACGGGTTTGATAAATTACCGATAAGTTTTGCGGCCGGGGAAATATAGAATAGCGGCGGGTGCTTGAGGCTATCTGGCTTTGAGCATTGACAAGGATTCAGATAGACGAAAGCCCCAGGAGATATTTCTATCAACTGAGGCTGACGGATGAACCTGAACAATTCAGATGTTAGTCTCTTCTTTGCAGGGAGGCAAGACATGCTGACAAAATATGCCCTTGCGGCAATCGTCGTACTGTGTATTACGGTACTGGGATTTACGCTTTTGGTGCGCAGCTCGCTGTGCGAACTCAGTATTAAAGAGCGTAGTATGGAGTTTGAAGCTGTTCTCGCTTACGAATCGAAGAAATAGCATCAGCGCGGGGGCAACCCCGCGTATTGGTTGTCAGGATGCATCCTCTCGCACCCAGTTTGCATTTGTTAAAACGGCAGCACCGCAAAGTGCTGCCGTTTTTTCACTTTAAAAGGAACTACACCAGGCTTTTCAGACGATAGAGCCACTCCAGCGCCTGGCGCGGAGTCAGCGAGTCCGGGTCAAGATTCTCCAGCGCTTCAACCGCGGGCGAGGTCTCTTCCGGAGCAGAAAGCAGCGACATCTGGGTACCGTCCACCTGCGTGGCGGCAGCGCTCGGCGCGATGCTCTCCAGTTCGCGCAGCTTCTGCCGCGCGCGTTTAATCACCTCTTTCGGCACACCGGCCAGCGCGGCAACCGCCAGGCCATAGCTCTTACTCGCCGCACCATCCTGCACGCTGTGCATAAAGGCAATGGTATCGCCGTGCTCCAGCGCATCAAGATGGACGTTGGCCACGCCTTCCATTTTCTCCGGCAGCTGGGTTAGCTCGAAGTAGTGGGTGGCAAACAGGGTCAAGGCCTTGATCTTATTCGCCAGATTTTCCGCGCAGGCCCACGCCAGCGACAGGCCATCGTAGGTCGAGGTGCCACGACCGATTTCATCCATCAGCACCAGACTATGCTCGGTGGCGTTATGCAGAATATTGGCGGTTTCGGTCATCTCTACCATAAATGTTGAGCGGCCGCTGGCCAGGTCATCCGCCGCACCGACACGGGTGAAAATACGATCGATAGGGCCGATTTCGACTTTATCCGCCGGAACGTAGCTGCCGATATACGCCAGCAGGGCGATCAGCGCGGTCTGACGCATATAGGTACTTTTACCGCCCATATTCGGGCCGGTGATAATCAACATTCTCCGCTGCGGAGCGAGGTGCAGAGGGTTAGCGATAAAAGGCTCTTTCAGTACCTGCTCAACCACCGGATGGCGGCCTTCGCTAATACGAATGCCCGGTTTATCGCTGAAGGTCGGGCAGCAGTAGTTGAGGGTCTCGGCGCGCTCGGCAAGGTTCACCAGCACATCGAGCTCCGCCAGCGCGCTGGCGCTCTGCTGCAGGTCGCCAAGATGCGGTAGCAGTAAATCGAAAAGCTCATCGTACAGCTGCTTTTCCAGCGCCAGCGCTTTCCCTTTGGAGGTCAGAACCTTATCTTCATACTCCTTCAGCTCAGGAATAATATAGCGCTCGGCGTTCTTAAGGGTCTGGCGACGGACGTAATGGATCGGCGCATGCTGGCTCTGACCGCGGCTAATCTGGATGTAGTAGCCGTGAACGGCGTTGTAGCCGACCTTCAGCGTATCCAGCCCCAGACGCTCGCGCTCGCGAATTTCCAGCTTGTCGAGGTAATCGGTCGCGCCATCGGCCAGACCACGCCACTCATCCAGCTCCGCGTTGTAGCCGGGGGCGATAACGCCGCCGTCGCGAACCAGCACCGGCGGCGCATCGATAATCGCCCGTTCAAGCAGGTCGCGTAGTTCGTTAAACTCGCCCATTTTCTCGCGAAGCCGCTGTACCGGCGCGCAGTCGACGTCTGCCAGCATCGCACGCAGCGCAGGCAGCTGCTGGAATGCGTGACGCATACGGGCTAAATCTCGTGGACGAGCGGTGCGCAGCGCCAGGCGAGCCAGTATACGTTCAAGGTCGCCAACCTGACGGAGTATCGGCTGCAGTTCAGTGTAATGCTCCTGCAGCGCGCCAATGGTCTGCTGGCGCTCTACCAGTACTGCGGTGTCGCGCGCCGGCATATGCAGCCAGCGCTTAAGCATACGGCTGCCCATCGGAGTGACGGTGCAGTCGAGTACCGAGGCCAGAGTATTATCAAAGCCGCCGGCCAGGTTTTGGGTTATCTCCAGGTTGCGGCGAGTAGCGGCATCCATAATGATGCTGTCCTGCTGGCGTTCCATGGTGATGGAACGGATGTGCGGCAATGACGTACGCTGGGTGTCCTTGACGTATTGCAGCAGGCAGCCGGCGGCACACAGGCCGCGCGGGGCGTTTTCAACGCCGAATCCGACCAGATCGCGCGTACCGAACTGGAGATTGAGCTGCTGGCGCGCGGTGTCGATTTCGAATTCCCACAGCGGACGACGGCGCAAGCCGCGGCGCCCCTCAATCAACGAGGATTCGGCAAAGTCTTCCGCGTACAGCAGTTCGGCGGGATTGGTGCGCTGGAGCTCCGCCGCCATCGTCTCGCGGTCAGCGGGTTCGCTCAGGCGAAAACGTCCGGAGCTAATATCGAGGGTGGCGTAGCCAAAACCTTTACTATCCTGCCAGATGGCGGCCAGCAGATTATCCTGACGTTCCTGCAGCAGCGCTTCATCGCTGATAGTTCCGGGGGTCACAATGCGAACGACTTTGCGTTCAACTGGCCCTTTAGTGATAGCCGGATCGCCAATCTGTTCGCAAATGGCCACCGACTCCCCCTGATTAACCAGCTTGGCGAGATAGTTCTCCACCGCATGATGCGGGATCCCGGCCATCGGAATCGGTTCGCCTGCGGAAGCGCCGCGTTTGGTCAGCGAGATATCAAGCAGCTGCGATGCGCGTTTCGCATCGTCATAGAAGAGTTCGTAAAAATCACCCATCCGGTAAAACAGCAGGATCTCCGGATGCTGGGCTTTCAGCTTGAGATACTGCTGCATCATGGGCGTATGGGCGTCAAGATTCTCTAGTGTACTCATCAGTTTTTGATGTCCATTTACTTAAGTTTTAATGAGTTAGCGGATTTTATTGTTTTCATGACGTCACGCTGCGGCTCATTGGTTCCCGTGAAATTGTGCATTTCTTTTCATTGACTCATGAGCCGCATGATAACGGAGTCTTCTGGCCAGGAAAACAAGAAGCGGCAACGGCGTGGTGCGGAAAGATTCTCCGGTTGTGTCTGAGTATGACCCGCAGAAAGAGCTGATAACTTCTTTGTTAAAAAATTGTGATCTATGTTAAAATTATTTTAAGGTGAATTCATGGCATCTATAATTTATTAATTACCTGGCGTAATTTGTTTTTAGGATATATCTCAGTGTTCTGCGAGTTAAATTTCTGACGCGGGATTGTTCGCGAGGTTAAATCTTTTTTTAATTCCCTGCTAAATGTATTTCTTTTTACCCCAAAAATGATTTGTTAGTATTTTTGCCGACCAGGGGATCTGGATTTAATTAAATTATTAATATTAATTAATAGTCTAATTATTGAAACGGATTTTTCGGTGATGCGGAGGGCTGCAGATTGTTGTGAGAATATACCGCAGCAATTTTATAGCTCCTTACTCTTTAGGATAAAAATTTATAACGCAGGAATTTTCTATGAAACTGAATAAAGTTGCTATGGCTGTGGCATTAACTGCTGCTCTCGGCTCTATGTCTGCTCTGGCTGCTGATACAACCAACGGGGTTATCGAGCTTCAGGGTGAACTGGTGAACACTGCTTGTGGTTTGGCCCCGTCGTCCAGCCCGGTAACCGTTGATTTTGGTCAGGTTCCAGTTTCCCTGCTGCAGGGCGGTGGTCAGGCAACTGAAGCTAAAAGCATCGAACTGCAGTACTGCGACACCACCATCGCTAGCAGCGCCGTTGTTTCCTACACCCCGACTTCGGTTAACCCGAACGATCCTACTCTGGCTGCATTCACTTCTGGTACCGCATCCGGCGCGGGTATCGGCCTGAAAGACAGCGCTAGCCAGACTGTGACCTGGGGCGCGCAGACGACTCCGGTCACTCTGGTTGATGGCACCAACACCATTCCTTTCGTGGCCTTCCTGAAAGCGGAAGCTGCTGCGAGCGGTTCTACCACTACCGTTACCGCGGGTGCATTCCAGTCAACGATCAACTTCACTATCGATTATCAATAATCGATTTTGAATTATCGCTCGCGGGGAGACTTCTCCCCGCGATATTGGAATAGGTGCCAGATAATATGGAATTCTGAGTATGGTTAAGGATACAGAGAAAAAGAGACTGATGGCGTTATTCGTATCGGTATTACTCTTCTCCGGACATGCTTTGAGTACTAATTTTACGCCCGGACAGTTGGCGCTTTCGGGGGAGCTGGTTGCTGCCGCCTGCGATATCGATCCCAACTCGCGCGAACTGTGGGTGGATTTCGGTAATATCTCGGCTCGCGATATTAATATGGACCAGGAAGGTAAGCTGATCCGACCTTTTCTGGTGCGCTTAGTCGGCTGCGCCTCTTTCGGTAGCGAAAATCCATCAACGCCCGGTGCCTATGCCACCATCACCTTTACCGGAAATGCTTCGTCGCAAGACCCGACGGTATTAATTCCGGATGGCGAGGGAAAAGGCTTTGGGATACAGATTCGCGATCGCCACGGGGAGATTTTAACTTTTGGAGAACCCTCTTCCGGGTATCTTCTGAGTGATGAGAATAATACGCTGAAATTTACCGCTTCGTTGGTTCCGGTTCAGCAACATATTAAGGCTGGAGATTTTTACGCCGTCACTCGTTTCTTTATGGATTACAACTAGAAATAAGCCAGCTATTGCTGTTGTAGCTTGTTTGTCGCGCACGATATTTTACTGAATGATTCGGGATGAATAGTCATGTCAGCAGAACTAAAAATAAAAATAATCCTCTCTCAGATCCTTTTTTTCTGCTGTGCTTCTGTGGCTTGCGCCTCCACTGATGTGGAATTCAACACCGACGTCTTGGATGCCGCCGACCGCGACAATATCGATTTAACGCGTTTCGCCACCGACAACTATGTGCCACCGGGCGAGTACTTATTAGACATTAAAATAAATGGTCAGGCTGTAGGGCAGCAAAAGGTTCGCTATCTGGCTTCCAAAGACGAGAAGCATACTCAGGCCTGCATTAACGGCGAAATTCTTGCAAGATTGGCATTAAAAGAAGAAGCCCAGCAGAAGGTCGCGCAGCCGTTTGCCGATTGTTATGACCTCCTCAGCCTTCCGGGCGCCACGCTCAGTAACTACGCCGGGGTGCTGGATATCACCATTCCGCAAGCGTGGATGAAATATAACGATCCAAACTGGACGCCGCCTGAGCGCTGGGACCAGGGGATCGGCGGATTTTTGCTCGACTATAGCCTCACCGGCCAATATACCCGCCAGCTTGATATGCACAAGGATTACAGCACCCTGAGCGGATATGGCCAGACAGGCTTCAACCTCGGCGGCTGGCGCGTACGCGGCGAATATCAGACCAGTTACTACAGCGCGACGCATCAATTTGATTTCGATATGAATCAGTTCTACGCCTATCGTCCGCTGCCGATGATGGCGGCAAAGCTGACGGCAGGGGAGATCTATCTTGATTCGCAGGTTTTCGACACCGTTCGTTTTACCGGGCTGAATCTCGCCAGCGATGAGCGTCAACTGCCGCCAAACCTGCAGGGCTACGCGCCGGAAATCCGCGGTCTGGCAAAGACCAACGCTAAGGTGACGGTGAAGCAGAGCGGACGCATCATTTATGAAACGACGGTGCCTGCCGGGCCGTTTAATATTCAGGATTTACGGAGCTCGGTGCGCGGTACGCTGGATGTTCAGGTGGAAGAGCAGGACGGCTCCATCTCCACATTCCAGGTTAACACTGCCAATATTCCTTATCTTACGCGTCCAGGCTACGTGCGCTACAACGTCGCTATCGGTGCGCCGTCCCGCTATAGCCATAAAATTCAGGGGCCAGGTTTCGCTTCCGGTGATTTCTCCTGGGGGATCACCAATGCCTGGTCGCTCTACGGCGGGTTGCAGAGCGCAGGAGCCGAATATACCGCGGTTTCCGCCGGTATCGGTCGCGATCTCAGCGTCTTCGGCGCGCTCTCGCTGGATGCCACGGAATCTTACAGTCAGCAGTCGAACCAAAAGCGACTGAAAGGAACCTCGTTTAAGCTGAGCTATGCGAAAACCTTCGACGAATATAACAGTTCAATTACCTTCGCCGGGTATCGCTTCTCGCAGGAGGACTTCCGTTCTTTCTCGCAGTATCTCAACGAGCGTTATGAGGGGTACGACAGTCTTGGCCGTGAAAAAGAAGTTTATACCATCACCGGTAATAAAACTTTCTGGGCCGATGAGCCAGGTAAGGCGACAACCGTCTTTCTGACCTATACCCACCAGAATTACTGGAACAGAAGCAGCCAGGATCGCTACGGCATCTCGTTAGGACGCTCGTTTAACGTCGGTAATATTCGCGGGATCACCACCAATATTTCGGCCTATCGTTCTGATTATGAAGGTCGGAAGGACGACTCTATTGCTCTCTCACTTTCTATTCCGGTTGGCGATAGTAAATGGAGCGGCCTGGACGTGCAGACCAATAACGGTAAAACCAGCCCGATGCTCTCGTATACCGATAGCAGCGACTATAACAACCTGTGGCGGCTGCGTGCGGGAGCGAGCCAGAGCGGTTATGCCAACGTCGACGGCTATTATCAGCGCCGCTCGCAGTATGCCGAAATCAACAGTAACGCCAGCTATCAGCAGGATAACTATCTCTCCCTGAGCAGCACGCTGCGCGGCGGATTCACCGCCACCCGGCACGGCGCGGCGCTCCACAACAGCGGTGCGACGCTCAATACGGCCCGCGTTATGGTGAATACCAACGGTATCGGCGACGTTCCGCTTAATGACGGTAAATCAAGAACCAATAATTTCGGCATCGCCGTTATTCCGGACATCGTGAGCTACAACAGCTTTGACACCCGAGTCGACGTGGATGCGATGTCGGAATCCATCGAACCAGCAAAAGCTATCAGCACCGCCACGCTGACCGAAGGCGCCATTGGCTATCAGACCTTTGGCATGGCGAAGGGCGAAAAAATGATGGGCATTATTCGGCTGGCTGATGGCACCTATCCGCCGTTCGGCGCTGAGGTGATTAACGACGATGGCGTAAGCGTATCCATGATTATGGAAGGCGGGCAGGGATGGCTGGCAGGGGTTAATCCTCAGGAGCTGCTAAGCGTCGTTTGGGGCGGGAAGAAGCAGTGTCAGATCGCTATCCCGCCCACCATAGAGCGTCGTGCGACAGCCGCGCTATTGCCGTGTAAATGACAGTGACAGTAATAAAAGGTCAAAAATGAGCATAACAAGCAACAAACTCTGCTGGATGGGCGCTCTGATGCTGGCGGCGGTAAGCGGTACCGCTCAGGCAGGCGTTTCGCTGGACCGCACTCGCCTGATTATCACCGGTAAAGACAGCTCGGCGAGCGCCAATTTAACCAACACCAGTCCGGATATTCCGTTTCTGGCGCAATCCTGGGTCGAGGACAGCAAGGGCAATAAGATTACCTCTCCGCTGGTGGTGCTACCGCCTTTACAGCGTATCAACGGCGGACAAAAAGGGGTGGCGCGGGTCACCAAAACGGATGGCATTAACCAATTACCGCAGGATCGCGAAAGCCTGTTTTATTTAAGCGTGCGCGAAATTCCGCCCAAGCCGGATAAAGCTAATGTCCTGCAGTTAGCCATGCAGTCGCGGATTAAATTATTTTTCCGCCCGACCGCCATTATTCCCAAAAGCAAAAGCGAGATATGGCAGGACCAGGTCGTCTTCCAAAAGAGCGGAAATAAGATGACCGCGCAAAATCCGACGCCCTATTACATCACCATCATTGGCTTATCCCGCGTGAAGGGTGAAAAAATCACCAAATTCCCGGGGATCATGGTTGCGCCGAAGTCCAGCCTGGAATTCAGCGTCACCGATGGCGGCGTGCGAGAGTTTGCCATGATGTATGTGAATGACTATGGCGGTCATCCCGAACTGAAATATCGCTGTGAAGGAAATACCTGTAAAGCTCTGCCGCCATCGCAGCAAGGGTAATTAAAGAGGAACCTGATGATGAAAACGCGTTTATCGCTTTTAGCACTGTTTGTATTCGGTATCAGTATGCCCGCGTTGGCCGAGGCTGATATTCCGCTACAGCCGCAGCACTATAACCGGGATCATCAGGGGGAAGATGGCGGTAACGTCATATTCAACGGTTCCGTCTATGCCTCACCTTGCGTGCTGGCGCCGCAGAGCCGTCTGCAGATAATTGAGATGGGTGAAATTAGCGCCCGTCGTTTTCATCAGGCAGGCGACCGCAGCCAGCCGGTGCTGGTTCGCGTCGAGCTCAGGGATTGTCTGAAGGGCGCATCGCAGGCGCGGGACAGCATCGCATCAAGAACGACGGGCAATAGCAAGCACCTCTACACCACCGGCGAGCAGGCGGTACAGCTGACCTTTATCGGCGAGTCCGATGAGCACAATCGCCAGCTGCTGCGCCTGACCGGCAGTATTTCTGGCGCCGGTATTCGCCTGCTGGATATCAAAGAGCGGGCGCTGGATATTAACCAAACGCAGCCGCCGTTTATTGTGAAAACCGGCGACAGCAGCCTGACGTTTATTGCCGTGCTGGAGTCGACCGCGCGTAACGTGACTGCGGGTAATTTTAGCGGACTGCTGCGTTTAAAAATGGAGTATCTGTGATGGCGACAATGCTTATCGGGCGGAAATCTTGCGTCACTATTTTACTCTGCGGCGGTTTATATTCCCTGAACGTCGGTGCGGCGGTTGAAGGGGAAATTACCCCGGTCGGCGGGCCTAAAATGTATAATATTGACGTGGCCAATCAGGATATTACCAATAATAGCCCCGGAGCAACCATTCCTTATGTCTTTTCCCTGGGTGGACAATATTCTGGGGTTGCCAGCTGTACGATTCCGATGGAAAATCAGGCTATATATTACTCGGCTACCGCATCAATACTGCAGCAGGGAAGTACACCAGGGTATTTAAAACTCAATGATTATATGGATGTAAAAATAGAGATTTATATCCGCGGTGAACGGATGGATTATTTTGCCGTTCCTTTTAATAATGAAACGAATGGAGCGTATCAGAACAAATGCGTTCCGCCAACCACCCAGTTTAATAACTTTGAGTCCGGCGCCCAGGGGCGGGTAACGTTTATGATTACCAAGCCGATTGTCAACGGCGTGAACCTGCTGGGTACAGAAATCGCAAAGCTTTATGGACGTCTGGGGAATTACAGCGCAGGGATGGGCACTACGCCGATGTCGATTATCTCAATTAATTCCGGGGTGATTACCGTCCCGGATAAATGTGTTGTCAATTCGGGTTCACCGATCACCGTTGATTTCAATACTATCCCCAGCGCGGGTTCCCTGCTTAATGGCAACAACTACAGCCAGTCTGTGCCAATCCAGGTGAAATGCGAAGGGGGAAGCTTTGCAACCGGTAATCTGAATATTCGCCTGGGGATCCAGCAGGCCAATACCGCCAGCTTTAATAGCGATTATTTAGGTACGACTGGCGCCGTCGATCGCTCAAATCTTGGCATTATCCTCAAGGATTCAGGCGGCAATTTAGTTGCCGCGAATAGGTTTTATGACGTCCCGGGTTTTACCAATAACCAGGGAACCTGGAATCTGACGGCCGCGCCGATTGCGAATGCCGGGACCAACGTTCTCGAAGGGGATTTCCAGGCATCGGCCACCGTGGTCGCTGAGTTTCAGTAAGGGGACAGCATGCGTCAATTTATCGCATCAATGGTACTCATAGGTTCGCTATCGGCGGCCACCCCGGCACAGGCTATCGGGGAGCTGATCGGCGGCGATTTAAACTTCAAGGGAACCGTCGTTGCCCATGGTTGCAGTATCGTTCCCTCGTCAAAAAATATCGCCGTAGATTTTGGCGAAATTTCCACTCGTACGCTCTATGCGGAGAGAAAATCCCAACCTAAAGCTTTTGTGATTGAGCTTAAGGATTGCAGTACTGATGTGTTTAATTCCGTTACCGTAACCTTTAGCGGAACGGAAAATGCCAATATGAGCGACCGTCTGGCGATAACGCCGATAGCGCCTAACTCCGCCAGCGGTATTGGCATTGGTTTTGAAGAGAATGATGGTACGGCGATTTCACTAAATACGCCAACGACCGCGGTTGCCATTTCCAATGCCACCATGCAGTTAAATTTTAAAGCTTTTGTGGAAGGGGAACCGGATGCCTTGAGTAACAAAACTTTGCAAACCGGGGCCTTCCAGGCAACTGCGAATTACACCATAAATTACCAGTAGATTAGATCAAGGATGATTAACTATGAGCCGTCATTTCTTTCTCTACGATAAAAACATCTTTTTCGCGGAAGGCGTGCGTTCGGTGGTGGCCGATCTGGCCGCGCATGAAGACGACTGCGCTTTCTCCAGGCTTGACCAATTCTCACAATTGATCAACACCCTGCGTCAGCCAAAGCAAAAAGATGAACTGCGCTGGATCCTCTGCGATGTCGACAGTTTGCCGGATGAGCGTTTTAATGCGCTCTACACCATTAAAGAGTATTACTGCCGGGAAAATCAGCAGCTGGTAATTTTATTGGGAGAAAATAATATCTCTCTGTTTTTTGCGTTGCATTCTTTGCTGCCGGAAGCGAGTTGGCTATTAAAGAATGAATCGCTGGATAATTTTTTTAAATTTATCGAAAGCGCTGATGCCATGGTGGCGAAGAAAATTTTCTTCAGTCGATCCTTAATTAATTATACTCGACAGAAATGGCTCGCCAGGGATTTTAACAACAGCATCTCCAGCGATGACTGGTGGTTAATGGAAGAAATATTCAAAGGGAAAACGCTGTCACAAATTTCCTCTGAGCAAAAAATTGATGTTCGTCGATTGAGCCGCTGTAAACGCGGGCTGATGAAAAAATTAAACGTAAAAAATAACGTGGAACTGTTTAATATTTTCAAATGCATCGTGGCTACCCCCTGCGTTTAATAACGTACCAGCGATGACATCGCAAGAATTACTGGCAGGTATTTAAGCCAGTAGGTAAGTGTAAGAAAATACATTTCAATATAAATAGTTAAGGATCTAACAAATGAAAAAATTAAGCATGATTGAAGCATCAACAATCATTGGCGGGACCTGCAAGGAAACTTGCACCAGCTCTTACGAGACGGTGGTTGTTGGCGGTATCTCTACCTGTAAACAAGTGACTACCTGTACGGATAAGCACGGTAACTCAACCGTGACCTCCAAAGATGCGCCTGACGGTATGTGTGTTGTACCGAATAGCATCCGTCAGTAATTTCTGATGCGGTACATGGAGGGGGAACCCTCCATGTATTTCTCTGCCGTATTCGCGAGCCTGGTATCAAATGAAGATAAAACCTATTACCGCTGTTGGCTATACATTTCTGGTGGCGTTAATTTCGTCGCTAATTACCGTGCTGTGCTATCACATTTTTGTTTTTAATACGTTTTCGCTGGATAGCAGTCAGCCTTCGGCTCTGCGGGAAATTGACAGCGCCACCGTTGCCAGTAGCCCAATCAAGAATGAGAAAAGCATCATTGAAGTGATGTCCTACGGCTGTCACTACTGCGCGTCGAACGAAGAAGAGATTGAAAAATTCGCCGCCACGTTACCGGCGGATAGCGCCTTTGACGTTATCCATATTACGGCCGAAAGAAACGGCCTGGCCATTTATGCGCCGGTTTTCGCCACGCTGGAGGTGATGGGCCTTGAGCGCCAGATGCGCGATCGGGCTTTTAACGCCGTGCTGACCCGCGGTATTAATTTAGCGGATGATGACGCGCTTAATGGCTGGCTGAAAAAAAATGATATCGATGTCGAGAAATACCATCAGATACGCCAAAGTCAGGCCGTTGCCGAGCGCCTGGAATATATGGCGAAAATTACCGAACTCTACGACATTAACGCGACGCCGTTGTTTATTGTTAATAAAAAATACGTGGTTGCGAAGGATCGCCAGTTCCCTGAATTTGCCGACTATATGCGCCAGCTGTTAACGCAGGACAAGGAGTAAGCGTGACGCGTTTTCTCATCGTCTGGAGCGTTTTCAGCGTAAGAAAATGGTTCGCGCAGCTGAGCTGGCGCTACCGGCCTTTTACCGGCTATGGCCAAAAGGCGGTGCGCAGGATCATGCGTTTCACCCCCATGCCGCTGCTGTTGATAGCGGTTCGCGCGCTATGTCGGCTACGGTTATTGGGCCGACACTACCGCGGCCGTACCGCCGTGGCGACGCAAAACTACCGCTGCCTGACGGGCGCCGACGGGCGAATCGATGCCGCATGGATAGCCATGCGCCGTCAGTTGCTGGAAATGGGCGCGACCTGGGGACAGCATCCGGCTACGCTGGCCCAGATGCAGGCGTGCACGCGAGAGCTTGATGCTGTTGTCGCGCCTCTGGTGGCGCAAAAGACGCCGGTCGTCCTCGCGCCGCTGCACTGCGTTTCCGATATTTTAGCGGCGATGGTCGGGGCCGGCGTGACGCCGGGAAAAGCCAGCGTGGTGGTCTCCTCCAGCGCGGAAAGCTACACCGTCGCCAGCCGAAAAATGGGCGGCGTCGCGCTCTCTTACTGCTCAATCCACCAGGATAATACGTCGCTGGCCAGCGAGCTTATGGCGTTAATGACCCATGTATCGGAAGGGCGGGAAAATATGATTATTTTCCCCGACATTCCTGCCGATTACACCGTGCAGACCCATGAAGCGCAGTCCGGGAAAATAAGCTGCCGACTCTTTGGCCGCCCGGCGAAATTACATAGCGGCGTACAGCGATTTTCTCGCATCGTATCGGCGCAGGTGGTTTTTTATCACCTCTATTATCAGCAGGGGATAAAAATAAAGATCTATTCTCCGCTGAGACCAAAAGAGGTCGCGGCACAGCTACCGACGATGATTGAAAACACCCTGCGTGACTATCCGCAGGACTGGCTTTTGTGGCACAGCCATTCGCTCTATTTTATTAATCACTGATGCATCATCATGAAAAAGATTATCCCTGATATGGTTTTTCAGGAAGAGACCAATGAATGCGGCCTCTCCTGTATTGCGATGCTGGCGCAGACCCAGAATATTCCGTGCTCTCTCCCGGCATTGCGGGAAATTTTCCCCGCATCCGATCATGGGACATCGTTGAGCGATCTATCCGTTATCCTGCAACAGGTCGGCATTGCCACCGCGCCGGTGTTGTTTGACCACGATGAACTTCATGCGCTGCCGTTCCCGTCCATTCTGCACTATGGCGCCAGCCACTATGTCCTGCTCGCCTGGCGCAAAGGGGATTACGTTTGCGTGATGAATCCGGCGATTGGCCAGCAGTGGCTGCCTTTCTCGGCATTAAAAAAAGAGATTAGCGGCTATGCGCTGATCCTCGAAGAATCTCCCGGCGCGATCGCCAGTCCGGATCCGGTTATTGCCGGGGCGCAGCAGGAGATGCCGCGCGCGATGAGCCTGAAGGAGACCGCGGCGGTACCGGGTATCTATAAACTGATGCTATTAACCTTCCTGGTATCGCTAACGCTGTTTTTAATGCCGACGATGGTCAGTCGGGCGATAAACCAGGCCTTCTCAGACGTTCAGAATACGCAGTTTCCTTATTTATGGTTCATCCTCGCTTTTGTCATATCCACGCTGTTAGCGCTGGGGGTGAGGGTGATTAGCGAGCGCTTTATCCGCCGCTTTGTCCTCCTCAAGAGCGATATCGGTTTTTCCCGCTTGCTGAATAATCCGCTGCGTTTTTTTGAAAAACGCGCGCCGGGGGATGTTTTCAGCCGCTTTATTGCCTGGCAGGGAGGGATGCTGCAAAAAATCGAGCTGGATAACGGACTCCGCTCGGACTGGATAATCTGCGTTATCGCTATCGGCATTATGTTCTGGATCTCACCGGTGCTGGCGCTCATTTCCGCTGCGGGCATTGTCGTGATGGGGCTGATCAGCGTCTGGGCGATATTCCGCGACCGCTGGTATACGCAGCAGCTGCAGTTGAAAAGCGCGACGCTGAATGATTTTTTCATGGAAACCCTTCAGGGGGTGTTAACCATTAAAACTGCCGGACTGGAAACGCAGCGCAAAGCGCAGTTTGCCCGTTTGTCACACGACCTTTTCACCTGCCTTCAGCGGCAGAAAGTTTACCAGCAGGTAAAAGAAGGTCTGTATCAGCTCACCGGCAGCCTCGAGATGGTGGTCTTTATGCTGGTGGTGCTGCCGCTGGTGAGCGCAAAGCTTATCTCGCTGGGCGACTTTTTTGCCTATAGCTTTTTACGGCAGATTTTTACCTCTTACGTCACGCGGATATTCTATGCCGTGATCCGTAAATCGCAGCTGCACGTGATTGATACCCGCGCGCAGGGCCTGTTTACCCGTGAGGAACCTGCAACTCCTCAGTTATCTCCGCTGCGTGGGGAGGCGGTTCCACAGCTGGCGTTTGAGGCAGTGAGCTTTCATTACGCTCCGCAAAGCCCGGTGCTGAATGCCGTTGATCTCCGGCTGGAACCCGGCGATCGGGTGGCGATTGTCGGCGATTCCGGCGCCGGAAAAAGTACCCTGCTACGGCTGATGGCCGGGCTTTTTACCGCACAGCATGGGCGCATTCTGCTGGACGGTGAAGAGGCGACCGCCCGCCAGCTGGCCTCGCAGGTATGGCTGCAGAGCCAGGAAGATATTTTGTTTAACGCCTCGGTGCTGCAAAACATCACCCTGTTTGACCCGTGGTACAGCGACAGCGATCGCGGGCGAGTGGAGGCGCTGGTCGATAAAATGGCGCTGGGGCCGGTCGTTCAGGCGCTGCCGGGAGGCATGGAGGCGCTGATCCGCGAGAGCCATTCGGCGCTCTCTTTAGGCCAGCGTCAGCGGCTGATGCTGGCGCGGGCGCTCTACAGCGCCCGGCCTATTTTGCTCTGCGATGAACCGACCGCCAATCTTGATGACGAAACCGCGGAAACGGTGATCGCCGCGCTGTGCCAGCACTGTCGTGAACAGGGCAAAACGCTGATCGTGGTAACCCACAGTGCGCCCATTCTGCATCACTTCACGCGGGTATATCGTCTGGATGAAGGCGAGCTGCGCGATATCGCACAGGGAGCACCGGGCCAATGAGGCGACAATTTTTACGCCGCCGTAAAGCGTGGCTACTTGCGCTGGTCGCGATCCTGGCCATTATCGCCGCCGTTTTTTATCAGCGCTCGCTTCCGGCCCAGGCCGAGTCGCTCTACACCGTTGCGCTCGATCGCGGGGATATCGAAAAAGTAGTGCTGGCGAGCGGGACTATTAAACCTGCCGTCCAGGTGAGCGTCGGCGCGCAGGTCAGCGGCCAGCTACGTAAGCTGTACGTGCGCCAGGGCGAGCGGGTACGTAAGGGGCAGCTGTTAGCCGAAATTGACCCGACGCTGCAGCTTTCCGATTTACGCAACGCCACCGCGCAGCTGGCCAGCGCCAGGGCGCAAAAGCTGGCTTCCGAGGCCACGCTGGTACAGTACCGCAAAGCGCTGGCGCGCGAGCAGGCGATGCAGCGCGATGGTTCGGGAGTGAGTAGCGATCTTGAGCAGGCGCAGGCGCAGTATAGCGCGCAGGTCCAGCAGATTGCGGTTAACGAAGCGCAGATCGTACAGGCGGAAATGAGCGTGCAGACCGCCAACGCCAACCTCGGCTACACCCGCATCCTTGCTCCTGTGGATGGTGAAGTGCTGGGCATCGTCACCCGTGAGGGGCAAACCATCGTCTCCTCACAAATCGCGCCGACGATTCTGGTGCTTGCCGACCTCGATAAAATGCAGGTGCAAACGCGCATTTCCGAAGCCGATATTCAGAAAATCCATCCCGGTCAGCCGCTGTGGTTTTACGTCATCGCCGATCCGCAGACGCGCTATGAAGGGGAGCTGGGCTACGTCCAGCCCGCGCCGCAGGAGGCGCTGGAGGAACAAAACGGCGGAGCTTCTGCCGGTAATCAGCAGAGCAGCGCCATTTACTATAACGGTACCTTCGAAGTCGATAACCACCAGCGCTTGCTGAAAACCTCAATGACCGCCCAGGTGTTTATCCGTATCGCGCAGGTAAAAGACGCGCTGCGCGTGCCGGTCGCCGCGCTGGGGCGTTCGCTCGGTGATGAGCGTTACATTGTGATGGTGCAAACGGCGAACGGTAGCGAGGAGCGCACCGTCCGTATCGGGATTAACGATCGTCAGTACGCGCAGGTGCTGGAAGGATTACGGCCCGATGAGCGGGTGGTGATCCCGCAGGACGCGGGGTCTGTGTGATGGCTGAGCCGCTGATCGTGCTGAACAATGTCACGCGTCATTTTACCGCCGGGACGCAGATTATTCCGGTACTAAAATCCGTCTCTCTGACCATTATGCCCGGCGAAATGGTGGCGATTATGGGCGCTTCCGGCTCGGGTAAATCGACGTTGATGAACATTATTGGTTGCCTGGATAAGCCCAGCAGCGGCGAGGTTTATATCAACGGGATCCCCACTCACCGGGCGGATAGCGCGGCGCTGGCCGAGCTGCGCAGCCGCTGGCTGGGGTTTATTTTTCAGCGCTACCACCTGATGCCTTATCTGACGGCGGAAGAGAATATCGCCATCCCCGCGCTCTATACCGCGATGCCCGCCGCTGAACGCCAGGCGCGCATTGCGCTACTGGCTGAAAAGCTGGGCATTGATGCGCGGTTACAGCACAAACCCGCTCAGCTTTCCGGCGGCCAGCAGCAGCGGGTCAGCGTCTGCCGGGCGTTAATCAACGGCGCGCAGATTATTCTCGCCGATGAGCCCACCGGGGCGTTGGATAGCGTCAGCGGTCGGGCGCTGATGGATGTTCTGCACCAGCTGAACGCCGACGGGCACACGGTCATCATCGTGACTCACGATCGCGAGGTGGCGCGGCAGGCGCAGCGGATCGTCGAGATCAGCGACGGACAGGTGGTTGCCGACAGTACCCACGGCGTTCGTGATAATCGCGGCATTCAGCGCCTTCCCGCAGTACAGGATAATGGTCGGGCCTCGCTGTCGCGCAGTATCGGAGAGTCGGTGCGGATGGCCTGGCGTTCCTTACTGGGACATCGGATGCGCGCCTTTCTGTCGATGCTGGGGATAATAATCGGCATTTCGTCCGTGGTCTCCTCCATGGCGGTGGGGGAAGGCGCCCGGCAGAGCATCATGAACGAGATTGGTAAGCTCGGAAATACCACGCTTGAAATCCGCCCGGGTACCGGCTGGGGCAGCAAGCGTCCGGATATGGAGCGGGCGCTGTCGCTGGATGATATCGCCAGCCTCGGCAGGCAGCCCTGGGTTCTGGGGGTATCGCCGATTGTTTCCAGCATGACCACCGCGGTACGTCAGGGCTTTGATTCTTCGATAATTCTTTCCGGCGTTTCCGCAGACTACTTTTCGCTGCAGGGGATTCGTTTTATTCAGGGCAACGGTTTTACCCGCCGCGATGTCGAGGATCGCGAACCGGTGCTGGTACTGGATGAAACCAGCAGGGAGACGCTGTTTCCCGGCAATGAAGATCCGCTGGGTAAAATTGTGCAGATTGCCGGCGCGCCGTGGCGGGTAATCGGCATTGCCAGCAAGCCCGGGCCAAAGGTGGTCAGCGGGTTTATGTCGGCGTGGATCCCCTATAGTTCGCTATTGCAGCGGATTTCCGGCGATAAGCCGCTGGAGGCGCTGACGCTGCGCTTCCAGGAAACGCTGTCGCCGCAGGAAGCAGCGCGGCGCGTGGAAAGGCACCTTATCCGCGAGCACGGCAAAAAAGATTTCTTTGTCCAGACCGATGAGCAGCTCGCCAAAGCGCTGCAAAAAACCTCCGACTCCATGTCGCTACTGATCACCGCTATTGCCGCCATCTCGCTGCTGGTCGGCGGCGTGGGGGTGATGAATATCATGCTGGTTTCCGTTACCGAACGCACTCATGAGATTGGCATTCGGCTATCGGTCGGCGCCCGCCCTACTGACATCATGCACCAGTTTTTAATTGAGGCGGTGATGATCTGCGCGCTCGGCGGCTTAACGGGAGTGCTGGGCTCATGGGTCGCCGGTAACCTGTTTGCCCTGTTGACGCAGGAGTTTTCCATGGTCTTTACCTGGCTGCCGGTGGCGATGGCCTGCGGCTTTTCCGCCCTGATAGGCCTGACGTTCGGCTATTTCCCGGCGCGTCGTGCGGCGCGGCTAAACCCGACGGAGGCGCTGGCCCGCGAATGAGATCGCTGACTTTATTATCGTTAATTGTATTGCTGACGGGCTGTGGAAATTTGACCCGCAGCGATTATCAGCGGCCGCTGCTGTCGGTGCCGGAGGACTGGCAGCGAACGGAAGGGCAAAGCGCCGAGCTTGCGTCGGAGAAGGCGGGTCGCTGGTGGGACCGTTTCGGCGATGAACGTCTGTCGCGGGTGATGGGGCAGGTTCTGGAAAGCAATAACGATCTGGCCGCTGCCGCCTTAACCCTTCGGCAGGCGCGCATTTCCGCCGGGCTAGCCCGAACCAATATCTCTCCCGACGCGACGCTTAACGGCGCCGGCAGTAACTCAAAGCCGCTCAATAGCGGAGGTTCGCAGGAGAGCTACAGCGCCTCGTTATCCCTGAGCTATGAGCTGGATCTGTGGGGCAAGCTGGCGCGGGTTCGTGAACAGAGCGAGTGGGAGGCGATTGCCAGCGAACAGGACTATCGGGCGACGATCCTGTCGACGATTGATACTACCGCGCAGCTCTACTGGAATATCGCGCTGCTGAATCAGCAAATGGCTTATCAGGCCGCCAGCCTGGATATCGCCAGGCAGACGCTGGCGCAGATTGAGTCCTGGCAGCGGGCGGGGAAAGTAGGGCTGCTTGACGTTCTGCAGTCCCGGCAGACGGTCATCAGTCGCCAGAATCAGTTGCTAAGCCTGAAACAGCAGCGGGCGATCTCCCGCAACGCGCTGGCGCTGCTGCTCAACAGGCCCCCCGCGCAGCATAGCGATGAAGCACCGGCGCTTGACGTCCATCAGCGTGTCGCCATTGCCAGCGCCACGCCGCTGGCCGCGCTCGCCAGCCGGCCCGATCTGCAGGCGGCGGAGTCGCGGCTGCGCGCGGCGCTGGCGGGTTCCGATGCGGCACGGCTGAGCTTTTATCCCACGCTCTCGCTGCAGGGGACGCTGAGCGCCGGCAGCCAGATCTTTCACCAGTGGTTTAACGACCCGCTGCGTACCGTCGGAAGCAGCGTCGGCGCGCCCTTTATCCAGTGGAACACGGTACAGCTTACCGTGGAGCAGGCCAGCGTAAAGGTGCAGCAGGAGGCGGTGAACTTCCGCCGTACGGCCTACACCGCGCTGTCGGAGGTGGACGATGCGATGGAGAAGCGGCTTAACGCCGACGAGCAGCGCGAGCGCCTGCTGCAATCGCTGCAGCTGGGCCAGCGGCGCCTGACGCTCACCGAAAGCCGCTATCGGGCGGGCGCGGTGGACTACCAGACCCTGCTGAACGCACAGGACGCGCTGCTCGACGTACAGAACAGCCTGGCGCAGAACCAGTACGACTATCTTTATGCCACTTTGCAGCTTTGGCTGGCGCAGGGAGGCAATAACCCGCAACAGAGGATTTCCCAGAATGAGTCACAGTAAACCCCCTTATCGCGTGGTGATAACCGGCTATGGCGCGGTGACTCCCCTTGGCGATAGCGCTGCCGAAAGCTGGCAGGCGATCATGGATTATCGACGCGGTTACCGCTATGTGGATCTCTCCGCTAACGGCATCCACACCCATTTTATCGGTCAGGTAGAGAATGAACCCAGCCTCAAGGGGGTTCCCGCCGCTATTCGTCGGCGTCTGCCGCGTCACGCTCGCCTGGCGCTGGCCGCCGCGCGGGAGGCGGTGGCGATGGCCTTTGCTGGCGAACCACCCACTGATGCTTATGATCCGCTGAGGTGTGGCGCCATTATCGGCTCCGGCTGGGCAGGGCTGGATGAAAGCTATCTGGCGGTACCTGAGTTTGAGAAAACGGGCGTCTCTTCGCCCTTCAGCTGCTTCTTTTCGATGCCGAACGTGACCACCGCGGCCTGTAGTCAGCTGTGGAATCTGCGCGGTTATCAAAATACTCCGGTCGCCGCCTGCGCCACCGGCACTATCGCCATTGGCGAGGCCTATGATGCGATTCGCTTTGGCCGGGCCAGCATGATGCTCGCCGGGGCCGGGGAGTCGTTAAACAGCGTTTGCGCTATCTGGAATATCGATGTGCTTGGCGCGTTGAGCCGGGAAGCGTCATCGCCGGAGCGGGCCAGCTGCCCGTTCAGCCTGCAGCGCAGCGGGTTTGTCCTTTCTGAAGGCGGCGCGGTGCTGTGCCTGGAAGAGCGCGAAAGCGCCCTGGCGCGGGGCGCGACAATTCTCGCGGAGGTCACCGGTTATGCCAATTTCTCCGACGCGGTGGATTTTACCTCACCGGCCGAAGACTGCGTGGCCCGTGAACAGACTATCCGCTGGGCGCTGCGCGACGCGGGCCTGCAGCCTGCCGATCTCGATTATATCAACGCTCACGGCACCTCCACGCCGCTCAACGATATGAATGAAACGCAGTCGCTGAAAAAAGCGCTCGGCGACGAGGCGTACCGGATCCCGGTCTCCAGTACCAAAGCCTACTCCGGACATCTGATCGCCGCCGCGGGGAGCTTCGAGACCATTGTCTGCCTGCAGGCGATGGCGGCGGGGATCATGCCGGCGACGGCGCATCTGACGCAGCCCGATCCGCAGTGCGATCTCGACTATATCGCCGAAGGGCATCGTCAGGGAGAGATCCGTCGGGCGCTGAATCTGAGCTTTGGTTTCGGCGGCGCGAACGCCGCGCTGGTACTGGAGAAACACGCGTGACGCTGCTGCGCTACACCCTTGCCGATGCGCAGCAGTGGGCGGCGTTTTCCGGCGATGAAAACCCCATTCACTTCGACTACGCGGCAGCGCGCGCGATGGGGGCGGGGCAGCTGAGCGTCCACGGAATGCGCGCGCTGCTGGACGTGAAGCGCGATGCCCAGTCGCGGCTGTGCCGCCCGGAGGGATACGTAAAATGCCAGGTCCGTCTGCGCAGGCCGCTATGGTGCGATACCGACTGGCTGTTAACGCCCGGGACGGCGAAAAAGCGGATTCTCTCCGCCGCATCGGTTAGCCACCCGCAGAATGGCGAAATCTGTTTGTCATGCCAGATGAGCCTGGCGGCTGAGCCGGAATCGCTGGAGGGTAAGCAGCCCAGCAAACTGGCGTCCACGACGCTGCTCGAGCTGCAATCCCATTTCAACCGCGCCTGGCCCGACCTGGCGCAGTGGCAGTTCCTTGATGCGCTGCTGTTCCGTCAGCTGATTTGCGATGAGGCGCTGCTGCGCCAGGAGAATATTGCAGCCTTGCTCGGACCGGGGGAAACCTCGCTGCAGCAAATTTTTTCCCGCTACCCGGTGCTGCAAACCCATCAGGAAGTGGTTTTTGATGCTCATCTGGCAGGCAAAGGGACGCCGGTCCAACCCGACTCGCTGTCGCTCTGGCTGTTGCCTTCATTGGTGGTCGGCCAGGCTGAGCAGGGCGCGCTGGTGCGTATTGCAGCGGCGGCGCAGCTGGATGATCAGGTCATAACGAATGTGGTTACGCTAAAAGTTGGACCAATTACTAATTGATAATTAAGGATAATTTATGATTCCCTATGATGAAGTTCTGCAAAAAGTGTGTGAAATGATTTGTGACGCCAAGGACCTGGAGCCGGATGAGGTGGATGAGAATACGCCGCTGGTTCGCTTAAAGTTAGATAGTCTGGACTACGTCGAGCTGATGGTGCTGGCAAAACGTGAATTCAATATTACCCTGGAAGCGGACTGGTTTATTCAAAATCCGGGGATCACGCTGGGTGAACTGTGTCAGCACATCAGCAAAGAGTCAGGCAGCTGATATGGCGCAAAAATGGGTGCTGATTACCGGCGGCAGCCGGGGGATAGGCCGGGCGCTGGTCGCCGGCCTGGCGCAAAACGGGAACGTGGTGTTTACCGGGCGCAATGAAGCGGCGATTAACGCCACTCTGGCGGAGTGTGAAAATTCATCGTATCAGGTGCAAGGATACGCCTGCGACGGCAACGACGAGTCGCGGGTTGGAGAACTTGCTCAGGCGCTGCTGGCCGAGCAGGGCGCACCGGAGGCAATTATTCACAATGCCGGAATGGCTCGCGATGGCCTGCATATTCACCAGAACGCCGCGCTATGGCGCGAGGTGCTGGACACCAACGTTATCTCAATGATGAACTGGAACCGGGTTCTGCTGCCGGCGATGTTGATGCAGCGGCGCGGCTCCATCGTGATGATGTCGTCGGTCAGCGCCTTCAAGGGTAACGTCGGGCAGACGGCGTATGCGGCGAGTAAAGCGGCGATGAGCGGCATTGCGCGTTCGCTGGCGCTGGAGGTCGGGCGCTTCGGCATTCGGGTAAACTGCCTGGCGCCGGGCCTGATCCGCACGGAGATGCTGGAAGAGATACCCGCGCAAAAATTGAAAGAGATGCGCCAGTCGATACCTCTGCGCAGGTTGGGCGAAACGGATGATGTACTGAAGGCCGTGGCGTTTTTAATCGGCGAGGGGAGTGAATATATGACCGGACAAACTCTGATTCTGGACGGCGGATTAAGCGCCTGAGGACGTTCAGGCGGGGTGGCTCTTTACGCGGAGCTGGTGAGTTGCTCAACGCGATTCACCAGCTCTTTTATTTCTCCCGCAGTTGCGCGATAGATCTGAATAATTTGTGAAGCGTGCTGCGCGATAGGCGACAGCATAAACGAGGGAATTTCATTTCCCGGGTTATTTTTAATTAACTGGGCCAGCGATTTTTCTTCCCCCTTCGGCCCGTTCAGGGCATGGACCAGCAGTCGACTAACCGTAATGAGCAGGGCTTCCGTTTGTAGCGATTCAGCGTGCCATTTAGAGGACGCATTACGATTTTGCATGGCTATCCATTCAGTAATATCATCAATTCCTTCAATACTATAGAGAGAGGCTTCTGCTCTGCCTGGCGAAGCGGATCGCGCTGGCGGCGGGCTATGATCCAGGCAGGAGATATTATGCAGCAATCCGCCAATCTCAACTTTTAGCGTTTGCGTTGCGCTCATTTCCATGGTGGTCGCCAGATAGCCGGCAATATGGCCGACGGCCGCGGAGTGCCACGGCGTCTGCTGGCTGAACTGATCGACAATAAAAGAGACCAGTTCAGCAATATCGCGGAGGTTATGTAAAGAGATGGTATCGTTATGCACGCCTGGAATCGCTTTGATGTAATCGCGATAGTCGGTGGAGGCCATGACTGACCAGAAATGTTCATCGGCGGAAAGCGTTCTGAACGCCTGGACGTACTCTTGTTTATAGAGAATATTCGCCCCGGCGGTGACGATGTCGACCAGCTTTTTGCTTAAAAATGCGATATGACCGGTACGGTGCTGGCAATAAAGTACATCCAGCCGGTCGGCGAAGAACAGCAGGTGACTCTCTTCGGGGACCAGTTCTCCTTCAATATAATGTCCAAGACCGTTGCGCCAGTGGGTGTGATGATAGCGAACAATCCTGTTAAGAGGACGAAACAACGGGATGCGGCTGAGCAATTCGCTGCCGATAAGCGCGTGGTTGTTATGCTCGTTATCGATGTAATTTAGCGGCTCAAGACGTGATTTTTCATTTAACCCACCGACATCGTGAATTAACGCCGCCAGAATGGTTTTACGCCGCTGGGCCGGAGAGAACGCCACTAAATTAGCCAGATGTGATGCGATAAACGCCGTTCTGACATGATGCAGGTTCAGCCGGGGGTTAATCATATCAATGATATTGGCGATGCTGGCTAATGTCGGAAGTAAATGTATCGTCATGATATCGTTTTAATTAAAATTAATGAGATGAATCTCAATCAATGATGGTTTGCTGACGGCGACAACCATATTGTGGAAACTTTTGGGTGCCTAACAAAATAGTATCATCATTGACGTGATTTATATAGATGATTTTATCATTAGTTTGGCTTCCAAAGAGATTTTTTTGCGCAATATCTTCTGGCGTATTATCAGCATGGTGGCGAATGACTTGCGAATCTTTTATATAAAAAAGATGGCTGGGATCGATTTTTCTTTTTAAAGTGATGGCGATGGTGCGTGAGACAATATATTTATCGCCATTGCTGGTGAGTAAACCCTCCAGATTGATTAAAAGATGGTTTTTGAAAAGTTCTGCGGATAGCAACCCTTGGGAACGAAGAATGTTCTCATTTATATTCTCCGTCAAATCGTAGCGTGATTCACAGGAAAATGAGTCCTCAGAACTGAAGTTTAGGTACAGGGTTGAAAATAGTATCAGCGCGAAAGAACAGGCGGAAAATATCAAGGCATATTTACGCATTTTTTATTTCCTTATAGTAATAACTATGGCATTGCTGGTCTTTAATGTCGCACTCAAGCATGAAGATATCCATGTAAATACCTAATCCCTGTTCCTGATTCATTTGTCGGTTAAAGAAGTAGATTTTCTTTGGCGTGGAACAGTCCAGCCCCGAGGTAAAGAGCTTTTTATTCCTGAGGATTTCTGCCACCGGGATAGCTTCGGAACCATAAATAGTGCATTTATCCTGAGTGAAAATGAACTTAGCTGTTTGTTTTTTATAGATAAAAAAATAAGAGAGCAGCATCGCGACCGCTGCGAACGCGATCAGTAACATCGCCGCTTTGCAATGTTGTTGCAGCAAATTACGCTCAGGCAGCTGTGGAGAAAGGGTTGGCAGTGTGATAGAGGAAGAGTAATCATTGTCGGTAGTGATAATGACATCCTCAGAAATTTTAAAGCCAATTCGCGGTACCGTAATAATCACATTCTTTTCAATACCCAGATCCGCAAGGCTGCGACGCAGCGTTGAGATGTACTGATTAAGATTACTATTAGATGGCCTCGCGCCATATTTTTCAAACACCGTCTGGAAAATATCAACCCGCGAAATAATATCCCCCCGGTATTGCAACAGACTAGTAAGAAGGCGAGTCGAAGTGGCGGAGAGTTCAATACAATCGCCGGTCAAGAGATTGACCAGAGAGGCCTCCTCAGTATCAAATGTAATAAATCCCTCTATATCGAACCGCATTTTTATCTCCACACGGAATTAAAAATTCACTCTTTATATCAGGTTTTTTATCATAAAAAAAAGTGAATTTCAGATAAATGTACTGTTTAAGTTGAAATTTAAAGTTAATGTTGCCGTTTTTATGGGGTCATCCCATACTCCCAAGCACTGAATGACAGAAGGAGCTGACTCATGAAGATTGCAATTTCACCCAGTACGCCAGATTCACATCATGGTTCGCTAACCGCAGTTGAGAGTTTAAGAACATTGATGACCACAATGGGCATCAATAAATTCTCCGGGGTGAACGTACCAGAGCAGGAGTATATTCTTTATGTATTGAAAGAACATGAGCCTGAGGGGTTACTTACTCGTGAGTTAGCGGACAGGTGCGAAATGTCAATATATAAGGTCAGACATTTACTACTGCCGTTAGAGAAGTATGGTCAGGTGATCAGAATAAAGGTTAACAAACATCATAAGTGGTATTTTTATAATAAACATATTGACTAAAGGTCATACTAACAAGAGGCTGTGATGTTTGCAATAAATATAGAAATCTTAGGCGTTTTTTGTTTTTTTTAAGGTTTTTTGAGAATCGATATCTCGCAAATAATAGAGAAAGTTCTTAATGCTGATATCTTTTTCTTACTCGTAACAAGTCATTTCGCTATTCAGAGGCTGATAAATTTTTATCAGCGATGATAGATAATTCTTAGAGGCTCATTTGAGCGAGGGACGATGATCGCTGGAGGGCTTTTTTTGTTGATGAAATGACACGCTTGTTTCTGATATGTTAAATTGGCGGCCGGGTTGTCAGATGAGTATAACGACAGAGCGCAATGAGCTAAGGATGCCGGTAGCAAAGGTAGAAAAATGAAAATCCCGACCCTGGCTCTTCTTTATGTACTTCGGTTGAGTGGCGCCCTCATTCCTGTTTTGGCGCTTGCTGATAAAATATCTATTTTTCCAGGAAGGGATGTTGATCATAGAAAACAAAATAATGTGATCCAGTTCAATAATATTTATCTGAGTATAGTGGTTGGTTGCTGCTTATATTGAGGAGCGAGGCTTATCACTAGATTAAGCGCAGGGAGTCGCTGATGTCCAATATACTGGACTCACTTTGTTGTATATGACCGATACGTGAATTAACTGCGCCAACGTGCAGAGCAATTAGGGTGTTATTTGATATGAAATAATAAAATGGCTGCGTCAGTCACGTTACTGTAGGGCTAAATATTATGGTTATCAAACACTCGAATTGAGGGAGCACAAATGGCTTACAGAATGATTTTAAACGAAACCTCTTATTTTGGCCCAGGTTCGATTCGTTGTATCGTAGATGAAGTTAAAAAACGCGGCTTCAAAAAAGCGCTGGTGGTCACGGATAAGGATCTTATTCGTTTTGATGTAGCAACCAGGGTGTTCGCTATCCTCGACGGCGCCGGATTGCCCTACAGCGTCTTTGATGAAGTGGTCCCGAATCCCACGATTGAGGTTGTGCAGCAGGGCGTAGAGGCGTTTAAACAGTCAGGCGCCGACTACCTGATCGCGATCGGCGGCGGCTCGCCGCAGGATACCTGTAAGGCAATAGGCATTATCATTAATAACCCCGAATTTGCCGACGTTCGCAGTCTCGAAGGCGGGGCGGATACGAAAAACGCCGCCGTACCGATGATTGCCATCCCAACGACCGCCGGTACCGCGGCGGAAGTCACCATCAACTACGTAATAACCGACGTACAGAATCGCCGCAAGTTTGTTTGCTACGACCCGCATGATATCCCGGTGGTAGCGATCATCGACGCCGAAATGATGAGCAGCATGCCTGCCAGCCTGAAGGCGGCCACCGGCGTTGATGCCCTGACCCACGCCATTGAAGGCTATATCACTAAAGGCGCATGGGAATTAACCGACATGCTGCATCTGAAGGCCATCGAGGTGATTGGCCGCTCGCTGCGCGCTTCCGTACAGGGCGACGCGCAGGGCGCGGAAGGGATGGCGCTGGGGCAATATATTGCCGGGATGGGTTTCTCCAACGTCGGTCTGGGGCTGGTTCATGGTATGGCTCATCCGCTGGGCGCTTTTTACGGCACGCCGCACGGCGTGGCTAATGCGGTGCTGCTGCCGCATATTATGGCTTATAACGCCGAATTTACCGGCGAGAAGTATCGAGACATCGCGGTTGCGCTTGGTAACAAGTCGGCGGCAACCCTGCCGATTGCCGAAGCGCGTGCCGCGGCAATTGAGGCGGTGGCGCAGCTGAATCGCGACGTCAATATTCCGGCGCGCCTGCGCGACGTGGGAATGAAAGAAGAAGATATTGATGCTCTGGCCGCCGCGGCCCTGGCGGACGTGTGTACCGGCGGCAACCCGCGCGATACCAATCTGGAAGAGATTAAAGCGCTCTATCGGCAGATCTTCTAATTTGCCAATCACAACGAAGCCGGTAAAGGTATCGGCTTCGTTGTTTATCAAGGAACGTTTTCACAGGACGGGCAGAGCGTTAGCCTACGCCCGGCACAATCATTTCCTCAGCTCACGGCGCCAGATACACCTGCGGAACGGCCGCATCGGGATGTTTGCCCGTGCTGACCTCCGCGCCGTACCAGCGGCTGATAATCGGCTGCTGGATCACCTCCTGCGGCGTGCCCTGAGCCACCAGTTTCCCCTGATGCAGCAGCAGAATCCGATCGGCCCATAGCGCTGCGAGGTTCAGATCGTGCAGTACCACGCAGACGTGCAGGCGGCGGCTGCGGGTCAGGCGTTTGAGCAGGCGCAGCAGGTGCTGCTGGTAATAGAGATCCAGAGCCGAAGTGGGTTCATCAAGGAACAGCCAGCCCTCGGGGGCGCCGTCGCGCCAAAGCTGCGCCAGGCAGCGGGCCAGCTGCACCCGCTGCTGCTCGCCGCCGGAGAGGGTAGGGTAGCGTCTTCCGGCCAGATGATCGCACCCGGTCTCTTTCATTACCTGGCAGATCATCTCCTGGTTTATCGCGCCGCCCCACGGCGAGCGCCCCATAGCGATAATCGTTTCTATCGGCCAGTCTGCGTGCAACTGGGTGCGTTGCAGCATCACCGCCCGGCGGCGCGAAAGCGTTTCTGCCGACCAGCTCTCCAGCGGTCGGCCTTCCACCACCCGTTCGCCCTCGTCGGGCGTTAAATAACCGGTCAACAGGCGCAGCAGGGTCGATTTACCGGCGCCGTTGGGGCCAATCAATGCCGTCATCTCGCCGCCGCAAAGCTGGAGCGAAACATCATGAATAATCTGCCGGTTACTCAGACGCAGCGAAAGCGAACGCGCGCTATAGCGGTTATCCATGAGCCCCTTTCTCCCGACGAAAAATCAGCCACAGAAACCACGGCGCGCCAAGTACGCTGGTCAACAGCCCGACCGGCATCTCCGCAGGAGCGGCAACGGTGCGCGCCAGCGTGTCGGCCAGCAGCAGCAACATTGCGCCGCACAGTAGCGAACCGGGGACCAGGCCGCGGTGGTCCGGCCCCAGCCACATCCTCATCAAATGCGGCACCACCAGTCCGATAAAACCGATAATGCCGCTGATGGCCACCGCCGACGCCACCAGCAATGCGCTGCACAGCAGCAGCAGCCGCTGCAGGGCGCGAACGTTGACGCCGAGATAGTGCGCCTCTTCATCGCCCAGCTGCAGCAGGTTGAGCCGCGAAGCCATCGCCCACACCACCAGCGAGGCCGGGATCATCAGCGTGGCGGCCACCAGCAGCGTCGACCATTCCGCTTGCCCGAGGCTGCCCATCCCCCAGAGGGAAAGCTGGCGCAGCTGGGTATCATTGCTGATCCACGAAAGTACCCCGACCAGCGCGCCGCACAGGGCATTAATGGCGATGCCGACCAGCAGCAGGCGCGAAAGTGAGGCGTCGCCCGCCCGGCTGAGAATAAAAATTACCACCATCACCGCCATGCTGCCGATAAACGCCGCCAGCATCGGGGCGTACAGCGCCACGAGCGCCGGCACCGACAGGGGCAGTACCAGCCAGCAGGCGACCGCCAGCGCCGCGCCGCTACTAATGCCTAGCAGCCCGGGGTCGGCGAGAGGGTTGCGAAACAGCCCCTGCATCACGCAGCCGGAAAGCGCCAGCGCGGCGCCGACCAGCAGCGCCAGCAGCACTCGCGGCAAACGAATGGTCAGCCAGATATTCCTCAGGATCTCATCGCCGGAGGGCAACAGGCTGGCTAATGGCAGGCGCATTGCGCCCAGGGTCGTGGCGAGCAACGTCAGGAAAATCAGCAGCAGCGTCATTAACCCCAGATGACGGGCAGGGTGGGTGCGCATCAGGGCAGATGCTCCGCTTTTTGCCGTAACGCGAGCACCGCCTGCGGGGTACGCGGGCCAAAGCCGAGCAGGGCCATATCATCTATCACCAGCACCTGCTTATTGCGCCCCGCTGGCGTCTGCGCCAGTCCCGGCAGTTTCCAGAGCCCGGCTTCGCCGCCCATGCCTTTCAGCCCATCGGCGGAGATCACCACCAGGTCCGGTTTACTGGCGATAACGCCCTCCTGCGACATGCTGCGATAATGGTCGAAGCTCTGCATGGCATTCTCTAACCCGGCCGCCCTGATTGCCCCATCCGCTGCGGTTTGTTTCCCGGCCACCATGGTATTCATGCCGCCGTGGCTGAGGATAAACAGCACCCGCTTGTTTACAGGCTGGGAAGGAATTTGCGCGATCTGCTGAAGAAGCTTGTGGCGCAGAGCTTTTCCTTCGCTCTGCTTACCGAGGGCGTCGGCAATCACGTCAATTTTTGCTTCGATTGCCGGAAGGTCGTAGCCGCCCGGCACGTTGACGACCTTAACCTTATTCTCTGCCACCTTTTTCAGCACCAGCGAGGGCTGCGCCTGGGCGCTGGCCAGCACCAGCGTCGGGCGCAGGGAGAGGATCCCCTCGGCATTCAGCTGGCGGATATAACCCACATCCGGCAGGCTCTGCGCGGCGGCAGGCCAGGTGCTGGTGCTGTCTTTCGCCACCAGCTGCCGCTGGGCGTTGAGGGCGTAAACCACCTCCGTGACGTCGCCGCCGAGTGACACAATGCGCTCGGCGGCGGCGCTGGCCAACAGCGGGAGCGCCGCAAGCAATATCAGCCAGCGCTTCATGCGATGAGTCCTTCGGTAGTCAAACGATCGACCTGCGCACGCCACTGCGTCTGCTCCGGATGGCCTTCGCTGCGTTGACCGAACAGCTGTGCGATCTGCGTGCCGTCTTTGGCGAACAGCTCGACGCTGGTGACGTGGCCGTCAGAGGTCGGTTTGCGGGTCACCCAGATTTCATCCACGCTCTCCTCGCGCAGATGCAGGGTAAAAGCGGTGTTGAAGATATTCAGCCAGCCGCGCATCGGAGCGACTTTTTCCAGCGCGCCGGTGAAGATCTGCACGCAGCCGCGGTTGCCGACAAAAATCATGATCTCGTTGCCGTCCTGGCGGATGGTTTCCAGCAGGCCCGGCAGCGTCTGGTTGTCAATGCGGCAGGCGAGGTCGTCGCTGACCAGGCGGAAAGCCTGCTGGCGCGACAGGTTATATTTTCTCAGCAGGCCGAAGAACTGGTGGACGTCGGTCATGGCGCGCCATTCGTTTTCCAGCGCCTCGCCGTCGGCGGAGTCGGCAAATTTCAGCGGATCGGCCGGGCGAATCGCCAGCGGGGCAGGCGATTGCTGCGTCTGCGCGACAATCAGCGCATCCCAGGCCGCCATGTCGGTATTTTCAGTGGTGTAAACCTTGAGCAGCGCGTCGCCGTGCGGATCAAAGAACTGGATGCTCTGGCGGCCGTTGTCGTTCAGACGAAAAGCGCTGGCCCACTGGCTCAGAAACAGGCGCAGGTCGAGGGCGCGCGGATTGAGCACCAGTCCGGCGTGGCCGCTTAAATGCTGATGGGTAAATTCGCCGACCTGTTCATGCACCGCGTATTCGTTGCGACAGATGCATTTGGTTTCCCCCACGGCTTCCAGTGCCGTCAGGATGGCGCGGGCGTCGTTCTGCAGACGTACGGCGTCGTAGCCCAGGCGGGCTTCGGTTAGCTCCGCTTCGCTAATCCCCATTTCGGCGGCGATATCGCGGGCGTATTTCGCGGAAGATTGCGCTTTCGTGGTCAGGTAGCGTTGCCACAGCGGGGCATGTTGCGGTTGGGTGTTTTGCATAATTCACATCCTTCTCTACGATGAGTTTCCCCGGCGCGCGGCCGGGGAGCAGGTTTCTTATTATTGGCCGGTCAGAAATCGACGTTCACGCCCAACTGCCAGGTACGGCCAGGCATCACCGCCAGCGCTCTGTCGTTGGCGTCCTGATTCGTCGCCGTTTCGATATTGCGGCTGCTCAGATAATCCCAGTATTTACGATCGGTAATGTTGTAAACGCCGCCGTTCAGGCGCACGTTCTTCGCGACCTGCCAGTACGCGGTCCAGTCCAGCATGCCGTAGCCCGGAACGCGCATATATTCGTTGGTCGAATCGGTAATGGCGGAACCGGTGTTGGTATAGCTTTCACGGTTGGTGGCGGTGGCGCGCTTGCCCTTAACAAAGGTGGCGGTCAGCGCGGTGCCGTACACTTTTGCCGGATCGTCCCACGCCACGCCGACGATAGCCTTCATTGGCGCGACGCTATCGAGGTCAACGTACTTGTCGCCGCTGTAGCTGGATTTCGATTGCCCCTCGCTATAACCGTAAGCGAGAGTGGCGCTCAGGCCGTTAACCTCTTCAAACCAGGTGCCAAAGTTGAATTTAGCGCTGATTTCGCCGCCGTAGATATAGGCTTTATCGCGGTTTTCCGCCTGGTAAATGGTGTAGATGTTCGACGGAACGCTGGCGAACTGCAGCGGATTATTGGCGCGGGTGTAGCGGGTATAGGCGATAAAGTTCTTATAGGTGTTGTAGAACAGCGCGGTGCGCATGGTGATGCCTTCCGTCACTTCGCCTTTCATCCCCCACTCAACGTTATCGCTGGTTTCGGTTTTCAAATCGGTGTTGCCGATCAGCGCATACTGGGCGCGTCCGGCGTAGCTGGAGCCGAGGTTCCAGGAACCGTACAGCTGGCTGGCGTTAGGGAACTGCGCGCCGCGCTGATACTGCAGATAAGTCATCAGGCGCGGAGTGATATCGTACTGCAAGACCAGCGACGGCAGCGCCTGGGTATCAGCGTTCTTACCGTACAGATTTGACACGTCGGAACCGGTCAGTACGCTGCTGTTGTTGGCCAAATCGGAGACGTTTTCCGGTTTGGTCGACTGATGCATCACACGAATGCCCGGGATCACCGCAAAGTTATGGCCGTCGAGATCGAAGTTAATTTTGTCCTGCAGGAAGCCGGCGACGATATAGCCGCGGCTATCGGCGTCCGGCTGCATAATCTGGCTATAAGCGCTCGGGGTTGGCGACTGGGTTAACGGCCGCTGGGTTTTCGTCGTGCTGGCGTTAAAACCGGCACTCAGATCGTGGCGGCCTATCGATTTCGCCAGCGCGCTCTGAATACCCCAGGTGTCGGTGTCATAGTCGGAGCTCACCGTTTGCATCGCGCGGGTGATGCTGTCGGGCATATAGGTCCAGTCGTGGGCCTCGGTATGCTGGTAGTAGACTTTAGTCGATACGCTGTCGATATAATCATTCATCGGCGTCCAGTCATCTTTCAGGCTCAGGCCCCAGCGACGGGTCTGACTAGTCTGGTTTGACGTGCCGATAACGCTGTTGCCGCTGGAGTCCCAGGCGTCGTAATGGGTGTGGTTCGTTTTATGGTAATAATCGAAGGTGCTGGTGAACTTATGCTCGTCATTCGGCTGCCAGATCCCGGAGGCCATAAAGGCGTCCGAGTGCCAGTTTGCCGGATAGGAATCAACGGTCCCGCTGTTATTTTCCGTCTCCTGACCGTCGCGACGGCTGTAGACGAAGACCCCGCGCAGGGTTTCATCGCCGCCGGCTATGGTCACGCCGTTGTGCCAGCTGCGATCGGATGAGTCGTAGCCGCTGCGGTAGCCGAAGGCGCTGGTTTTGCCCGGATGCAGATAGTCATCCGCAGATTTCGGACGGAAAGAGACGTTGCCGCCGATGGCGCTGTTGGCGGTTTCTGTTGATGTCGCCCCGGACTGAATATCAATGCTGCCGTACATATAGGGGTCAATATAGTCGCGACCCATACCGAAGGTATTGAGGCCCGCGCGGCTGGCGTAGCTGCGTCCGGTGGCGTTCGGCTGGGCAATGCCGTCGACGTCGATCCCGACGCGGTTGCTCTCCATGCCGCGAATATTGTAGCCGGTATAGCCGCCGCGGTCGAAGCCGCTTTTGCCGTTGCCGGAACCGCCGCTGGCGCCGGTGGCGCTAATCAGCGGCTCGTAGCGCATGATCGAGCCAAAGTCGTTGGCCCCTTTATCCTGCAGCTCCTGAGCGCTGATTGAATGTTCGCTGCCCGCTTTTAGCAACGGCGCCGGCGCGGTAACGGTCATCCGTTCCGAGCTGTCATCAGTCGATGCGCTGCTGGTGGTTTTCGCGGTGGTATCAGCCGCCCCGGCGGAAGTCTGATAAATTGCTGTAAGCAAAGAAGTCACCAGCAGGCTTTTCTTGAACCATGCTGTTGATTGAGTGGAGTTATACATAGTAGCCACGCCTTAATCATTATTAGTATTGGCCCACGCGTTACTTCCAGAGTGCAGGTGTGTCCCGTTATTCCGTTACTGGACGTTTTTTCTCCATGCTTGTTGATTGCGAATGGTAATGATAGGTATTATCGTTTGCAACAAAATAATCATGTATTCTTCAATTAATCTGCAAGTTGTTTACAATTTGCCCTTTTACCGACAGCGAGAAGCCGATGAGCCACAAAGCCGCGATTACCATCACCTACTGTTCGCAGTGCAACTGGATGCTGCGCGCCAGCTGGATGGCCCAGGAGCTGCTGCACAGCTTTAGCACCGACATCGCTTCGGTCACGCTGGTGCCGGGGACCGGCGGGATCTTCGTGGTCGCCGTTGATGATGTGCAAATCTGGGAGCGCAAGCAGGACGGAGGTTTCCCCGATGCGGCGGAGCTCAAGCGCCGGGTACGCGATGTATGCTTCCCGGAAAAACCGCTGGGGCACCTGGACAAGCCGGCATAATCCTCAGGGAGTATGGGGCTGCATCGCCCTCTCTGAATGTGTATTATAAATACATCTTTTTCGGGAGGAACAGGCGATGGCGGGCAAACGTATTGCGCGGGAAAAAAAGACCATTAGCAGCATGATCGCGCTCTACCAGCGCCGCTGCCCGGAGGCCCGTGACGATACCGAACACTATCAGGCGCTCAACGCCTATGCCGACAAGCGGCTGGATAGGTGCGTATTTGGCGAAGAAAAGCCGGCCTGCAAGCAGTGCCCGGTGCACTGCTATCAGCCCGCGAAACGCGAAGAGATGAAGCAGATTATGCGCTGGGCGGGGCCGAGGATGCTCTGGCGGCATCCGATCCTGACGATTCGCCACCTGATCGATGATAAACGCCCGGTGCCGGAGTTACCGGAAAAGTATCGACCCAAAAAGCCGCAATAAACTCCCCGGCTTGCGCTGCGCTTAGCCGGGCTACAATTCGTGCGGTCTGTAGCCCGGGTAAGGCGTCAGCCGCGATCCGGGGCCTCGCTGGCCTAAAAAATGGCGAATTTTCCCCGGAGGCGATGCTGCGCATCTGTCCGGGCTACGTCCTACGGGAGAGGTAGGCCGGGTAAGGCGTCAGTCGCGACCCGGGGCCTCGCCGGAACGGGCTGTGGTCTGACTATCGCGAACCGACGTCCAGATAAACGCGATAACGAACAGAACGGTAAACAGCACCACAATGGTCGGCGCCGGCGCGCTGTCGAGATAAAACGACAGCCACACGCCGCCCAGCGAACAGCCTAACGCCACCGCCACCGCCAGCAGCAGGGCGTTGATAAACCGCCGCGTCAGCAGCAGAGCGATCGCCCCCGGCGCTATCAGCAGCGAAATCGACAAAATGATCCCCACCGCTTTCAGCGTCGCCACGATGGTCAGCGCAATCATGCACAGTAGCCCATAATGCAGCAGCCCGCAGCGCAATCCGCTGGCCTTCGCCTGCTGCGGGTCAAAGGCGTGCAGCAGAAAATCACGCCACTTAAACCCGATAATCAGTGCTATTCCCAGTGCGATCAGCGACGTTTGCGCAATATCGCCGGCGGAAATTCCCAGCATATCGCCAAACAGAATATGATCGAGATGCACCTCCGACTGAATCGACACGTACAGCACCAGGCCCGCGCCAAACATCCCGGAAAACACGATGCCCATGATCGTATCGCGTTTAATGCGGCTGTTATCGTCGAGATAGCCGGTGGCGATGGCGCAGAATAACCCGGCGATAAACGCGCCGATGGCGAAGGGGATACCGAGGATATACGCTACCACTACCCCCGGAAAAATCGCGTGGCTCATGGCATCGCCCATCAGCGCCCAGCCTTTGAGCACCAAAAAGACCGACAGCAGCGCGCAGGGAACGGCAACGATCGTCGCCACCAGCATGGCGTTGACCATAAAGGAGAACTGAAAAGGTTCAAGCAGCGCGCTCAGCATGAGGCCTCCCTGGCGCGGCGACGGCTGGCGAGCAGGCCGTGCTTCGGCGCGAAAACAAAAGCGGTTAAAAACAGCAGCGTCTGGGCGACGACGATAATCCCGCCGGTCGCCCCGTCCAGATAGTAGCTCAGCCAGGCGCCGAAAAAGCTGGTCAGGCTGCCAATCGCAACGGCAATCGCCAGCAAGCGCGGGAAGCGATCGGTCAACAGCCAGGCGGTGGCACCGGGCGTCACTACCAGACAAATCACCAGGAACGCGCCGACGGTTTGCAGCGCCGCCACGGTACAGGCCGCCAGCAGGGTAAAGAACAGCAGCTTTAACCCGCTGGTGTTGAGGCCAATCGAACGAGCGTGGCTTTCATCGAAAAAGGTCACCATCAGGTCTTTCCACTTCAGCAGCAGAATCGCCATCGAAATAAAGCCAATCGCCGCCAGCTGAATAATATCCTCCGGGGCAATTGCCAGAATATTGCCGAGAATAATGGTCTGGATATTCACCGAGGTCGGATTCAGCGACACCATAAACAGGCCAATACCGAAAAAAGAGGAGAAGATCAGGCCGATAATCGCGTCTTCCTTCAGCTTCGAGCGCTGGTTAAGAAACAGCATGCTGCCCGCGGCCAGCCCGCCGGAAAGAAACGCCCCCAGCGCAAAGGGCAGACCGAGCATATAAGCGCCCGCCACGCCGGGGACAATGGAGTGGGAGAGGGCGTCGCCAATCAGCGACCAGCCTTTGAGCATCAAGTAGCAAGAGAGAAATGCGCACACCCCGCCTACCAGGGCCGAAACCCACATCGCATTCAGCATATAGTGATAACTAAACGGCTCCAGCAGCCAGCTCATCTTTCGCCCCCCGCCGCCCGGCGGCTGATAAATGGCCGCTCATCGTCGGTAATAATCCGCTCTTCCGCGCCGCTCAGCACCACGTGGCGCAGCACGCCGCTAAACGCCAGCTCGAGGTTTTCAGCGGTAAAGGTGCTTTCCGTCGGGCCGCTGGCCAGCACGGTACCTTTGACCATCACCGTGTAGTCGCAGAATTCGCTTACCGAACCGAGGTTGTGAGTGGAAACCAGCATGGTGCAGCCTTCGTCGCGCAGTTCCCGCAGCAGCTCGATGATGCGCGCTTCGGTCTGCACGTCGACGCCGGTAAAGGGTTCATCCAGCAGGATGACTTTTCCCTGCTGAGCGATAGCGCGGGCCAGAAAGACGCGTTTTTTCTGGCCGCCGGAGAGTTCGCCGATCTGGCGATGGCGGTACTCGCTCATGCCGACCCGCGCCAGGGCGGCGTCGACAATCTCATGGTCACGCGGTTTGGCCCGCCGCAGCCAGCCCATATGGCCGTAGCGCCCCATCATTACCACATCCTCCACCAGTACCGGGAAGGACCAGTCCACCTCTTCCGCCTGCGGAACGTAGGCGACGAGATTCTGCCGCAGAGCGCGATTAACCGGCTGACCGAGAATCGCAATATCGCCCTTTCCGACGCGCACAAAGCCCATCAGCGCTTTAAACAGCGTCGATTTTCCCGAGCCGTTCACGCCGACCAGCGCGGCGATAGAGCTGCGCGGGACGCAGAACGAGGCATCGCGCAGCGCGGTGTGGCCGTTGCGGTAGGTGACGCTGACGTTGTTGACCGCGAGGCCCGGCTGCTCATGGCTCATGCCTGTTTCCTTAGTCCGTCGTTGATGCCCTGGACGATGGTTTGGGTCGTAACGCGCAGCAGGTCGAGGTAGGTCGGCACCGGGCCATCGGCGGTACTCAGGGAGTCGACGTACAGGACGCCGCCATAGTGGGCGCCGGCTTCCCGGGCCACCTGACGCGCCGGTTTATCGGAAATGGTGCTTTCGCTAAAAATGGTCGGGATGCGCTCTTTCTTCATGGTGTCGATGGTTTTGCGCACCTGCTGCGGGGTACCCTGCTGGTCGGCGTTGATCGGCCACAGATAGCGCTCCTGCAGGCCGTTATCGCGGGCCAGGTAAGAAAACGCGCCCTCGCTGGTCACCAGCCAGCGCTTATCCTGCGGCAGCTTCGCCAGTTCCGCCTTCAGCGGCGCCATGGTCTGACGGATCTTCTCTTTGTATGCTTCGGCGTTGTGGCGATAGGCGTTGGCGTTTGCAGGATCGTATTTCACCAGCGCGTCGCGAATATTATCGACATAGATCAGCGCGTTGTCCGCCGACATCCACGCGTGCGGGTTGGGTTTGCCGTTATACGGCCCTTCGCTGATGCCCATCGGCTGAATGCCGTTACTGACCACCACTTCCGGTACGCCGTTTAAGTGCTGATAGAAGCGGGCGAACCACAGTTCAAGATTCAGGCCGTTGGCGAGGATGAGCTGCGCGCCCTGCGCGCGTTTGATATCCCCGGGGGTCGGCTGATATTCATGGATCTCGGCCCCCGGTTTGGTGATGGAGCTGACGTCGGCGGCGTCGCCCGCGACGTTTTGCGCCATGTCGGCGATCACCGTGAAGGTGGTAATCACTTTAAATTTCTCTTTGGCCTGGACGGGGGCGACGGCCAGCAGCGCCAGAGTCGCGGCAAACATCAGATGCTTCAAAGGTGGCAGGTGCAGCATAAGGTCCCTCACAACGTTGCGGTTAATTAATCATCATTTATAGCCATGGCTATGTTATATAGCATAAGCTATTTATAAATGAAAATAATTCTTATTTAGATGTGAGGCGAATGATTAGCGTTGAAACCAGCGGCGCGTGCGGAAAAGGCCCGGCCAAAGGGCCGGGCGCTAAAATCAGGAGAGATCGGCCACCGACTGGCGGGGGATCAGGCGGCCCGCCAGCGTGCGCCCTTCGGGAGAGAAGGCGGGGCGCTCGTCAATCAGGTTGCGGATACGCTGCAGGCAGTTCTCCATCAGCTGCTCCAGCGGCCAGGAGATACAGGTCAGCGGCGGATTCAGCAGCGAGGCGAGGGGAGAATCCTCCAGGCTCAGCAGCGAAACCTCCTGCGGTACGGCGATGTTGAATTCGCGCAGCAGGCGCATCGCTTCGGCGGCGTAGCGGTCGCGTTTCACGATAATCACCGAGTATTTGCTGAAGCTGTTGATCAGCGTCAGCAGCGCCTGTTCAACGTTGTCGTTGGCCGCCAGCATCAGCTGCCGGTTAAAAGGGATGGAGTAGTTTTGCAGGACGTTGCGATAGCCTTCGAGCATCTGGCGGCTGGTGTCATCGCTGTCGCTATCAATAAGCAGAGCGATATTGCGATGGCCTTTGCCGATCACGTAGCGGCAGGCGCTTTCGGTAGCAAAAGCGTAGTCATAGCCCTGATTATTGACCCCGGCAATGCTGAAACGGTCAAAAGAGATCACGTTGCGCGGCGCATCCGCCGGGACGGCGCCGAGTACCACTACCGCCACGCACTGACGCTGTAGATCATCGACGACCGCCGCCTGTTCCGCCGCATCCGTGACGTACTGAACAATCAGGTTCTTATTCAGCCCCTTCAGCGCTAATGAAAGCATCGGCAGCAGGCGCGCGCCGCTGCTTTCATCGTTTGCCGGGATCACCAGCCCCACGTGATTGGATGTTTGACTGGCGAGGTTTTGCGCGGCAAAGCTCGGGCGGTAGTTAAGTTCTTCTACCGCGCGCAGCACCGCTTCCCGGCTCTCTTCGCGCACGCCCCGGGTGCCGGTCAGCACGCGGGATACCGTCGCTCGGGAGACATTCGCTAATCTTGAAACATCATCAATGGTTGGCATGGCTTTTTCTGTGTGAATATTTTCGCCTAGCTTAGCATACCTGCTGAAAAAAGTGTCTACCGGCGGGGGCCTTCAGCAGCGGCCAGAACCGGCAGCCAGGCCGCGCCGCGCACGCCGCTGGCGTCGCCGAAGCGCGCCTTTTTGATCTGCGTTCGGCAGCTGTCGGAAAAGAGATACGGGACGATGGCCGACGGCAGCTGCTCGTAGATTTGCCCGACGTTGGAGAGCCCGCCGCCCAACACAATCACCTGCGGATCGAGGATATTGATTACCGAGGCCAGGCTGCGGGCGAAAGCGTCAATAAAATGCCACCAGTGGGCCAGCGCCTGCGGTTCGCCGTTTTGCGCGGCGGCGATAATCGCTTCCGCAGGCGCCTGTTCGCCGTAGCGGCGGGCAAAGCCGGTACCGGAGATAAAGCTTTCGATGCAGTTCTCTTTGCCACAGTAGCAGGGCTGCGCCGGACCGTCGCGCTCGGGGCAATAGCCCGGCAGAGGATTGTGTCCCCATTCGCCAACGATGGCGTTAGGCCCGCTAAGTAGCCGTTGGTTCACCGCGATGCCGCCGCCGCAGCCGGTACCGATAATAACGCCGAATACGGTCGTTGCCCCCGCGCCCGCGCCGTCCACCGCTTCAGAGAGGGTGAAGCAGTCGGCATCGTTCGCCATCCATACCTGTTGACCAAGTTCCCGCATCAGGTCATGACGCAGGTCGTGGCCGTTGAGCACCAGACAGTTACAGTTTTTAATCAGGCCGCTTTGCGGGTCGATAGCCCCCGGCAGGCCGATGCCGATAGTAAACGGCCATTCGCTCCAGTCGCCGATGGTCGCAATCAGCCCGAGCAGTTGCTGCATAAACGCCTGATAGCTCTCTTTATGCGTCGGACGGCGCTGGCGATAGACGCATTCGCCCGCCGCGTTGAGCAGGACGGCTTCCATTTTGGTGCCGCCAATGTCTAAACCCAGATGTAGCATAGTTATCCTTAATCGTGGTCGACGGTTTCCCGGGCCGCGACGTTATCCGCGATGCCAGCCGGTTTTTCCGGGAGGGCGCTACGCGTGCAGTCCGGGTAACCCGGCTAAGCGCAGCGCGAGCCGGGAAGTCAGCCAGGTGACATGAGCATTTACCGTTTTCCCGGGTTGCGGCGTCAACGCCTTACCCGGGCTACGTCATCCGCGATGCAGGCCGGTTTTCTTCTCTCCCCTGGAGAGGGGAGCCCTACGCGTGCAGCGGCCGCGAGCGGTAAATGGCGATCAGTTCGCCGATCAGCTCTTTCGCCAGAATCGAGGTCATCAGATGATCCTGAGCGTGAACCATCACCAGGGTCATTTTGGTTTTACCCTCGCCTTCGTCGGCTTCAATCAGCTGGGTCTGTACCCGATGCGCTTCGCGGGCAAAATGCGCCGCTTCTTTCATTTTTTCGTCGGCGGCGGCGAAGTCCCCCGCTTTAGCGCAGCTCAGCGCTTCGTAGCACAGGCTGCGCGACTGCCCGGCGTTGATGATAATACCCATCACCTGTTCTTCTAATTCCATGACAAACCTCTGAATAGTATGAATTATGCGGACTGCGGCGCGCCTTCAGCCTGGGCGGCGGCGTTAGCGTGCTCCTGCTCCAGCAGCTGTTTTTCGTAGGCTTTGAGGAACGGCAGATACATCACCATCGCCGTCGCCATACAAATCAGGCACATGATCACCGGGCTAAAGCTCCAGTTTGCCGCCCAGGAGGCGCCGATAGGGGCCGGCGTCGTCCACGGCGTCATCGACACCACGCGGCTGACCAGGTCCAGCTTCAGCGCAAAGTAGGCCAGGGTCGCGTTGACCATCGGCACCAGCACGAACGGCAGGAAGAACAGCGGGTTCATGATGATCGGCGCGCCGAACAGAATCGGTTCGTTGATGTTAAATACGCCCGGCACCACGCCCATCCGGCCAATCGTCCGCAGATGCACGGCCTTGCTGCGCAGCAGCATCAGCGCCAGCGGCAGGGTGGAGCCGACGCCGCCGATCAGCAGATAGTGATCCCAGAAGCCCTGGACATAGATATGTGGAATCGCGGTGCCTGCGGCCATCGCCGCCTGGTTGATCGACAGATTCGCCATCCAGAACGGATTCATAATCCCGGTGACGATCAGCGCCCCGTGAATGCCGGCAAACCACAGCACCTGGCACACCAGTACCGACAGCAGGATCGCCGGTAGGGTATCGGACGCCGCCACCAGCGGTTTCACCAGCGACATGATCGCTTCCGGGATGATCATGCCCAGCTGCGCTTCGATAAACAGGTTCAGCGGATGCAGCGTCAGCACGATCGCCAGCACCGGGATCAGGATCTCGAACGAGCGCGCCACGCCCGCCGGAACTTCAGGCGGTAGACGGATCGTAATGTTATGGCGTTTGAGAAAGGCGTACAGCTCGGTAGAGTAAATCGCCACCAGAATTGCGGTAAAGATCCCCTGGCCGGAGAAGTAGGCGGTAGAGATCTGGCCATCTTTCAGCGGCGCGGCCACCAGCAGAAACGACATCAGCGACAGCATCCCGGCGGTCAGCGAGTCCAGGTTATGGTGCTTCGCCAGGCTGGCGGCGATCCCGACGGCGATAAACAGCGTCATCACCCCCATGCTGAAGTTAAACGGCAGCATCAGCGCATCGCGATGATCGAGCGAAAATTGCAGCCAGGCGCGGGCAAAGCCCCACGTCGTATCCGGGGAGAACGGCGGGAAGATAAACACCAGCAAAAACGAGCCAACGATCATAAAGGGCAGGGCGGTAATGAAACCGTCGCGGATGGAGGTGACGTATTTTTGCTGGCCGATCGCCCCCGCCATAGGCGTGATCTTCTGTTCAATCACGGCGATCAGCTTCGCGTACAGAGAGCTCATGATCTTTCCTTAGTTTTTGTTATCGATAAGGGAAAGCGCGAAATCCAGCACGGCGCCGCCTTTCTGCATGCCGTAATCCATCATGTTGATGGGTTCCACGCGGATCCCGTATTTATCAGCCTGTTTTTGCAGATCTTTCTGCATGTATTTCACCTGCGGCCCCAGCAGGACCACCTGGTAATGGCCGACCTGTTGATCGAACTCCGCGACGCCAAAGGCGTTGATCTCTACCGGCAACCCGCGCTGCTCGGCCTCGGCGATCATTTTTTTCACCAGCAGGCTGGTGGACATGCCCGCGGAACAGCACAACATTATCTTTTTCATATATCGCTCCTGATGAGTGGGATGCGCCGACTATAGTCACAACGGATATAAAACGGAAAGCGCTTTCCGTTTGTGGATTTATTTATTGTGACCACGATCACCTATGACGGGCTTTTACTTTACACAGGAGTGCGCGATCATCCTGGCGACTACTCTCTTCTGAAAGGCAGGATTATGAACATTCAGTTAATGAATGTTGCCGTCGATATCATCGAGCAGCGGCTGGCGCCGCTGGCCAACGTTCTGACGCGCAATAACCACATTACGGCGATGCGCGACAGCTTTGCGCTGGCTATGCCGTTTGTGATCGTCGGAAGTTTGCTGGTGCCGATTTTGTTTCCGCCCGTTTCCATCGACGGCGCATCGGCCTTTGGCCAGTTCTATTTCCAGCTGCGGCCTATTCTGCTGCCGACTTTTGAACTGACTATCGGGCTGGTGGCGCTGATTGTGGCCTTCGGCGCCAGCGCCAGTCTTGCCAAGCAGTACCGGCTACCGGAGCGTCTCTGCGGGCTGACCGGCTGCCTGGCGTTTTTGCTGTTTATCGGCTTTCGCGACAACGGCGCGACCAATATTTTTCTTGGCGGAATGGGGATTTTTACCGCGCTGATATCGAGTACTTACTCCATTGAAATTGTACGCTTTTTCTATAAGAAAGGCTGGTGCATCCGCCTGCCGGAAGAGGTACCGGTGATGACCCGTAACGGCTTTCAGCTACTGATTCCGCTGCTGGTGGTGATGCTCTCTATTAGCGTCATTAACGCGCTGCTGTTGCAAAGCACCGGGCGCATTTTACCGGAGCTGATTAGCGAAGCGGTGCGGCCGCTGGTGGTGGCCTCCGATACCCTAACCGCGGTCTTAATATCGTTATTTATCTGCAACCTGCTTTGGTTTGTCGGTATTCACGGCGCGCTAATTATCACCGGGATCATGAACCCGTTCTGGATGACCTATCTGTTTGAAAACCAGCAGGCGCTGGCCGCCGGTTCCGCCACGTTACCGCATATTTACCTGCAGGGATTCTGGGATTTCTACCTGTTAATCGGCGGTATCGGCTCGACCCTGCCGCTGGTTTTTATGGCGATGCGTAGCCGTTCCCGGCAGTTGAAAAGCGTCGGGAAAATTGGCCTGCTTCCCTCGCTGTTTAACATTAATGAGCCGATATTGTTCGGCTTTCCGATTATCATGAACCCGGTTTTTCTGCTGCCGTTTATTTTTGTGCCGCTGATAAATGCCTGTATCGCCTGGTATTTAACCCATTTGGGGATTCTCGACCGGGCGGTGGCGATGCTGCCGTGGTCGATGCCGGCGCCGCTCGGCGCGGCGTGGTCAGCCAACGGTAGCTGGAAAAACTTATGCATGTGCCTGTTCGCTATTTTTAACGCCTGGATGCTCTATCGCCCGTTCTTTAAGGTCTACGAACGCCAGCTTGCCGACGCTGAACGCTAAGCTTTTCGCCTGTCTGCCCCAGCCCGCCCTGCGCGGGCTTTTTTATTTCTGCCAGAATATGTGAACTCCATCACGAATATTTGCCCGCTATCGTTAAATTTGTGAACTCATCCGGCAATTACGGAAAGCGCTTTCCGTTTGTGGATGTACATTTCCTTTTTTGATCCGTAAATTTCCTCCCGTTCTCAGGCAGTGTTAATAAAAAAATAACCAAGGATAAAAAATGATCAGGCTAAATCATTCAATACCTCTGTCTTTACTTGCCCTTGCGGTGATGAGCGACTGCGCCAGCGCCGATCCGAAGTACGATTTTATGCTGCATGGCTATATCCGTTCAGGGATCCTTGCCAACGCCGACGGCAATCGCGCTGACTCCGTTGGCCTGATGCCGGACGGCAAGTGGCGTCTGGGCAACGAAGAAGATACCAAGATCGAACTGATCCCAACGGTGACGTTAACCTCGGACAGCGGCGTGGTGGCAAAAGTCCAGGCCAACATCACCCATCAGTCAAAATGTACCTCTGACTGGAACTGTCAGGACGACGACGGGCATGATGTGCAGTTCCGCGAAGGTTTTGCCGAACTGTCCAACCTCGACTTTGCCCCGGAGATGACCTTCTGGGCCGGTAAGCGCTACAGCAGCTCCAACACCTCCAGCCATCAGTTTGACTGGGAGTACATTCAGTACAACGGCACCGGCGGCGGCTTCGACAATATGGATCTTGGCTTCGCGCGCTTCGATGCCGGGGTTTACGCCTTCTCGCCGACGGACGAAACCAAAGCCTACCCGGTCGACAAAGGCGATCAGGGCTATCCGGATGACTACTCGCTCAACCTGTGGCTGAAAAAGATCGGCGGCACCGGCTTCGATCTTGAGCTGATTGGCCACCACATGAACCGCAACGAGAAGCACCCGACCTCGGCGGAAAAAGGCTACGGCGTGACCGGCGTTTACAACTTTGACGGCTTTTACGGCCTGACCGGCGGCTACTCTCGCGTGGTCTTCCAGTACGGACGCGGCCTGGCGGCGGGAGACTCGCTGGGTAAAAACGGCTGGGGCTGGGCAAACCTCGACGATACCCAATCCTGGCGCGTGGTGCTGGATAACATGGCCTCGCTCGGCGACTGGGAAATCTCCACGTTTGCCTACTATCAGAAAGACAAAAACTACCGCTGGTGGACGGAAGACGCCGAAGGCTGGGGGCGCACCAGCTGGGTGGCGGGGATCCGCCCGTATCAGCAGATCACCAAAAACTTCGCCATGCAGTACGAGCTGGGCTACGAATATCTCGACGATAAAAACTACAAAGGCGTGGACGGCAAAGGCAAAGGCGGCCTGACTAAAGTGACCATCGCGCCGACCCTGACCTTTGATTCCGGCTTCTGGACGCGCCCGCAGCTGCGCTTCTTCGTCACTTACGCGAAGTGGGATAAAGGGGTCTCCGACGCGCTGGACGGCAACTACGACTGGAGCACCAATACCCTTTCCGCTGGTAGCTACTCGCGCAGCGGCGACACCGATACGCTGAACTTCGGCGTGCAGGCTGAAGTCTGGTTCTGAGGAGAGATACGATGATTAAGCCGGTGAAAAAACTGATGCTCGTCGCGCTGCTTTCGGCGCTGGGAAGCGCAGGCGCGATGGCCGCGGAGCAGTCGCACTTTGAACACTTTATTACCCGCGACGGCGCGACGTTAAAAGATGGCGACAAGGTGTTCCGCTTTGCGGGCATTCATGCGCCGGAGCTGCATCGTATTGAAGACGACGCGCGCGGCACCTGTAAAGCCGACTCGCGCGGCTGGGGGCAATACTTCCGCTGGCCGACGGCGGAGGAACAGGAAAACTGGATTAAAGCGCTGGTGCAAACCGGCGCCAGGGCGCAGCGGGTATACGTGCTCTCGGTGCAGCAGACGTTTGACGAGGCCTGCGGTCGCGAAACCCATATTCTGGCCCCGGAAACCGCCGACGGCATGCCGCGCCTGAACGAAAAGGCGATGCGGGTGTACGACAACATGATCGCCGAGGCGGACAAACAGGGTCTGCGCCTGATTCTGCCGTTTATCGATCACTGGTGGTGGTGGGGCGGTCGCGAGCAGCTGGCGGCGTTCTACCACGAAAAGCCGGAGGATTTTTACCGTACCGACAGTAAAACCTTCAAGGCCTATCTGGACGTGATTCGTCAGGTTATCACCCGTACCAACAGCGTAACCGGGCGCCCTTACTATGACGAAAAAGCGATTATGGCCTGGGAGACCGGCAACGAGCTGGAGGATACCAACGCGGCGTTCCTTCAGCAGACCGCCGCATGGATCAAAAAGTGGGCGCCGCATCAGCTGGTGGTGGATGGCACCTATAAGAAAATTAATGCGTTTGCGCTTAACGATCCCCATGTCGATATCGTCAGCAACCACTACTACACCAATGCCGATAACAACCATCCCGATCAGGTGAAAAAAGACCTGACGGTGGCCGCGGGTAAGAAAGTTTATATGGTGGGCGAATTTGGCCTGCTGGATGCGCAGCAGCTTAACGCCATTATGCAGTCGATCGTCCATAGCGAAGTCAACGGCGCGCAGGCGGCGGGCGGTTTAATCTGGGGCTTCCGCGGTCATCGTCACGATGGCGGTTTCTACTGGCATAAAGAGTCCACCGGCCACTACAGCTACCATTTGCCGGGCTTCCCGGTCGACGGTAAAGCCAATCAGGAGATGGAGGTAGTCGATCTGGTGCGGACCGCCGCGGCGCAGATGAACGGGCAGGAGAAAGCGCCGCCGCTGCCGAAGCCGGATGCGCCGAAGCTGCGGGCGACGGATTCACCGTTTGCGATCAACTGGCTGGGGGCGGCGGTAGGGCGCGCTTATGATGTCGAGCGCGCCGATTCGGCATCCGGACCGTGGAAGATCGTGGGGCGCGATATTTCGGACGGCGTAAACGAGTGGAACCCGCAGACAATGGATCTGTTCCGCGATGACTATCGCAGTCTGCAACTGGGGAATACGTACTATTACCGCGTCATTGCTAAAAACGAGAGCGGCAGTTCATCGCCTTCGAACGTGATTAGCGCGAAGCACACCCAGGCGAATCAGGCGCCGGAAGTCACGCTGGTGGAAACGCTCACCACCAGCCAGGACCAGGGCGTGCAGCTCAGCGCGAGCTGGCGCGATGACGGGCTGCCGGATGGCAACGTTAAGGTGAGCTGGAGCAACGGCGGCAACGCGCAGGCCCATATCTGCGCGACGGATAAAGCCGAAACCCGCGCCTGGTTTAGCGCCCCCGGTGAATACGTGCTGACCTTTAGCGCCGATGATGGTCTGCTCAAAAGCAGTAAAACCGTAAAGGTCACGGTGACAGAAGCCGTCGGGAAAGCGCCCGCTGATTACTGCCGTTTTAGCGCCGGGGTTGTGAACGTGACCGATGGCAAGATCGAGGCGGGGAAAAGCGAGAAAGACGCGCTGACGATTGACGAAGACGGCTTCCTCGGGCCGTTCGCCAACGATGGCGATAAGGTGAGCTGGCAGGTTGCCGCGCCGTGGGCCGGCAAGTATCAGCTGCAGGTGACGTTCAGCGGCAAATGGGGCGGCAAGAAAAACTCGTTTATCGTCAACGGCGGCGCGCCAATCGCGGTTGAATTCCCGCAAACCGATGAACAGGGCCAGCAGCTGCGGGTGCCGGTGGAGCTGAAGGCTGGCGATAACCGCATCGACTTCGGTAAATTCGCCGGCGACTGGGGCTACATGTTTATCAAATCGATTGAAGTGGTTGCAGAGTAGTGCTTATTGGCTGCGCCCGTTGGGCGCGGCCTTTTTTAACTTACAGGAGGCGTTATGACCCGGTATCAGTTTCCGGAAGGTTTTTTTTGGGGCGCGGCGGCATCCGGTCCGCAAACGGAAGGGATAAGCAACAAGCCGCATCGTTCTATTTGGGATAGCTGGTTTGCCGAACAGCCGGAACGTTTTTATCAGCAGATTGGGCCGCAAACGGTTTGCGACACTTACCATCAGTATCCCCAGGACGTGGCGTTGATGAAGCGGACCGGGTTCAACTCTTTTCGCACCTCGATACAGTGGTCGCGGCTGATTGATGACTTCGAAACCGGCGCGCCCAATGCGGACGCGGTACGTTTTTATCATGCCTACCTGGATGAGATGATTGAAAACGGCATCGAGCCGATGATCAACCTCTATCACTTTGACATGCCGGAAGCGCTGCAAAAGCAGTACGGCGGCTTTGAGTCGGCGCACGTGACCGATCTTTTCGCGCGTTTTGCCCGTACCGCTTTTGAGCTGTTTGGGCACAAAGTGAAATACTGGATCACCTTCAACGAGCCGATTGTGCCGGTTGAGGGCGGCTATCTGTATGACTTCCACTATCCCTGCAAGAAAGACGGCAGTCTGGCGGCGCAGGTGGCGTTTAACATTATGCTGGCCCACGCCAAAGCGGTGCGCGAGTTTCGCGCGCTGGCGCTGGAAAGCGAGATTGGCGTGGTGCTGAATCTGACGCCGTCCTATACCCGCAACGACAGCGCGGAAGACCAAAAAGCGGCGTGGTATGCGGATCTGTTCTTCAACCGCAGCTTTCTCGATCCGCTGGTGAAACATCAGTTCCCGAAAGAGCTGTGCGAAATTCTGGCCGCGCACGACTGTCTGCCGGAGGTGACAAAAGCCGACGTTGAGCTGATTACCGGATCGCGCGTCGATTTTCTCGGCGTTAACTATTATGTTCCGCGGCGGGTGAAAGCGCGCGAAAGCGACTATACGCTGGACTATTTCACCCCGGAGTTCTATTTCGAAAACTATGTGAATCCGCAAGGGCGCTTTAATCCATATCGCGATAATAATGAGATTCTGCCGCAGGCGATTTATGACATTGCCGCCAATATTCGCGATAACTACGGCAATATAAAGTGGTTCCTCGCGGAAATTGGTATCGCGATGGATATCGAGTCGGAAGGCGAGCCGGGCGAGGACGGGGTGATTGACGATTCGTTCCGCATCGGCCTGATGGAAGAGCATCTGGTGCAGCTGCATCGCGCCATTGCCGACGGCGCGAACTGCTTTGGCGTGCATCAGTGGACCTTTATCGATAACTGGTCGTGGATTAACTCGTTCAAGCGCCGCTACGGCTTCTGGCGGCTCGACCTGCAAACCGGAGAGCGGCTGATAAAGCGCAACGCGCTGTGGTTTGCCGAACTGGCGACCAGCAACGGCTTCAGTTCTGATAAATAGCCCGGCAAAATCCCCCCGGAGGCGGCGCTTGACGCGCCTGTCCGGGCTACCAAACCGCACGAACTTGTAGCCCGGACAGATGCGCAGCATCGCCTCCACGAAGTCATCCCCACCGGGGATTATTGGCGCGATTTGTTCATTTCCGCCAGCGAAGCTATCCAGTTCATCGCCAGCTGCGGCCATTCGGCGGCGGGCAGGCCCCGGGTCCCGCGAATACCAAATCCGTGTTTCCCCTCGGCGAACAGATGCAGCTCGGTCGGCACCTGCTGCGCGCGCAGGGCGTTAAACATCACCAGCGCGTTATCCACCGGCACGGAAGGATCGTCTACCGCGTGGAAAATAAAGGTTGGCGGCGTCTGCGGCGTGACGTTCTGCTCCGGTGAATAACGATGCTGCCGCTCCGCTGTCGGCGTTTCGCCAATCAATGCCTTGCGCGATCCGGGATGGGCAATCGCCGGATCCATCGAAATCACCGGATAGCCGAGCACCGCGAAGTCCGGCCGCGCGCTCTGCCGATCAACTGCGTCCACGGCGACGTAAGCCGGTTCGCTATACCGGGTCTCCAGGCTGGCCGCCACGTGCCCCCCGGCGGAAAAGCCCATAATGCCGATTTTATGCGGGTCGATATGCCACTCGGCGGCCCGCGCCCGCAGGGTACGCAGCGCGCGCTGCGCATCGGCCAACGGCGCCTCGCTGCCTTCTGCGTGACCGTCCGCCGGCATCCGGTAGGTCATGACAAACAGGGTATAGCCACGGGCGTTAAATACCGGCGCGAGATCGCTGCCCTCTTTATCCAATACCACTCGCTGGTAAGAGCCGCCCGGCGTCACCAGCAGTGCAATACCGTTGGGCTTCTCCGGTGCGTAAACGGTAATTGTCGGAGCACGAATCCCGGTGACCGCGCGATCGGGCAGCGAGGGATCTTTGCTGCGCTCTATCAGCGATTCGCTCGCCGGGCTGTTTTTCGCGCCGGGGGCTTCACCGCCGGGCCAGACAGAAAAGGTGGGGAGAGAGGAAAATGCCGCCGGAGAAGCCAAAAGCAAAGCGATGGCGGCGGCCAGAGGTAAACGCGTCATAAGCATCTCCATTAAGGAAAAAGCTTATTTATCATTCATCAGGAACGGGTAAAGCGAGTTGTCTCACAGAACGCTGTTTCATTAAAAATAAAATGAAACAGCGTTTTAAGGTTATGCCTACTGCAGCTGGTCTTTATTAATACCCAACCGTTTCATGCGCGAAAGCAGCGTCGTGCGCTTTAATCCCAGACGCTGGGCCGCGCCCTTCGGCCCGGCGACCACCCCGTTACTCTCTTTCAGCACCCGGACAATGAGCTGGTATTCGTCTTCGCCCTCTTCCGGCAGCACTTCTGCCGGCAGCGGCTCAGTCTCGAGGCTCATTTCCGGCAGTGAAAGCTGCAGCACGCTGCCGCGGGTGAGCAGCACCGCGCGTTCAATGACGTTCTCCAGTTCGCGCACGTTACCCGGCCACTCCATGCGGCTAAGCAGGCGCAGCGTCTCCGCCGGAATGCTGTCGATATTGCGTCCGAGGCGGCGGGCGATTTTAAAGGTGAAGGCCTTCACCAGCAGAGGAATATCCTCCGGCCGTTCGCGCAGGGGCGGCAGATGGATCGGGAAGACGTTCAGCCGGTAGTAGAGATCGCTGCGAAACTCGCGATCGGCGACCATCTGTTTAAGATCGCGGTTGGTGGCGGCGATCAGGCGCACGTCGGTGTGAATCAGCTTATTGCTGCCGAGACGCTCGAACTCCTGCTCCTGCAACACGCGCAGCAGTTTCGGCTGTAGTTCAATCGGCATATCGCCCACTTCATCGAGAAACAGCGAGCTTTTGTCCGCCAGTTCGAAACGGCCGATACGCTGGGCGCTGGCGCCGGTGAAAGCGCCGCGCTCGTGGCCAAACAGGTCGCTTTCCAGCAGCCCGGCTGGCATCGCCGCGCAGTTCATTTTGACCATCCTGCGGCTATTGCGGCCGCTCAGGTTATGAATAGCGCGGGCAATCAGCTCCTTACCGGTGCCGGTTTCGCCGAGGATCAGCACCGTACTGTCGCTCTGCGCCACCATCTCCACCTGCTTGAGCACGCTGTTCATGGCCTCGCTGCGGCCAATGATTTCGCCAAACTCGCTCTCAACGTTGTTGAGCTGTTCGGTCAGGGCGAGGTTCTCATCGACCAGCCGCTCTTTCAGCCGCTGAATCTCGCGGTAGGCGAGGGCGTTGTCGATGGCGATCGAGACGCGCTCGGCGATTTGCCGCAGCAGCTTGAGGTTGGTGGTGGTGAAGACTTTTTCATCGCACTGCGCCAGCTTCAGCACCCCAAGCAAAGTATTACCGGACATCAACGGCAGCAGGCACAGAGTCTGGATTTTGTTATCCCACATCTCGAAAAGCATTTTTTCGTACGGCGCCAGCGGGTCGTGCTCGTGGAGATTGAGCAGCAGCATCTCTTTGCTTTTGAATACCCGCTCGGTCAGGGTACCGGCTTCGTCCACTTCGCTCTGGTCATGTACCGGATGGCTGGCGTCGAGGTAGTGGGTGGAGTAGATATTGAGCTTACCTTTGCGGTTGCTGCGCAGTACCACGCTGATGGCGTCGATGCGGAAGTAGCGGTGGATCTCTTTGGCCACTTCGCTGACCAGCTCATCGATATCCAGCCGCGAGAGCACCGCGTTGGTGATCGCCACCAGGATGCGGAAGTTATCGCGTTCCCGGCACAGCAGGTCGTAATCGACGTTGTTGCTGACCCGGCTTTGGATCTGTTCGGTGACCACGGCAACGATTTGCGTAAAGGTGTGCAGCCGCTGGTACTCTTTTTCGGTCCACGGCCGGTTGTCGTCGCGAATAAATTCGCAGCCGCCGAAGATACGCCCTTCCGCCGCCAGCGGCAGCAGGCAGTAATAGCCAAAGTTGGGGTAGAGTCCGCTTACGGCGAGCTGCGGCCAGGTTTCGGCAAAGGTGGCGCTATCGCAATGCAGCGCATCCGGACGCGATAGCAGGCGTCGAACCGGGCCGTTGGCGAGGACGGTTTCATCTTCGTAGCTCACCGGCTGCCCCGCGTCGTCGCAGGCGTGCCGGATAGCGCGATGATTGCCGGAATGCCACAGAATAATCGCCGCCCGGTCGGCGAGCGCGGACTGCTGCACCAGGCCGGTCAGCGTCTCGCTCAGCGCGGCCAGGTCCGGCTGCTGTAATAAAATGCGGGTGATATCAAACAGACCCTGCTGCCCAAGATCGCCCATCGGTGTATACGACATTGCTTAAGTCCAAAAGCGCCGCAAAGCGGCGCAGAAGAAAGTGATGACACAAATAATAGTCTGTTAATAAAGCGGTTGTGACCGCCATTAACCCATCCGTGGGTGCCCGCTGGTTTGGGCTGGATAATCATACAGAGATCCTGATTTTTCCCCGGAGGCGATGCTGCGCATCTGTCCGGGCTACAGGTCCGTGCGATCCGGGTTAGGGTAGCCCGGACAGGCGCATCGCGCCGCCTCCGGGAAAGCGCCTGAATCTCGTTAACAAATTCTCGGCAGCGGCTCGGCGTGAGGAAGATCCAGCGTGCGTTTGACGCCGTACAGACCGACAGAGCGCACGCCCGCGCGCGGCACAACGTCGCCGATTATCGCCGCATCGCGGCCTAATGGATGAGACCGTAAATGCGCAAGTACGCTTTCCGCCGCCTCGCGGGCAACGGCGATCAACAGCTTACCCTCGTTGGCGAAATTAAGCGCGTCCAGCCCCAGCAGCTCGCACACGCCGCGTACGGTATCGTTAACCGGCAGCTTTTGTTCATGCAGCTCTATTCCGCAGCCGCTGGCGGCGGCGAATTCATGGGCCACCGCGTTAACGCCGCCGCGGGTGGCATCGCGCAGGGCTTTCACGCCAGCTACGTCGCGCAGCGTCTGAATCAAGGGCGTCAGCACCGCGCAGTCGCTGGACAGCGCGCCGTCCAGCCCCATCTGTTCGCGCAGATTGAGGATCGTTGCCCCGTGATCGCCAAGCGTGCCGCTGACCAGCAGCACGTCTCCCGCGCTAATCTGCTGCGCTCCCCAGCGAATACCGGTGGGGATGACGCCGATCCCGGCGGTATTGATAAACAGCTTATCCGCCGCCCCGCGCGGCACCACTTTGGTATCGCCGGTCACAATGGCGATACCGGCTTCCCGCGCGGTCTGCGCCATGCTGCTCACCACCGCTTCGAGGGTGGCCATCTCCAGTCCCTCTTCGAGAATAAACCCGCAGGAGAGATAGCGCGGCAGCGCGCCGCTCACCGCCACATCGTTCGCCGTGCCGCAGACCGCCAGCTTGCCGATATTACCGCCGGGGAAAAACAGTGGATCGATAACGTAGCTGTCGGTGGAGAAGGCGAGCCTGTCGCCCTGCGCGCTAAGCTGAGCGAGATCGAGACGCGCCTGATCTTCCTGCTCCGCCAGCCAGGGGTTGGCGAAAGCCTGCATAAACAGGTCGCCGATCAGCTGCTGCATCGCCTGACCGCCGCTACCATGGGCTAACTGAACGCTTTTCATGCTTCGATTTCCTGACTGCGATATTGATACCAGGCGGCGCAGGCGCCTTCCGATGAGACCATCAGCGCGCCGAATGCGCTCTGCGGGTTGCAGGTATTGCCGAATAGCGGGCACTGGTGCGGTTTACAGCGGCCGGTCAGCACCTCGCCGCAGCGGGCGCGCGGGTCGTCGCAGACCCGCTGCGGCGCCGGGCGGAAATGCGCTTCTGCGTCGAAACGCTGATACGCGGCCGTCAGGTGCACGCCGGAGTCGTTAATCACCCCCAGACCGCGCCACTCGCTATCGCCGCTGAGGCAAAACACGTCGGCGATGGCCGACTGCGCCAGCGGGTTGCCCTCATCGGGCACCACCCGGCGATACTGGTTCTCCACTTCGCTGTGCTGCGCTATTGTCTGCTCAACCAGCATCATCGCGCCTTGCAGTAGATCAAGCGGTTCGAATCCGGCCACCACTAATGGACGGTGATAGTCGCTGGCGATAAACCCGTAAGCATCAGTGCCAATCACCATGCTGACGTGACCGGGGGCGAGAAAAGCGTCGATACCGTTATCCGGCTGGTCGAGCAGGCTGCGCAGGGTCGGCAGCAGGGTGATGTGCTGGCAGAAAAAGTAAAAGTTCCCGACGCCGCGCTCGCGGGCCTGACGCAGGGTCAGGGCGGTGGCGGGCATCGTCGTTTCAAAGCCGAGACCGAAGAATACCACTTCTCGATCGGGGTGCTGCTGCGCCAGCTTCAGGGCGTCCATCGGCGAATAGACGATGCGGACGTCGGCGCCGCGCGATTTTGCCTGCAGCAGCGAGCCGTTTTTTCCCGGCACGCGCATGGCGTCGCCAAAGGTGCAGAAAATCACCCCCGGACGGCTGGCGATATCGATACAGGCGTCGATACGCCCCATCGGCAGCACGCACACCGGGCAGCCGGGGCCGTGGATAAATTCAATATTTTCCGGCAGCAGCTGATCGAGGCCAAATTTAAAAATAGCGTGGGTATGGCCGCCGCACACTTCCATTATGCGCAGCGGACGTTCGGCGGTATGCGGCAGTAGGCGCGCGCGCAGCCGGAGATGTTCCACCAGCTGCATCACCTGTTCCGGAGCGCGGTATTCATCAACAAAACGCATTTACCGCTCCTCGCCGTACAGCAGCGCGCCGACGTCCGGCTCGACTTCAAACATATTTTGCAGCGCCTCGAGGGTGTCGCGGGCTTCGGCTTCGTTAATCACGCTCATGGCAAAACCCACGTGGACCAGCACCCACTGGCCGAGACGCGGCTGACCGCGATCGTCAACTGCGCCCACCAGGGTCAGGTCGACTTCGCGTTGAATGCCGCACACTTCGACCTTCGCCAGATTGCCGTCAATAGCGCAGATTTGTCCGGGTATGCCTATGCACATTGCTGCGCCTCCAGCCAGCGAAGCCACTGGTCCATGCCTTCGCCGCTGGTGGCGGAAAGCAGAATAATGTCAATATCCGGGTTCACCTCGCGGGCGCAGGCCAGACACTTCTCTACGTCAAAGTTGAGATACGGCAGCAGGTCGACCTTGTTAAGCAGCATCAGGCTGGCGGCGGCGAACATATGCGGATACTTCAGCGGTTTGTCTTCGCCTTCGGTTACCGACAGCACCGCCACTTTATGACGTTCGCCGAGGTCGAAACTTGCCGGACACACCAGGTTGCCGACGTTTTCGATAAACAGAATGCCGTGGTCCGCCAGCGGCAGGCGCGGCGCGGCGTCGGCGATCATCTGCGCGTCGAGATGGCAGCCTTTGCCGGTGTTGACCTGAATCGCCGGAGTGCCGGTGGCGCGGATGCGTGCGGCGTCGTTCACCGTTTGCTGATCGCCTTCAATGACCGCGCAGGCGGTTTTCTCTTTCAGCCGCAGCAGGGTTTCCGTCAGCAGGGTGGTTTTGCCGGAGCCGGGGCTGGAGACCAGGTTCAGCACCAGCTGGCTCCTGGCGGCGAAGCGCGCGCGGTTGCGGGCGGCCAGACGGTTGTTTTTATCCAGGACGTCGATTTCCACTTCCAGCATCCGCCGCTGGCTCTGGCCCGGCGCATGGGTACCCGCTTCGCCATGACCATAGTGCAGGTCGCCATTCTCCGAACGGGTGGGGGAAAAGTTATCGGTTTTCACGCCGGTAATGGTCATCATCTGGCGCGGGGCGGGCGCGAAGGGGGCGCTGCGAAACGCCGAATGCGGGTTATGCTCGTCGCCTTCTATATAAAGGTTGCCTTCACCGCAGCCGCAGGTTGTACACATAATCTTATTACTCCACTTCTAGTCGCTGAATCTGTAAGCCGTCATCCGCCACAATTTGCAGCCGGTCGCTCTGACACTGCGGGCAGCGGCGCACGTGCTGTGAGATGAGATGCACGTACTGCTGGCAGGATTCACACCAGCATTCAGCCTGTTGTTCGGCGATATGCAGCTCACAGCCTTCCGCCAGCGTGCCGCGGCACACCAGCTCAAAGCAGAAGGTCAGCGCGCTGGCTTCCACGCAGGAAAATGCCCCCACTTTCAGCCACACGCCGGTGACCCGACGCGCGCCGGCCTGCAGCGCCTGCTGTTCGATAATTTCCAGCGCCCGCTGGCTAAGGGTGATTTCGTGCATGGTGCCTCCGTATCGCGATGGCCCATTAATGCAATAACGATGCCAGGTCATAAGTAATGTCATAAAAATGTCGATGACACCGCTCAGACATCGTCATCGACATGTCTTTCTTATAGGATGAATTTATTAAAATCGTTAAAAATCAATTAATTAATTTTTGGCATGAAAAATGCTTAACCGGTGCATCTCATACAACGGGGGATCCGGGATGACTATTTGGGAATTAAGTGAAAAGGCGGACTACATCGCCGATCGTCACCGCCAGCATCAGGAGCAGTGGCATACCTACTGCAACTCGCTGGTACAGGGGATAACCCTGTCGAAAGCGCGTTTGCATCATGCGATGAGCTGCGCGCCGGATAAAGAGCTGTGCTTCGTATTGTTTGGCCATTTTCAGGTTTACGTGGCGCTGGCGGAGGGCTTTAACAGCCACACCATCGAGTATTACGTAGAGAGTAAAGACGGCGGCGACAGACGGCTGATTGCCCAGGCCACGCTGGGCTCAGACGGCACCATTGATGGCCGGATCAGCAACCGCGATCGCGAGCAGGTTCTGGAGCACTATCTGGCGACTATCGCCAGCGTTTATGACCGTCTCTACGAGGCTATCGAACAAGACCAGCCGGTGGATTTAAACCACCTGACGCTGGCCCGTTAATCGTCAGGTGTCGACAAGTGTCGAAGCTGACACCTGCGCAACCTGTTTTCGTCAAAAATGACTTTCACCTGAGGATGACCCGGTGAACCGTTTTGTAATTGCTGACTCCACCGTCTGTATCGGCTGTCGCACCTGCGAAGCCGCCTGCGCTGAGACTCACCGCCAGCAGGGCCTGCAAGCCATGCCCCGGCTACGGCTGATGCGCAATGAAAAAGAATCCGCGCCGCAGATGTGCCACCACTGTGAAGATGCGCCCTGCGCCGCCGTCTGCCCGGTTAACGCCATTAATCGCGTCGATGGCGCGGTGCAGCTCAATGAGAGCCTGTGCGTAAGCTGCAAGCTGTGCGGCATCGCCTGTCCGTTCGGCGCCATTGAGTTTTCCGGCAGCCGCCCGCTGGATATTCCGGCTAACGCCAATACGCCGATGGCTCCCGCCGCGCCGCCGGCCCCGGCGCGCGTCAGCTCGCTGCTCGACTGGGTGCCGGGCGTACGCGCTATCGCCGTCAAATGCGACCTGTGCCACTTCGATGAGGAAGGCCCGGCGTGCGTGCGCACCTGCCCGACCAAAGCGCTGCTGCTGGTGGATATCCGCGATATCGCCCAGGCCAGCAAGCGTAAGCGGCAGCTGACTTTTAATACCGACCTCGGCGATCTGTCGCTGTTCCAGGCGCAACAAGGGGACGTGAAATGAGTGTGATTTCCTTAGTGAATCAGGCGGTGGCCTGGTACGCCGCCAGCGCGGTGCTGGCGTTTTTGTTCGCTCTGCGCAAACCGCTGAGCGGGGCGATCGCCGGGATTGGCGGCGCGGTCGCCAGCGCGATGCTGGTGCTGGCGGGCGGAACGGCGCTGCTGATGCCGGATCGCGTCAGCTCCGGCATGCTGCAAATGCTGCACCTGCCCCTGCGCGTTGGCGGCGTCAATGCGCTGTGGCTGCTGGCAATCGGCCTGTCGGCGCTGCCGATTTCGCTGTTCAATATCGCCTGGCATCGTCATCCGCAGGTTAAAGCCAACGGTCTGCTGGTGAATCTCCTGCTGGCCGCCGCCGTCTGCGCCGTGGTGGTGACGAACTTCGGCGCGCTGGTGGTGATGGCGGAAATTATGGCCCTTTGCGCCGCGTTTCTTACCGGCTGCGCGCAGTCCGGCAAGCTGTGGTTTGCGCTGGGACGCCTCGGTACGCTGCTGATGGCGTGGAGCTGCTGGCTGGTCTGGTCGACCTACGGCACTCTTGAGCTGGGGCAGATTACCCGGCTGGCGGTGGCGGCGCCGCAAAACGCGCTACTGTGGCTGCCGGGCCTGATCGGCTTTGCGCTGCTGGCCGGGGTCATTCCGCTGCACGGCTGGGCGCCGCAGGCCCACGCTGGCGCCAGCGCTCCGGCTGCCGCGCTGTTTTCTACGGTAGTGATGAAGGTCGGTCTGTACGGCATCCTGACGGTCTCGCTGGCCGGCAGCGTTCCGCCGCTGTGGTGGGGCGTGATGCTGCTGGTGCTGGGGATGATCACCGCCTTCGTCGGCGGGCTGTACGCCCTGATGGAGCACAATATTCAGCGCCTGCTGGCGTACCACACCCTGGAAAACATCGGCATTATCCTGCTCGGCCTCGGGGCATTCGTCACCGGCGTGGCGACCCATAACCCAACCCTGATGGTGCTGGGCTTTATCGGCGGCATGTATCACCTGATCAACCATAGCCTGTTTAAAACTACTCTGTTCCTCGGCGCGGGAGCGGTGTGGTTCCGCACCGGCCATCGCGATATCGAAAAGCTTGGCGGGATCGGCAAGAAAATGCCGCTGATTTCCCTTTCGATGCTGGTGGGTCTGATGGCGATGGCCGCGCTGCCGCCGCTGAACGGCTTCGCCGGAGAGTGGGTTATCTATCAGTCCTTCTTTAAGTTGAGCACCGGCGACGCGTTTGTTGGCCGCCTGCTTGGGCCGCTGCTGGCGGTGGGCCTGGCGATCACCGGCGCGCTGGCGGTGATGTGTATGGCGAAAGTCTACGGCGTCACCTTCCTCGGCGCGCCGCGAAGCAAAGAGGCGGAAAACGCCACCTGCGCGCCGGGGCTGATGACCTTTAGCGTGGTGCTGGCCGCCGTCTGCTGCGTGATTGGCGGGGTTGCCGCGCCGTGGCTGCTGCCGCTGGTGAGCGGGGCGTTTCCGGTGCAGGCGGAGGTCTCCAGCGTGGTGTCTCAGCCGCTGATCGCCATTCTGCTGATTGCCTGCCCGCTGCTGCCGCTGCTGCTGATGATCTTCTTTAAGGGCGATCGCCTGCCGGCGCGCTCGCGCGGCGCGGCCTGGGTCTGCGGCTATGACCATGAAAAATCCATGGTGGTGACCGCCCACGGTTTCGCCATGCCGGTGAAAGAGGCTTTTGCGCCAATTCTCAAGCTGCGCCACTGGCTGAACCCGGTGCGCCTGGTACCCGGCTGGCAGAACGCTTCCGCGCCCGCGCTGTTTCGCGGCGTGGCGCTGGTGGAGCTGGCGGTACTGGTGGTGATTGTGATTTCCCGAGGAGCCTGAGAATGAGCGTATTAATTGCATTGTTGCAGGCGCTGGTGCTGTTCGCCGTCGCGCCGCTGTTGTCCGGGGTGACCCGCGTCGCCCGCGCGCGTCTGCATAATCGCCGCGGCCCGGGCGTACTGCAGGAGTACCGGGATATCCTGAAACTGCTGGGGCGCCAGAGCGTTGGCCCGGATGCCTCCGGCTGGGTCTTCCGCCTGACGCCGTACGTGATGGTCGGCGTGATGCTGACCATCGCTACCGCGCTGCCGGTGGTGACCGTTGATTCGCCGATGGCGGGGCTGGGCGACCTGATTACCCTGATCTACCTGTTCGCCATCGCCCGTTTCTTCTTCGCTATCTCCGGCCTCGATACCGGCAGCCCGTTTACCGCTATCGGGGCGAGCCGTGAAGCGATGCTCGGCGTGCTGGTGGAGCCTATCCTGCTGCTCGGCCTGTGGGTCGCGGCTCAGGTCGCCGGATCCACCCATATCAGCAGTATCACCGACACCATTTATCACTGGCCTGTCGCCCGCACTCTTCCGCTGATTCTGGCGCTGTGCGCCTGCGCCTTCGCCACCTTTATCGAAATGGGCAAGCTGCCGTTCGACCTGGCGGAAGCGGAGCAGGAGCTTCAGGAAGGCCCGCTCTCGGAATACAGCGGTAGCGGCTTCGGCGTGCTGAAGTGGGGCATCAGCCTCAAGCAGCTGGTGGTCCTGCAAATGTTCGTCGGCGTATTTATCCCGTGGGGACAGATGACCAGCTTTAGCGTCGGCGGTCTGCTGCTGGCGCTGGTAGTTGCCGTCGTCAAGCTGGTGCTTGGCGTGCTGGTGATTGCGCTGTTCGAAAACAGCATGGCGCGTCTGCGCTTTTGCGCCACCTCCCGCGTCACCTGGGCCGGGTTTGGTTTTGCCTTTTTAGCCTTCGTCTCCTTGCTGGTGGCGTGATTTAAGAGAGTTTGAGCATGTCTGAAGAAAAAATCGGTCAACACTATCTCGCCGCGCTGCATCAGGCCTTTCCGGGCGTGGTGCTGGATGAAGCCTGGCAGACCAAAGACCAGTTGACGGTCACGGTAAAGGTCAACTATCTGCCGGAAGTGGTCGAGTTCCTGTACTACAAGCAGGGCGGCTGGCTGTCTGTGCTGTTTGGCAACGACGAACGCAAGCTCAACGGCCACTACGCCGTCTACTACGTGCTGTCGATGGAGCAGGGCACGAAATGCTGGATCACCGTGCGCGTGGAAGTGGACGCCAATAAACCGGAATATCCGTCGGTGACGCCACGCGTGCCGGCGGCGGTGTGGGGCGAGCGCGAAGTGCGCGATATGTATGGTCTGGTGCCGGTGGGGCTGCCGGACGAGCGCCGGCTGGTGCTGCCGGACGACTGGCCGGATGAACTCTATCCGCTGCGAAAAGACAGCATGGACTACCGTCAACGCCCGGCGCCGACCACCGATGCCGAAACCTACGAGTTTATCAACGAGCTGGGCAGCAAGAAAAACAACGTGGTGCCGATTGGCCCGCTGCACGTCACCTCCGACGAACCGGGCCACTTCCGCCTGTTCGTTGACGGCGAGAATATTATCGACGCCGACTACCGCCTGTTCTACGTTCATCGCGGGATGGAAAAGCTGGCGGAAACCCGGATGGGCTACAACGAAGTCACCTTCCTGTCGGACCGCGTGTGCGGTATCTGCGGTTTCGCCCACAGCACCGCCTACACCACTTCGGTAGAGAACGCGATGGGCATCGTAGTGCCGGAGCGCGCGCAGATGATCCGCGCCATTCTGCTGGAGGTGGAGCGCCTGCACTCGCACCTGCTGAACCTCGGCCTCGCCTGCCACTTTACCGGCTTCGACTCCGGGTTTATGCAGTTCTTCCGCGTGCGCGAAACCTCGATGAAGATGGCGGAAATTCTTACCGGGGCGCGTAAAACCTACGGTCTGAACCTGATTGGCGGCATTCGTCGCGATCTGCTGAAAGAGGACATGATCCAGACCCGCCAGCTGGCGCAGCAGATGCGTCGCGACGTGCAGGAGCTGGTGGATATGCTGCTCAGCACGCCGAATATGGAGCAGCGTACCGTGGGCATTGGTCGTCTCGACCCGCAAATCGCCCGCGACTTCAGCAACGTTGGCCCGATGGTGCGCGCCAGCGGGCACGCCCGCGATACCCGCGCCGATCACCCGTTTGTCGGCTACGGCCTGCTGCCGATGGAAGTGCACAGCGAACAGGGATGCGACGTCATCTCGCGTCTGAAGGTGCGCATCAACGAGGTCTACACCGCGTTGAACATGATCGACTTTGGCCTCGATAACCTGCCGGGCGGCCCGCTGATGGTGGAGGGCTTCACCTATATTCCGCACCGCTTCGCGCTCGGCTTCTCAGAAGCGCCGCGCGGGGATGATATCCACTGGAGTATGACCGGCGATAACCAGAAGCTGTACCGCTGGCGCTGCCGGGCGGCGACCTACGCCAACTGGCCGACTCTGCGCTATATGCTGCGCGGCAATACCGTCTCCGACGCGCCGCTGATCATCGGCAGCCTTGACCCGTGCTACTCCTGTACCGATCGCATGACGGTGGTCGACGTGCGCAAGAAGAAAAGCAAAGTGGTGCCGTACAAAGAGCTGGAGCGCTACAGCATCGAGCGTAAGAACTCGCCGCTGAAATAAGGAATCGCCATGTTTACCTTTATTAAAAAAGTCATCAAAACCGGCACCGCGACGCACTCATACCCGCTGGAGCCGATGCCGGTGGATAAAAATTTCCGCGGCAAACCGGAGCATAATCCGCAGCAGTGTATCGGCTGCGCCGCCTGCGTTAACGCCTGTCCGTCGAACGCCCTGACGGTAGAAACCGATCTCGCCACCAACCAGCTGGCGTGGCAGTTCAACCTCGGGCGCTGCATTTTCTGCGGACGCTGCGAAGAGGTCTGCCCGACGGCGGCGATTAAGCTCTCTCAGGAGTACGAGCTGGCGGTATGGAAGAAAGAGGATTTTCTCCAGCAATCGCGTTTTGCCATTTGCCACTGCCGGGTGTGTGAACGCCCATTCGCCGTACAGAAAGAGATCGACTATGCCATCGCGCTGCTCAAACACAACGGCGATAGCCGCGCCGAGCTGCATCGCGAAAGCTTCGAGACCTGCCCGGAGTGTAAACGCCAGAAGTGCCTGGTGCCGTCCGACCGTATTGAACTGACTCGCCATATGAGAGAGGCCAGCTGATGAGCAACTTATTAGGCCCGCGCGATGACAACGGCATTCCGGTGCCGATGACGGTGGATGAGTCCATCGCCAGCATGAAGGCATCGCTGCTGAAGAAAATTAAGCGTTCCGCCTACGTTTATCGGGTGGACTGCGGCGGCTGCAACGGCTGCGAGATCGAGATTTTCGCCACCCTGTCGCCGCTGTTTGACGCCGAGCGCTTTGGGATCAAAGTGGTGCCGTCGCCGCGTCACGCCGATATTCTGCTGTTTACCGGGGCGGTGACCCGGGCGATGCGTTCTCCCGCACTGCGCGCGTGGCAGTCCGCGCCGGATCCGAAAATCTGCATCTCCTATGGCGCCTGCGGCAACAGCGGCGGCATCTTCCACGACCTTTATTGCGTGTGGGGCGGAACCGATAAAATCGTGCCGGTGGATGTCTATATTCCCGGCTGCCCGCCGACCCCGGCCGCGACGCTGTACGGCTTCGCGATGGCGCTGGGCCTGCTGGAACAGAAAATCCACGCCCGCGTGCCGGGCGAGCAGGACGAGCAGTCGACCGAGCTCCTGCACCCGGATATGGTACAGCCGCTGCGGGTGCGCATCGATCGCGAAGCGCGCCGGCTGGCGGGCTATCGCTACGGCCGGCAGATTGCCGATGACTATATGCGCCTGCTGGGGCAGGGCGATAGCCAGGTGATGCGCTGGCTGGAGGCGGAAAAAGATCCGCGTCTGACCGAGATCGTCACCCATCTGAACCAGGTCGTAGAAGGAGCGCGTATCCGATGAGCGAGACGGTGGTGTTCAGTCAGCTGAGCCGTAAATTTATTGATGAGAACGACGCGACACCTGACCAGGCGCAGCAGGTGGTCTATTACAGCCTGGCGATTGGCCACCACCTCGGCGTCATCGACTGCCTCGAGGCGGCGCTGAGCTGCCCGTGGCAGGCGTATCTGGCGTGGATTGCGACCCTCGAAGAGGGCAGCACCGCGCGGCGTAAAATGGAAGGCGTGCCGAAGTACGGCGAGATTGTTATCGACAGCAATCATGTGACGATGCTGGCTAACGCTTTTGATAAAGCGCTGGCGCGACAGACCCCCGAGCAGCAGGCGTGGAGCAAAACGCTGCTCAGCATGCTGCATGATATTCACCAGGAAAGCGCCATCTATCTGATGGTGAGGAGACTCCGTGACTGACGTTTTACTCTGTGTCGGCAATAGCATGATGGGCGACGACGGCGCAGGCCCGCTGCTGGCGGAGATGTGCGCGGCTAATCCCGTCGGTGATTGGGTGGTGATTGACGGCGGCAGCGCGCCGGAAAACGATATCGTCGCCATTCGCGAGCTGCGCCCCGAGCGCCTGCTGATCGTCGATGCCACCGATATGGGTCTGAACCCCGGCGAGATCCGCATCGTCGATCCGGACGATATCGCCGAGATGTTTATGATGACTACCCACAATATGCCGCTCAACTATCTGATCGATCAGCTAAAAGAGGATATCGGCGAGGTGATTTTTTTGGGTATTCAGCCGGATATCGTCGGCTTTTATTACCCGATGACCCAGCCGATTAAGGACGCGGTCGAAGCGGTGTACGCGCGGCTTGATGGGTGGCAGGGGCAGGGGGGTTTTGCGGCACTTGAAGCCGCAGAGGAGCCGGCGTTCCCCGGCTAAGCGCAGCGCAAGCCTGGAGTTCGATCAGGGGGAGCAGGTTTACTTTTTTCCCCGGGTCGCGGCGTAAACGCCTTACCCGGGCTACGACGACTTTTGTCACCCTGGCGTTTGCCATTCCCGGAGGCGATGCTGGGCATCTCTCCGGGCTACCGGCCCGCGGGCGTTGATGAATCTGTAGCCCGGCTAAGCGCAGCGCGAGCCGGGAAAATTTCCGTGTTGCAGGTGTTTGTCAGGCTGAGTATCCCTCAGCCTGCGGGGCGCACTACGCCAAATCTTCCCCGTTGCTGGCAATCACCTTCTTATACCACCAGAACGACTTTTTGCGCTTTCGCGCCAGCGTACCGCAGCCGGCATCGTCGCGGTCAACGTAGACAAAGCCGTAGCGCTTGCTCATCTCACCGGTGGAGGCGGATACCAGGTCGATACAGCCCCAGCTGGTGTAGCCTATCACCGGAATGCCGTCCTCGATGGCGTCACCCATCGCTTTAATATGCTCGCGCAGATAGCTGATGCGATAGTCGTCGTTAATCTCGCCGTTAGCCTCCACCTCATCGCGCGCGCCGAGGCCATTTTCCACAAGGAACAGCGGTTTCTGGTAGCGGTCATACATCATATTCATGGTGATGCGCAGGCCGAGCGGGTCGATGCCCCAGCCCCATTCGCTGGCCTTGATGTGCGGGTTTTTCAGTGATTTAACGATATTGGCGGCGCTGGTGTTGCCGGCATTCATCTCCGCCGATGCGCAGCGCGAAGCGTAGTAGCTGAAGGAGACGAAATCGACGGTATGGCGCAGGATCTCATCATCGCCGGACTCTTTGGCGATAGTCACGCCTTTCTCGCGGAATACCCGCGCCGCCCACACCGGATACGCGCCGCGCGCCTGGACATCGATAAAGAACAAGTTTTCGCGATCTTTTTCCAGCGCCATCCACACGTCTTCCGGTTTACAGGAGTAAGGGTAGAAATTGCCGCCCGCCAGCATACAGCCGACCTGATTTTGCGGATTCACCTCGTGGGCGATTTTGGTCGCTAAGGCGCTGGCGACCAGTTCATGATGGGCGGCCTGGTATTTCACCTGCTCCTGATTTTCCCCCTCTTCAAACACCAGACCGGCGCCGGAGAACGGGCTATGCAGCATAATGTTGATTTCATTGAAGGTAAGCCAGTATTTCACCAAACCATCAAAAGCTTCAAAACAGGTACGGGCGTAGCGGGTGAAGAACTCCACCATTTTTCGATTGCGCCAGGAGCCGTATTCGGTAACCAGGTGCATCGGCACGTCGAAATGGCACAGCGTCACCAGCGGCTTGATGCGGTGCTTTTTGCACTCCTCGAACAGCGAGCGATAAAAGGCGATCCCTTCCGGGTTCGGTTCCAGCTCATCGCCCTCAGGAAAGAGGCGGCTCCAGGCGATAGAGGTGCGGAAGACGCTAAAGCCCATCTCCGCCATCAGGGCGATATCTTCTTTATAACGATGATAAAAATCGATCGCCTCGTGGCTCGGGTAGAACTCATCTTCGCGTAGCGCGAAGCGTTTCTCCTGCCCCAGCTTGACCGCGAGGCGGTGAGCCCCGTGAGGAATCATATCGACGGTGGTCAGCCCTTTGCCGCCCTCCAGATATGCCCCTTCGGACTGGTTGGCGGCCAGCGCGCCGCCCCATAAAAATCCCTGTGGAAAAGTCGCCATGCGTTACCTCGTTAACAAAATGGTGTTCAGGCGTGAGAAGCCTGGGTGCCGGCCTGACGCTGTCTGGCGTCGGCGGCGGCTTCTTCTTGCGGAATATCTTCAAAGCCGAGCATCAGCGTCAGGACAAACGACAGCACCACCGCCAGCGCCATGACGCCAAAGACCCAGACGATGGTCATCGGATTGGCCGGGTCGAAAAACTGGACGCTGGTGAACAGGCCCGGCGCCGCCATCGAGTGGCTGGCGAGCCCGGCAATGCCGGCCACCGCGCCGCAGATAAAGCCGCTAATCAGGCTGGCGATCAGCGGTCGCTTCAGCCGCACCGCCACGCCGTACAGCGCCGGTTCGGAAATCCCCGCCAGAATTGCAGAAGCCGCGGCCGCCAGCGCCGTCTGGCGCAGCTCCGGGTTTTTGGTTTTCCACGCCACCGCCAGCGACGAGCCGCCCAGCGACAGATTAGCGCCGATTTCCGACGGCATCACCATGCCCTCTTTGCCGGTTTCGGCGATGGTCTGAATGATCGTTGGGGTAAAGACCCGGTGCATCCCGGTCATTACCAGCAGCGGCCACAGGGCGCCCATGATCGCCACCGACAGCCAGCCGAGATAGCTGTGGATCGTATAGACCAGCGCGGAAATGGCGCTACCGATCCAGATGCCGAGCGGGCCGATCAGCAGAATCGACAGCGGAGCGGCGATCAATACGATCAGCATCGGTTTAAGGAAGTTTTTTGTCACCGCCGGGGTGATACGGTCGACCCAGCGTTCGATATAAGAGAGGCACCAGGTCATCACCAGCGCCGGGATCACGGTATAGGTGTATTTCACCGCCGTCACCGGAATAAAGGCAAACTCCACGTGCTCGCCCTGGGCGGCTTTGGCCATCAGTTCGATAAAGCTCGGGTGCACCAGCACCCCTGCAATGGCAATCGCCAGCGACATATTGGTTTTGAACTTCACCGCTGCGGAAGCGGCGACCATCAGCGGCAGGAAGAAGAACGCGCCGTCGCCGATCACCGTCAGAATAGTCAGCGTTGGCGCGCCTTTGGGCAGAGCGCCGGTCATCTCGAGGATCATTGCCAGCAGCTTAACCATCGATCCACCGATAATCGCCGGGATCAGCGGCGACATGGTGCCGATCAGCGCGTCGAGGATCCCGGCGCCGATGCGTTTCAGGGTAATAGGCGGTTTCCCCTGCGGTTCGGCCGGGCGCAGATCCCCCGGCAGCAGCGCGACCACTTCGCGATACGCCTGGGAGACGGTATTGCCCACGATCACCTGGCACTGGTTATCACTACGCACCACGCCGAGCACGCCTTTCAGCCCTTTGAGGGTGGCGCTGTCGACCCGCTCGTTGTCTTTGACCACGAAACGCAGGCGGGTCATGCAGTGGGTGACGGCGGCAACGTTATCTGCGCCACCGATTGCCGCGATAATCTGCTGCGCCAGAGCTGCATAATTTTTAGACATCGGATTTTATCCTGTTTATCAATGGGGTACTGGCTTGTCACCGCGCCGGAAAGCGGTGCGGCATCATGCATACATAGGAAACCGGTTCCACAAAATCATGATTAGTTTCATGAATGCATACAAGAAATAAAAAAATAAGATCTCGATTTTGTGATTTTGATCGCTTTGTGCGCATCCGCGCGGGCGACGCGCAAATGCTGAAAAAGCGCAGCGTGTGCAGTACACTGCGGGCAACATTGGCAACAGGAATAACCACATGGCAACGATGCTGGAGGTAGCGAAGCGCGCGGGGGTGTCAAAGGCCACCGTTTCGCGGGTGCTGTCGGGGAACGGCTATGTCAGCCAGGAGACCAAAGATCGCGTCTTCCAGGCGGTGGCCGAAAGCGGCTACCGGCCGAATCTGCTGGCGCGCAACCTGGCGACGAAAAAGACGCAGACCCTCGGGCTGGTGGTGACCAACACCCTTTATCACGGCGTCTATTTCAGCGAACTGCTCTACCACGTCGCGCGGATGACCGAAGACAAAGGGCGGCAGCTGATCCTCGCCGACGGTAAGCACAGCGCGGAGGAGGAGCGCGAGGCGATTGAGTATCTGCTCGATCTGCGCTGCGATGCGATAATTATCTATCCGCGCTTTCTCAGCGTTGATGAGATGGATGAGATTATCGAAAATCATGAGCGGCCCATCATGGTGCTCAACCGGCGCCTGCGCCGCAACGCCAGCCACTGCGTCTGGTCCGATCAAAAAGCTTCGGCGATGATGGCGGTGGAAAAGCTTATCGCGCTGGGCCATCGGGAAATCGCGTTTATTACCGGTTCGCTGGATTCGCCAACCGGCGTTGAGCGTCTCTCGGGCTATAAAGACGCGCTGGCCCGCCACGGCATTGCCCTGAATAACGATCTGATCGTCGAAGGCCGCTGGACGCCGGAAACCGGCGCGGCGGGGGTCGAAACGCTGCGCCAGCGCCGCGTCGGCTACAGCGCGCTGGTGGCGAGCAACGACGATATGGCGGTTGGCGCGATGAAACAGCTGCATCAGATCGGCGTCAAGATCCCGGAGCAGGTCTCGGTCGTGGGGTTTGACGATATCGCGCTGGCGCCGTATATGGTTCCGGCGCTCTCCAGCGTCAAAGTTCCGGTGACGGAGATGATCAAAGAGAGCATCAACCGGCTGATCTTTATGCTCGACGGCGGCGATTTTAAATTTCAGCAACTCTTCCCCGGCGAGCTGATTGAACGCGACTCGGTGGTCCCCGGCCCGCATGCCTGACGTCGTCAGCTGTCATCGTCACAACTGACGATGACAGTATCTTCCGTATTTATCTTGTTTAATATCAATTGGATAAAAGTTGGAACGTATTATGCATGCTCCGGCGCGTAACCTTTTTACTGCTGGAGAAATGGATGAACCGTTTCATTATCGCCGACGCAAGCAAATGCATCGGCTGCCGCACCTGTGAAGTGGCCTGCGTGGTCTCTCATCAGGAAAATCAGGACTGCGCCGCGCTGACGCCAAAAAGCTTTTTACCGCGTATTCACGTGATCAAAGGCGTTAACGTGTCGACGGCCACCGCCTGTCGTCAATGCGAAGACGCGCCGTGCGCCAACGTCTGTCCGAACGGCGCGATCAGCCGCGACCAGGGCTTCGTCCACGTGATGCAGGAGCGCTGTATTGGCTGCAAAACCTGCGTGGTGGCCTGTCCGTACGGCGCCATGGAAGTGGTGGTGCGCCCGGTTATCCGCCACAGCGGCGCGGGGCTGAACGTGATGGCGGAAAAAGCCGAAGCCAACAAATGCGACCTTTGCCACCACCGTGAGGAAGGCCCGGCCTGTATGGATGCCTGTCCGACCCACGCGCTGATTTGCGTCGACCGCAACAAGCTCGAACAGATGAATATCGAAAAACGCCGCCGCACCGCGCTGGCCTGGTAAGCCGGTCGCGCAATGAACGGGGTGCAGATCCGCATTCGCGGTAAAGTGCAGGGGGTGGGATTCCGCCCCTTCGTCTGGCAGCTGGCGCAGCAGCTGGGGCTGCGCGGCGACGTGTGCAACGACGGCGACGGCGTGCTGGTGCGCCTTGTCGGCGGTGATGCGCCATTTCTCGCCGCGTTAACCCGGCGCTGCCCGCCCCTGGCGCGTATCGACAGCGCGGCAGCGGCGCCTTTTGTCTGGGACGCTGCGCCGCCAGGCTTTACCATTCGCCAAAGCGGGGCCGGAAGCATGCGCACGCAGATTGTGCCCGATGCCGCTACCTGCCCGGCATGCCTGGCGGAAATGAACAACCCGCAGGAGCGCCGCTACCGCTATCCGTTTATCAACTGCACCCACTGCGGGCCGCGCTTTACCATTATTCGCGCCATGCCCTACGACCGTCCACTGACCTCTATGTCGCCGTTTCCACTCTGCACCTCCTGTGCGGCGGAGTATGGCGACCCCGCCGATCGCCGTTTCCACGCGCAGCCGGTAGCCTGCGCCGAGTGCGGGCCACGGCTGGAGTGGCGCGGGCCGCAGGCGCATTCATTTGGCGAGGCGGCTCTTGAAGCGGCGACGGCTCGCCTGATGGCGGGCGATATAGTGGCGGTGAAAGGGCTGGGTGGTTTCCATCTGTTGTGCGATGCCGGAAATCCTGAGGCCGTCGCGAGGCTGCGGGCGCGCAAGCATCGCCCGGCGAAACCGCTGGCGGTGATGCTGGCGACAACGGCGGGGCTCGATGAACCGGCGGTGACGCTGCTCACGTCCCCCGCCGCACCGATCGTGCTGCTGGATAAAACGCAGGTGGCCGGGCTGTGCGACCAGATTGCGCCAGGGCTTGCGGAAGTAGGGGGGATGCTGCCGTCTAATCCACTGCAGCATTTACTTTCGCAGGCGCTGGCGCGCCCATTAGTGATGACCTCCGGCAACCTCAGCGGTCGCCCGCCGGCGTTAACCAACGCAGAGGCGCTGGCGGATTTAGCCGGGATTGCCGACGGTTTTCTGCTGCATAACCGCGAGATTGTGCAGCGGATGGATGATTCCGTAGTGCGGCAAAGCGGCGAGATGCTGCGTCGCGCCCGCGGCTACGTGCCGGACGCGCTGGCGCTGCCGCCGGGGTTTCACGATGCGCCGCCCCTGCTGGCCCTCGGCGCGGATATGAAAAATACGTTCTGCCTGCTGCGCGGCGACGAAGCGGTGCTCAGCCAGCATTTTGGCGATCTCGACGAGGAGGGCGTTGAGGCGCAGTGGCGGCAGGCGCTGCGCCTGATGCAGGAGATCTACGCTTTTACGCCGCAGCGGGTGGTTGCCGACGCCCATCCCGGCTACCGCGCTTCGCGGTGGGCGGCGTCGCTTATGCTGCCGGTGGAGCGGGTGTTGCATCATCATGCCCACGCTGCCGCGTGCCTGGCCGAGCATCGCTGGCCGCTGGAGGGCGGCGACGTGATTGCCCTGACGCTCGACGGCATCGGGATGGGGGAAAATGGCGAACTGTGGGGCGGCGAGTGCCTGCGGGTCAACTATCGCGAGTGTGAGCATCTTGGCGGTCTGCCGTCGGTGGCGCTGCCCGGCGGCGACCTCGCGGCGCGTCAGCCGTGGCGCAATCTGCTCGCCCACTGCCTGGCGTTTGTCCCTGAATGGCAGAATTATGCCGACACCGCCGCGCTGCGCCAGCAAAACTGGCCGCTGCTGGCGCGAGCAATCGAGCGTGGTATTAATGCGCCGCAGGCATCGTCGTGCGGCCGTCTGTTTGACGCCGTCGCCTGCGCGCTGGGCTGTGCGCCGCTAGCCCTGAGCTATGAGGGGGAGGCGGCATGCCGTTTGGAAGCGCTGGCGGCGACCTGCGAAGGCGTGGATCATCCGGTGACCCTGCCGTGGCGCGAAGGTAAACTGGACCTGGCGACGTTCTGGCGGCAGTGGCTGAGCTGGCAGGCGGGCCTGGCGCAAAAAGCGTGGGCCTTTCATGATGCGCTGGCCCGCGGGCTGGCGGCGATGATGCGCGATTGCGCGAACGCGCGGAACATTCACACGCTGGCCTTCGGCGGCGGGGTGCTGCACAACCGGCTGCTGACGGCGCGATTGACCTTTTATCTGGCCGATTTTACTCTGCTTTTTCCGCAGCAGCTGCCCGCAGGAGATGGTGCGATTGCCCTCGGCCAGGCGATCGTCGCTGCGGCCCGCCTGCAGGCTTAAAGGATACCCATATGATAGTGACGATTTTGCGTCAGCAGCCGCGCGCAGCGGCGCTGGTGCTGGCATTAATTGCCGCCAATTTGCTGGCCTGGGGCTGGGCGTTTGCGGCGTTCGGCGGCAGCGGCGCGCTGATGGCCGCCAGCCTGCTGGCCTGGGGATATGGTCTGCGCCACGCGGTGGACGCCGACCATATCGCGGCGATCGACAACGTGACCCGCAAAATGATGCAGCAGGGGAAGCGGCCTTTTGCCGTTGGCGCGTGGTTTTCTCTGGGACACTCGTCGATTGTGGTGCTGGCTTCGGCGGCGATTGCCGCGACCGCCACCGCGTTTGGCCAGCAGATGAGCTGGTTTCACGAGACCGGCAGCGTTATCGGCACCGCCGTATCGGCGCTATTCCTGCTGGTGATGGCTCTTATCAACCTGGTCATTTTGCGCAGCGTCTGGCGCAGCTTTCAGGCGTGGAAGCAAGGCGAAAAGGTGAGCGATGAGATTATGACCGGCGGCGGTATGATGAGCTGGCTGTTCGCGAAAACATTCCGCCTGATTAGCCGCAGCTGGCAGATGTATCTGGTGGGCTTTCTGTTTGGCCTCGGCTTTGATACGGCGACGGAGGTCGGCGTGCTGGGGATCTCCGCCGCCAGCGCGTCGAGCGGGGTGTCGATTTGGTCGATTATGGTTTTTCCGGCGCTGTTCGCCAGCGGAATGGCGCTGGTGGATACGCTTGATAACGTGCTGATGGTCGGCGCCTACGGCTGGGCGTTCAGCAAGCCGCAGCGCAAGCTCTATTACAATATGACTATTACCGGCACCTCGGTGGTGGTGGCGCTATTTATCGGCGGCCTGGAGGCGCTGGGGCTGTTGATGGATAAGTTCTCTCTGAGCGGCGGCGTCTGGCGCTGGGTCGGCGCATTGAACGACCATCTCGGCGACGCCGGTTTTGCAGTGGTCGGGCTGTTCGTGGCCTGCTGGGTGCTGTCGGTGCTCAACTACCGCTGGCGCGGGTACGATAACCTGGCGCGGTAGGTTGGGCTTTCCCCGGCTTGCGCTGCGCTTAGCCGGGCTACAGGTTAACAGCCGTCTGCTGGCGGTAGCCCGGACAGATGCGCAAGCATCGCCTCCGGGAAATTATGCCACTCTGCGCGCAGCTCCCGGGGGCGGCGCAAGGCGCCTGCCCGGGCTACTGCCGTCTGAGATCCGGTAGCCCGGGTAAGGCGTTTACGCCGCGACCCGGGAATAACCTCATTTCATCGAGGTTAACTCACCAACTGCCTGAGCAGGGCAAAAGCATCTTTCATGCGATCTTCGCTAACCACAAACGCGCGCAGCCGGTTTTCGGCGTCAACGCCTTTCGCGACCAGGCCATCTTTGGCTGCAACGATATTCCACGTCAGATCCTCACGCCGGGTATCGCCCGCCAGATGCAGCGGTAAATCCGGCGTTTTGACCTTCACCAGCATCGGCGGCAGCTTGAGCTCGCCCTGCTGGGCCAACAGGTTTTTACCCAGACACATGGCGCTTAGTAGAATCGGCTGCAGAAAAGGCAGGACCATGCCGTTGATTTCCGCGCAATCACCAAGGGCGTAAATCGCCGGATGGCTGGTTTGCAGCTGGCTGTTCACCACCACGCCACGGTGCGTCTTCAACCCCGCATGCCGCGCCAGCGCCGTTTCCGGGCGCAAACCGGCGGCGGCCACTACCGCATCCACCATCACCGTACGCTGGCGGTCGAGGGTGACGCGAATCCCGTCAGTGCTCTGCTCCAGGCTTTCCAACTGAGTCTTCAGCATCAGATGCACGCCCATGTCGGTCAGACGATGCTGCAGTCGACTGCTGGCTTCCGGCGGCATCAGCGCCGACAGCACGCTGGCGGAGTTATCCACGACCGTCACCGCTTTGCCAGCGCGGCAGAAATCCATCGCCAGCTCGCAGCCAATCAGACCGCCGCCAACGATCAGCACCCTTTTTGCATCGCGCAGTTGGCTTTGCGCCGCGCCGTATTCTCGCTGGCTATTCAGCGTCAGCATCAGCTCGCGGCCCGGCACCGGTGGGATAAACGGCGTCGCGCCGGTGGCCAGTACCAGTTTGTCATAGCGCCATTCGCGGTCCTGGCTCTTCACCCGCTGATTATCAGCGTCGATATCGCTGACCCAGGTATGCGGAAACAGGCGCAGATTGTACTGCTCGGCAAACTCACCCGCCGTTTGCAGGGTCAGGTCGTCGGCGTTCTGCCCGCGGCTGACCACATGGCTGAGATCCGGTTTGTTGTACTCATCCATGCTGTCGGCGGCGATCAGGGTCAGCGGGATGTTCGGGTCCTGCTTGCGAATATTTTTCACCAGTTGACGGGCCGCGAAGCCCGAGCCGATGATGACGATGCCATCACTCATTTTGCCTCCGATGCCAGTACGTCAAATACATCTTTACCCAGAGAACATTCAGGACAGAGGAAGTTATCCGGGACTTCGCTCCACGGCGTACCCGGCTGGACGTCCTGGTTCGGTTCGCCCTGTTCGGGGTCGTAAATCCACTGGCAAACGCTGCACTGCATTTTCGGGCCGAGATCGGCTGCCGCTGGCGCTGCGCAGGGCGTTACCTCAGTCGCGGCGTGTTTGGCCTGGCTCGCCGGCAGCGGGGAGAGGGCCCACTGGCGGGCGATTTCGCGACCGTGTTCACGGCACAGCTCCAGCGCGTCGAGATCCGGACGCCATTTGGCCTTCAGGCTCAGGGACATTTCAAAGCCCGCATCCTGTAAACGCGTGGACAGGCGATCAACCGCGCCGCCGCTCCAGCCGTGGGAACCGAAGGCGCTGGCGTGCTTATTGCGAAAACGCAGGCCGGTCATCTCCTCCACCAGCCCGGCGATTTTCGGCATCATCACGTTATTCATGGTTGAGGTGCCGACCAGCACGCCTTTCGAGCGGAACACGTTGGTCAGAATGTCGTTTTTATCGCTGCGGGCGACGTTGAAGATTTTCACCGCCACGCGCGGATCCACGTCGGTAATGCCCTGAGCGATCGCATCGGCCATCATGCGGGTATTGTTGGACATGGTGTCGTAGAAAATCGTGATGCGGTCTTCCTGATAATCCGCCGCCCACTCGAGATATTTTTCGACAATCTGCGTCGGATTATCGCGCCAGACCACGCCGTGGGAGGTGGCAATCATATCTACCGGCAGGTTAAAGCCGAGGATTTCGGTAATTTTCGGCGTCACCAGACGGCTGAACGGGGTCAGAATGTTGGCGTAGTAGCGCTGGCACTGCTCATAAAGCTCAACCTGGTCAACTTCATCATTAAACAGATGTTCATCGCAGTAGTGCTGGCCGAAGGCGTCGTTGCTGAACAGCACCGCGTCGCCGGTCATGTAGGTCATCATGCTATCCGGCCAGTGCAGCATCGGGGTTTCGACGAAAATCAGCTGCTTGCCGTTGCCGATATCCAGGCTGTCGCCGGTTTTCACCACGTTGAAATTCCACTCCGGGTGATGATGGTGTCCGGTGATGGAGTCGATGGCGTTGGCGGTGCAGTAAATCGGCGTGTCCGGAATTTGCGTCATCAGTTCGGTGAGCGCGCCGGCATGGTCCTCTTCCGCGTGGTTGATAATGATGTAATCGATATCGGCGAGATCGATTTCGCCGCGCAGATTTTGCACGAATTCACGGCTGAATTTATGATCGACGGTATCGATCAGCACATTTTTTTCTTCCCGGATAAGATAGCTGTTGTAGCTGCTGCCGCGCAGCGTTTTGTATTCCGTCCCGTGGAAGTCACGCACTTCCCAGTCGCGTTGACCAACCCAATGAATGTTATTTTTAACCAGAATAGACATAGCAACCTCAATTAATTCAGCATTGTTCAAATAGGATGTTTTGCTTATATCAAGTTGCGTGCCAACTTTTTAATTTATTGAATTTAATGGTTTTTATATTTTTATTAAAATTCATTGATGTCAAAATGACAATGGTTAAAATAGTCGATATGACTATGTTAAATGTCAAAATGACTATGAGGCGAACATGAGTTTCTCCGTCGAGGCCCTGGCGAAAATCGCCATTGATTTACAAAGTGATCTCGGCCATGCCGACCGTTTCTCGCGTTTGATTACCACCCTGCGGCAGATACTCGGCTGCGATGCCTCGGCGCTGCTGCGCTATGAGGCGCACCAGTTTGTGCCGCTGGCGATTGATGGCCTGGCCCAAGACGTGCTTGGCCGACGCTTTGCCCTTGAAGGCCACCCGCGGCTGGAGGCGATTGCCCGGGCGGGGGACGTGGTGCGGTTCCCGGCGGACAGCGATTTGCCGGACCCTTACGACGGGCTGATCCCCGGTCAGGAGAGCCTGAAGGTGCACGCCTGCGTCGGCCTGCCGCTGTTTGCCGGGCAAACTCTGATCGGCGCGCTCACCCTCGACGGGATGGATGCGGACCGTTTTGACAGCTTTAGCGACGAGGAGCTGCGCCTGATAGCCGCTCTGGTCGCCGGGGCGCTCAATAACGCGCTGCTGATCGCCAGGCTGGAGAATCAAAACGTGCTGCCGGAACAGGCTATCGTGTATCCGGTATCCGAACGTCAGGAGATCATTGGCCTGTCGGCGCCGATGCTGCAGTTGAAGAAGGAGATCGACATCGTCGCGGCCTCTGACTTAAACGTGCTGATTAGCGGCGAGACCGGCACCGGCAAAGAGCTGGTGGCGAAAGCGGTGCATCAGGGGTCGCCGAGGGCGGCCAATCCGCTGGTCTATCTCAACTGCGCGGCCCTGCCGGAGAGCGTGGCGGAGAGCGAACTGTTTGGCCACGTCAAAGGGGCATTTACCGGGGCGATCAGCAACCGCAGCGGTAAGTTTGAAATGGCAGATAACGGAACGCTATTTCTCGATGAAATTGGCGAGCTTTCGCTGGCGCTCCAGGCCAAGCTGCTACGGGTACTGCAGTATGGCGATATTCAGCGCGTCGGCGACGACCGCAGCCTGCGGGTCGATGTGCGGGTGCTGGCGGCCACTAACCGCGATCTGCGTCAGGAGGTCGTGGAGGGGCGTTTTCGCGCCGATTTGTATCATCGGCTGAGCGTGTTTCCGCTGTCGGTTCCGGCGCTGCGCGAGCGGGACAATGACGTGGTGCTGCTGGCCGGTTATTTTTGCGAACAGTGTCGTGTGCGCATGGGGCTGGCGCAGGTGATTTTAAGCGAGGCGACGCGCGGCAGGCTGCTTGCGTGGTCATGGCCGGGCAACGTGCGCGAGCTGGAGCACGCGATTCATCGGGCGGTGGTGCTGGCGCGGGCGACGCAGGCGGGTAATGAAGTGGTGCTGGAGCCGCAGCATTTCCAGTTTGCCGAGGAAACGCCGGCCTTGCCGACCGTTACCCCGCAGCCGTCGGTGGGAGCAGTAAGCCTGCGCGAGGCGACAGAGGCGTTTCAGCGCGAAGCGATCGCCAGAGCGCTGGCGGATAACCGTCGAAACTGGGCCGCAGCCGCCCGCGCGCTGGAGCTCGACGTCGCCAACCTGCACCGGCTGGCGAAACGTCTGGGGCTTAAAGGATCCCGGCCTGATAAAAGTTCTGCAGGTTAATCGCGCCGACCAGCTGGCCGTTTTCATCCACTACCGGAGCGGCGCTGATTTTGTGCTTCATCAGGCGCTCCTTGGCTTCTATCGCGCGGCTTTCCGCTTGCAGAGTGACGCCGTTGCGGGTCATTGCCTGGCTGACGATATCCTGTAAGCTGCCGCCGCCCACCAGCCAGCGGCGCAGGTCGCCATCGGTAAAGACGCCCTGCACGTGATTGCGTTCATCGCAAACCGCCACCAGCCCCAGGCCGGTGCGGCTGAGTTCGAGCATCGCGTCCATGACGCTGGTGTCGTTAGCGACGCGCGGCACGTCGCCATCGCGGCGCATCAGATGATGGACTTTGTTCAGCAGTCGCGCGCCCAGCGCGCCCGCCGGGTGCGAACGGGCGAAATCTTCTTCGTTAAAGCCGCGGGCCTGCATGACCGCCATGGCCAGCGCGTCGCCGAGCATCAGGGTATTGACGGTGCTGGAGGTGGGCGCGAGGTGCATCGGGCAGGCTTCGCGCTCTACGGCGATATCGAGCACCGCTTTGGCCGCCAGCGCCAGCGGTGAAGTGGATTTACCGGTCATCGCCAGCAGCGGAATGGATTTTTCTTCCAGGCGCGGAACGATAAGATCCAGCTCTTTGGCGCTGCCGGAGTAAGAGATAAACAGCATCACGTCGCGGCTGTCGAGCATTCCGAGGTCGCCGTGCAGCGCTTCCGCCGGGTGAACAAAAAATGCCGGGGTGCCGGTGCTGGCGAAGGTGGCGGCCAGCTTTTTACCAATATGACCCGATTTACCGATACCGGAGACGACCAGTTTGCCCTCGCAGTGGATGATGGTTTCCGCCGCGCGGATGAAGTCGTCGCCCAGGCGTTCAGGCAGGCGGCTCGCCTCCTGAAGCTCCAGCATCAGGGTCTGGCGTCCGGCTTCTAACAGAAAGTTACTCATGATGTTCTCCAGTAATAATGACTTCGATGCCTTTGTCTTCCAGCGCCCGCTTAAATTCCGGGCTGATATCGGCATCGGTAATCAGTTTGTCCACGCTCTCCAGGCCGCAGACGATATTGGGACTTTTGCGGCCAAACTTCGACGAGTCGGCCATCAGGATAACTTCGCGGGCGGCATTGCACATCGCTTTGCTGACCGTATAAACCTCATTAAAGGTGGTGACGCCGGCGATTAAATCAATGCCGTCGGTGCCCATAAACAGTCGATCGAAGCTGAAGTGTTCGAAGGCGTTTTCCGCCAACTGGCCGTGAAAGGAGGCCGATTTTTTGCGAAACGTGCCGCCCGGCATCAGGATGGTTTGTTCGTTATCCAGTTCAGAGAGGGCGTTGACGATATGCAGGCTGTTGGTCATCACGGTAATGTTATTGAAGCGGCTGAGCATCGGTACCATTTGCAGCACCGTACTGCCGGCGTCAAGAATGATCGAGTCGCCATCGTGAATGAAGCTGACGGCGGCTTCGGCAATCCGCTCTTTTTTATGGGTGTTAATCAGCGTTTTGTGGTCGATGGGCGGATCGGCCTCGTCTTTATTTAACACCACGCCGCCGTAAGTACGGATAACGGTACCGGCATTCTCAAGGATCACCAGATCCTTACGGATGGTGGTACCGGTGGTGTCGAAGTGTTGCGCCAGCTCTTCGACCGAGCATTTGCCCTGCGATTGCAGGTGCTCGAGAATGGCTGCCTGGCGCTGACGTGGTTTCATAAGCGTTGTATCCTGCGTTTAAAGTTTCGAAATGATAATTTCGCAAGATATTAACGTTCACAACGAAATTATCCATGTTTCGGATTAAGCGCTAATGATAGTGCATTCTGACAAAGCGGATCATTGGGAAAGATCACATCAGGCTGCAATTCCTCAAGATGTTTACCGGTCAGGACGGGGATTTTTTGCGGCCTGGCGAAGACGGTGAGGCCTTTCATTAGCAGCGTATCGCAAATGCGGTCGTTTTCGTCGACGGCGATGGCGACGACGGCGCGCGGCTTGAACCGCCCCGAGGAACGGCCGACGCCGACGCGTCCCTGCTGGCACAGCCGATCGAATGCGCGATTGAACTGCCTGATTTGCCAGCCGCCAAAGGCGAGCTGGGTTATCCAGGCGATGGCGGCGACGGTGATAAGTGCGGTAACCATAAAGTCTCCTTAAGGCGTGTGCGATATTTCCCCGGAGGCGGCGCGTTGCGCCTGTCCGGGCTACCAGACAGCCGCATAATCGGTAGCCCGGACAGATGCGCAGCATCGCCTCCGGGGAAACAGTGCGCAACGTTTTAAAACATCACCTGCCCGCCGGTGACGTTGATGGACTGCCCGGTACAGTATGAAGCCTGCGGGCTGGCGTAAAACATCAGCACGTTAAGTACATCCTGGTAATCGCAGCCGCGCTTTAGCGGGACTTTATCGATGTAATACTGCTCGACCTGCTCTTCGGGGATCCCCAGCTTGGTGGCGTACTGCGGCAGCAGAGACTGGAACATCGGCGACTTCAGCAGGTTGCCCAGCATCAGAGAATGCACGGTAATCCCATACTCCGCGAGGTCCAGCGCCAGCGACTGCGTCAGCCCCACGCCGCCGAACTTCGCCGCGCTATAGCCGGAGTTATGCTTGCTGCCCACTTTGCCGGATTTAGAGTTAATCTGGATGATGCGACCTTTAATGCCGTCGCGGATCATCAGGCGGGAAAACTCGCGGGCGCAGAGGAAGTAGCCCACCAGATTCACCTGCAGCGAACGGTCGAAATCCCCCAGCGCGAAGTCGCTGATAAACGCCGCTTTAGCGATCCCGGCGCTATAGACCAGCAGATCGACGCGGGAAAATATTTCATCCACTCCGCGAGCAAGGGCGACCACGCTGGCTTCGCTGGTGGCGTCCGCGCCGAAGCCCCACGCAGTGCCTTCTCCATACTCCGCGTTGATGGCCTGGGCGACGCGGGTCGCTTTATCGCTCTGAATATCGACTACCGCCACGCGATAGCCTTCTGCGGCAAGCCCGCGGCACAAAAACTCTCCTAAGGTTTGTCCCCCACCGATGACAACAGCAACCTGATTCATAATTTTCTCCTTACAACTTAAGCAACAAATTTCAGTACGCAGCCGGTGGCGATGCCTTCCGGCACCGGGCCCGCCACGTGTACGGTCCCGGGGAATTCCGCTTCGCGGTGCCCGTCAAAGCGCAGCGTGATATGGCCCAGCTCGCGCAGGTTCTGTTCGGCAACGTCGCCGACGGCGGTGACCGGGTAGCGCAGCTCGCCAAGCAGCAGTTCCGCGCCCGGCGCCAGCGCGCCGGACAGCTCACCGTGGTTGTGAATAAAGCAGTACTCTTCGATATCGGCCGGGGCGCCTTCGCGGAAGGTGATCAGCATTTGCTCCTCCAGCGCCATCGTCGCGCTGGCGCCGATATGGGTAATCGTGGTCTGGTAAATCACGGTCATCTTCAGGCACCTCTTATTGATAAATAAATCCGGAAACGAACCAGGCGATCAGCACCGTTGGCGCGCCGGTCAGGAAGCGGCTCACCAGAACCGACGGTACGCCAACGCGCACCGTATCCTGGCGAGCTTCCGCCAGCGACAGGCCAACCGGGATAAAGTCGCAGGCGGCCTGGGCGTTGATGGCGAACAGCGCGGGCAGGGCGAGATGCGGCGGAATATTGCCGAGGCCAATCTGCACGCCAATCAGCACGCCGATAACCTGGGCGATGACCGCGCCGGGGCCGAGAAACGGCGACAGCAGCGGGAAAGAGCAGATCAGCGCCAGGGTGACGAGGCCCAGCGGATGGCTGGCGAGCGGCGCCAGGCCATGGGCTACCCAATCGCCGATGCCGGAGGCCATGATGATGCCGATCAGCGCCGCGACGAAGGCCATAAACGGCAGAATGGTTTTCAACACCGTATCGATGGTGTCGCGCCCGGCCTGGAACAGCACCGCCACGACGGAACCCATCCCCATGCCGACTTTGGCCAGCAGGCCGTCGCTCTGCTCGGTGATTTTCTTGCTGGTGTCATAGTCGCGGACCGCCGGCTGGGCTGGCGCGGCCTGCGGGGCCGGGGAGGGGCCATCTTCCAGGGCGAAAATGTTCTCTTCTTTGACGCCGGAAACGTAAATATCTTCGACGATATACTGCGCCAGCGGACCCGATTTGCCGGTCGCGTGAATATTAATGGTCGGGATGCGGCGCTTCGGGTAGATACCGCAGCGCAGGGTGCCGCCGCAGTCGATAATCGCCACGCCGATTTCCGCTTCCGGCGGCTCGCCCTCTTTAAAACCATCGACCGCCTGCCAGCCGGTGAGGCGGGCAATTTTATCGACGATCGCCGGACGGGTGCCCGCGGTGATATAGACAATTTTTTTACCGGCAACGGCGTCCAGTTCGAGCGGTCCGCCCCAGCCGCCGGTGCCTTTTTCAATGCGAATACGGGTCATGATGTCGCTCCTGACAGGTGGACTTTCTGCTCAAGCTGGATGGCCATTTTTTTCTCAAAAATCGACGTGGTCAGATCGGTTACCCAGCCGCGGAAGAAGTTCGTCACCAGACCCACCAGCAAATAGCTCACCGCCAGCGGCCCTAACGGCAGGCCGAGGGTGGTCAGCCCGTTGGCGATCCCCAGATAGACGAACAGTTCGCCGGGGTTGATATGCGGAAACAGGCCGTTCATTGAGTGGCAGCTGTAGGAGGCCGCCGCGTAGTAGCTCGGTTTGTATTTCTCGGGCATAAAGCGCCCAAGGCTCAGGGTCATCGGGTTACAGAAAACGAAGGTGCCGATGCAGGGCAGCAGCAGGTAGCGCGAGATCGGATTACCGGCGCAGCGCTGCGCCAGCTTTTCGATCCGCTGCTGACCGATAAAGTTGATCAGCGCATTCATGATCACCAGCAGGCTGATCAGCAAAGGCAGGATCCCGGTGACCATTCCGGTGAATACCTCGCCTCCCTTCTGAAACAGGCCGATAAACCACTCGGCGCCGTGGGTAACGACTTCAATCATTGTTCTCTCCTTCAGCGTGTTATTTTTCTTGCTAACTGGCGGCTAATTTTAATCATTTTAAAAGGTTTAAAAGTGTTAAACTGATCGCAAAATGAAAGATAAATATTTTATTTTGAAAGTTTATAGCTGAAGTGAAAGAAAGATCCGGCGAGGCATAAGCAAAAACGGCAAGAAAAAAGAATTTACATCGTCGCCGCTTCCTTGTGAGCGGGCGCATGCTTTACCATAATTATCCCTTGCCGATTTGTTGAATGGATGTCCCATGTTGAAGCGTCGTTATCTGGCTTTACTCCCTCTTTGCGTTCTACTCGCTGCCTGCAGCAGCAAACCTCAAACCCCCGCGGAAAAGGAAATGGCGGGCGGCACGGGCGGTTTTTTACTTGAGCCGCAGCATAACGTGATGCAGATGAGCGGTGATTTCGCGAATAACCCGGCGGCGGAGCAGTTCATCGACAAGATGGTGAGCAAGCACGGCTTTGACCGACAGCAGCTGCATGAGATCCTCTCGCAGGCTAAACGTCTGGACTATGTTCTGCGTCTGATGGACCGCCAGGCGCCGACCGGGCTGCCGCCGTCAGGGCCAAACGGCGCCTGGCTGCGCTATAAAAAACAGTTTATTACCCCGGATAACGTGCAGAACGGCGTGGCGTTCTGGAACCAGTATCAGGATGCGCTCAACCGCGCGTACCAGGTTTACGGCGTGCCGCCGGAAATTATCGTCGGGATTATTGGCGTTGAGACCCGCTGGGGCAGGGTGATGGGTAAAACCCGTATCCTCGATGCGCTGGCGACGCTGTCGTTTAACTATCCGCGCCGCGCCGAATACTTCTCCGGCGAGCTGGAAACGTTCCTGCTGATGGCGCGCAGCGAACAGGATGACCCGCTCGATCTGAAAGGCTCCTTCGCCGGGGCAATGGGCTATGGTCAGTTTATGCCCTCTTCTTATAAGCAGTATGCCGTGGACTTTAACGGCGACGGGCATATCAATCTGTGGGATCCGGTCGATGCCATCGGCAGCGTGGCGAATTACTTCAAGCAGCACGGTTGGGTGAGCGGCGATCTGGTCGCGGTACAGGCGCTGGGCCAGGCGCCTGGCCTGAACAATGGGTTTAAAACTAAATACAGCGTCTCGCAGCTGGCGGCGGCAGGATTAACCCCGACCCAGCCGCTGGGTAACCATCAGCAGGCGAGCCTGCTGCGTCTGGATGTCGGTACCGGCTATCAGTACTGGTACGGCCTGCCGAACTTCTACACTATCACCCGCTATAACCACAGCACCCATTACGCGATGGCCGTCTGGCAGCTGGGCCTGGCGGTTTCTCAGGCCCGGATGCAGTAATCCCGCCTTCTGCGCTCCTCTCCGTCCGGAGAGGAGTCTGTAACATTTTGCAGCATTTCCTTTTGTTGACGCCAATTTACAATCTACGCTTCTTTTAATATTGTTATGTTATAACGTTTTATTGAGGCGTAAACATTGACTTCCTTATTGATGACTTCAGGCATCGCCCGGCTGACGATGGCCTGCGTAGTGCTGGCCGCGCTGTGGCTGGCAACCTGGTGGGCGGTATCCCTGCCATGATTAAGCTCGATCACCTGGTGGCTGGCTATGAAGGGCTGGCGATCACGCCGTCCCTTAGCGGTACGATTGCAACGGGGAGTATGACGGCGATTGTCGGCCTTAATGGCTGTGGGAAGTCGACGCTGCTCAAGACGCTGGCCGGCTTTATTCCACCGGTTAGCGGCCGTCTGAACTGGCGCGGTGAACGACCCGTTATCGGCTGGCTGGCGCAGCGTCATGCCCTGGAGTCGCAGTTTCCGTTGACGGTGCAGGATGTGGTCAGCCAGGGGGCCTGGCCCCGGGTATCGCTATTGCGCGGGCTCAGGGGAGAGGGGCGTCAGCGTATCGTCGCATCCTTAGAGCGGGTGGGACTGTTAACGATGGCGAAAACGCCGATTGAGGCGCTCTCCGGCGGCCAGTTTCAGCGCATGCTCTTCGCAAGGGTCATGGTGCAACGCGCGCCGCTGGTAATGCTTGACGAACCGTTTACCGGCATCGACGAAGCGACCTGTCGTGAGCTGATGGCGCTGATCCTCGAAATGCACCAGCAGGGACAGACGATTCTGGCGGTGCTGCACGATAACCAACGGGTCGCCGACTATTTCCCGGAAACGCTGCTGCTAACGTCGCAGCACGCCCGCTGTGGCTGTACGCCTGATGTACTGCCCGCCTTTCACTCCGCGAGGCTGGCATGATCTGGCACACCTTTATTCAACCCTTTATCGAGTTTGGCTTTATGCGCCGCGCGCTGGTGGTGTGCCTGGCGCTCTCCCTGAGCACTACGATGCTCGGCGTTTTCTTACTTTTACGTCGCATGAGCCTGATGGGCGATGCGCTCTCGCATGCGATTTTGCCCGGCGTGGCGGCGGGCTACCTGCTTAACGGGATGTCGCTGCTGGCGATGACCGTCGGTGGTTTTATTGCCGGCATTGCGGTGGCGCTGGTGGCGGGATGGGTCAGCCGACGCACGCCTTTAAAAGAGGATGCCAGCTTCGCCGGGTTTTATCTCGGCTCCCTGGCGCTGGGCGTTACGCTGGTCTCGCTGCGCGGTTCTAACGTCGACCTGCTGCATCTGCTGTTTGGCTCGATTCTGGCGGTAGACCGCGATTCGGCGCTGTTTGTCTCCGCCGTTGCCAGCCTGACCCTGATTTGCATCGCGTTGTTTTATCGCGGCCTGGTCAGTGAAGCCTTCGATAGCGTCTGGCTTCAGGTGAACTCGCGAAGATTGCCGGCGCTGCTCCACGGCCTGTTTCTCGCCCTGCTGGTGCTCAACCTGGTGGCCGGGTTTCAGGTTCTCGGCACGCTGATGGCGGTAGGCGTCATGATGCTGCCTGCCGTCGCGGCGCGCTGCTGGGCGCGAACGCTGCCGGGCATTCTGCTGCTGGCGGCGTCGATCGGTAGTTTTTGTGCGTGGATGGGGCTGAGCCTGTCGTGGGCGGCGAATTTGCCTGCCGGACCCGCGATCGTGCTGACCGCCAGCGGCATCTTTTTTGTATCGGTATTTTTTGGCACGCGCAGCCGGCTGGTTGTCGGCTGGCGTAAATTAATGGGGTAAGGAAAATGAAGCAACGTACCGGGATATGGCTGGCGCTGGCGCTGGGGCTCGCATCGCACGGGGTGATGGCGAAAACGCTGAATGTCGTGAGTAGTTTTTCCGTTTTAGGCGATATGGTGCAGCAGATTGGCGGCGAACACGTGCATGTCAACACGCTGGTGGGGCCGGATGGCGATCCGCATACCTTTGAGCCTTCGCCGAAAGATAGCGCGCTGCTGAGTAAAGCGGATGTCGTGGTGGTCAACGGTCTGGGGCTGGAAGGCTGGCTGGACCGCTTAATTAAGGCATCCGGTTTCAAAGGTGAGCTGGTGGTTGCTTCCCGCGGAGTCAAAACTCACACGCTTGAAGAAGATGGCGCAACGGTAACCGATCCGCATGCGTGGAACAGCGCCGCCAACGGCGCCCTGTATGCGCAGAATATCCTTAACGGCCTGGTAAAAGCGGACCCGGATGATAAGGCTGCGCTGGAGATTTCCGGTCAGCGCTATATCAGCCAGCTCAACGATATCGATCGCTGGGCAAAAAGCCAGTTCAGCGCCATTGCGCTGGAGAAACGCAAAGTGCTCACCAGCCATGACGCTTTCGGCTATTTTGGCCGCGCCTATGGTGTGACCTTCCTCGCGCCGCAGGGATTATCGTCGGAGAGTGAAGCCAGCGCGGCGCAGGTAGCGGCTTTAATTCAACAAATTAAAGCCGACGGCGTGCATACCTGGTTTATGGAAAACCAGCTCGACCCAAGGCTGGTCAAGCAGATCGCCAGCGCAACGGGCGCGCAGCCGGGCGGTGAACTCTATCCTGAAGCGCTCTCTAAACCCGGCGGCGTGGCGGACAGTTATGTGAAAATGCTGCGTCACAACGTCGAGCTGATTGCGGCCAGTATGCAATAGTTTCTGCCGGCCCGCAGGGGGCCGGTTTTTATCCGGGCTGCCCGTTAAGTATCTGCTTGATTCTTTTGCTTAAAGTAAATCCATAGATCACGCAGCCGACGCCCAATAAGAGCTGCACGCCTTCACACAGGGGATTGAAGGAGCGGGTGAAAATATGCAGAAGCGCGGTGAACAGTGAAAATAAGCCGCATAAGAACAGGCAAAGGCGCACCTGACGGATTTTTTGCAGACTCTGCTCTGCGGTAAAGGGGGCTTTGGCCATTCCAGATAACCTCGAATTTAACTCTTCCTTTAATGTGCGGTGAATTGTGACACCGGTGACATCAGGCTGCTATCCGAAAGTGCTGCGACAGCGTGGGCGATGATTTTCGCAAGCCTCCTCGTAAATTCGCCACCCCGTCCCCATATCTTCGCTGGAAGTGCTATCTTTGATGGCCTGTTTATAGAGCTTACGTGGGGCGACGAATGACAGATTCGGAATTAATGCAGCTGAGCGAGCAGGTGGGGCAGGCGCTGAAAGCGCGCGGCGCGACGGTGACCTCGGCGGAGTCCTGTACTGGCGGCTGGGTCGCCAAAACCCTGACCGATATTGCCGGCAGCTCGGCGTGGTTTGAGCGCGGTTTTGTGACTTACAGTAATGAAGCCAAGTCGCAGATGATTGGCGTCAGCGAAGCGACGCTGCTTGACCATGGCGCGGTGAGCGAACCGGTGGTCGTGGAGATGGCGATTGGCGCCCTGCGCGCGGCTCGCGCGGACTACGCGATTTCGGTCAGCGGCATTGCCGGGCCGGATGGCGGCAGCGCGGAAAAGCCGGTGGGCACCGTCTGGTTTGGCGTGGCGAGCGCCAGCGGACAGGGCGTAACCCAGCGCGAATGCTTTGCCGGAGACCGGGAGGCGGTGCGCCGCCAGGCCACGGCCTATGCGCTAAATCTCCTCTGGCAACAATTTCTACAAAATACTTGATACTGTATGACTATACAGTATAATTGCTTCAACAGAACAGAATTGACTACCCGGTTACACCCGGCATGAGAGGAGTAATAATGGCTATCGACGAAAACAAACAGAAAGCGTTGGCGGCAGCACTGGGCCAGATCGAAAAACAATTCGGTAAAGGCTCCATCATGCGCCTGGGTGAAGACCGCTCCATGGATGTGGAAACAATCTCCACCGGCTCGCTTTCCCTGGATATCGCCCTGGGCGCAGGCGGCCTGCCGATGGGCCGTATCGTCGAGATTTACGGGCCTGAATCTTCCGGTAAAACCACGCTGACGCTGCAGGTTATCGCCGCCGCGCAGCGTGAAGGTAAAACCTGTGCGTTTATCGATGCGGAACACGCGCTGGATCCGGTTTATGCTCGCAAGCTGGGCGTCGATATCGACAACCTGCTGTGCTCCCAGCCGGACACCGGCGAGCAGGCTCTGGAAATCTGTGACGCGCTGGCGCGTTCCGGTGCGGTAGACGTTATCGTCGTCGACTCCGTTGCGGCGCTGACGCCGAAAGCGGAAATCGAAGGTGAAATCGGCGACTCTCACATGGGCCTCGCGGCGCGTATGATGAGCCAGGCGATGCGTAAACTGGCGGGTAACCTGAAGCAGTCCAACACGCTGCTGATCTTTATCAACCAGATTCGTATGAAAATTGGCGTCATGTTCGGTAACCCGGAAACCACTACCGGTGGTAACGCGCTGAAATTCTACGCCTCCGTGCGTCTGGATATCCGCCGTATCGGTGCGGTGAAAGAGGGTGACAACGTTGTCGGCAGCGAAACCCGCGTTAAAGTGGTGAAAAACAAAATTGCCGCGCCGTTTAAACAGGCCGAATTCCAGATTCTCTACGGCGAAGGTATCAACTTCTTCGGTGAGCTGGTCGATCTCGGCGTGAAAGAGAAGCTGATTGAGAAAGCGGGCGCCTGGTACAGCTACAACGGCGATAAAATTGGTCAGGGTAAAGCGAACGCGATCTCCTGGCTGAAAGAGAACCCGGCTGCAGCAAAAGAGATCGAGAAGAAAGTTCGTGAACTGCTGCTGAGCAATCAGGACTCCACGCCGGACTTCGCGGTTGATGGCAACAGCGAAGCAGAAACCGAACAAGATTTCTGATATCGTCTGAACAGACTAACAAGGGGCCGCTTATGCGGCCCTTTTGCTTTTTTGATTAGCGAGGTTGCCCGTGACTGAAACTTCATCCCGCCGCTCTGACTATGCCCGTCTGCTGGATCGCGCGATTCGCATTCTGGCAATGCGCGACCATAGCGAACAGGAGCTCAGGCGCAAACTGGCTGCGCCGGTGATGAGCAAGAACGGCCCTGAAGCGCTAAACGTGACGCCGGAAGAGGTCGATAACGTTGTCGAATGGTGTATTGAGAACCGCTATCTGGACGACGATCGCTTTGTCGCCCAGTTTATTGCCAGCCGCAGCCGCAAGGGATACGGCCCGGCGCGCGTCCGCCAGGAGCTAAAGCAGAAAGGGATTTCCCGCGAGACGATAGAGTCAGCCATGCGTGACTGCGAAATCGACTGGGCACAGCTTGCTAAAGAGCAGGCGCAGAGAAAATATGGCGAACCCTTGCCCACCGTATTTGCAGAAAAAGTCAAAATTCAGCGCTTTTTGCTCTACCGCGGCTATCTGATGGAAGATATCCAGGAAATCTGGCGAAATTTTGCAGATTGACCCATCCGGGATTTTACTTCCCCGTAAAGAAAACTTATCTTATTCCCACTTTATTTTCGTGAGTAGCCTGCCGGTCGATACTGGGTAGTGGCTGCCAGCGACATTTCGTTAGCTTGATTTCAGGATAATTATGAGCAAGAGCACCGCTGAGATCCGTCAGGCGTTTCTCGACTTTTTCCATAGTAAAGGACATCAGGTAGTTGCGAGCAGCTCCCTGGTGCCGCATAACGACCCGACCCTGCTGTTTACCAACGCCGGGATGAACCAGTTCAAGGATGTTTTCCTTGGTCTCGACAAACGTAATTATTCGCGCGCAACCACCGCGCAGCGTTGCGTTCGTGCGGGTGGTAAGCACAACGATCTGGAAAACGTCGGTTACACCGCGCGTCACCACACCTTCTTTGAAATGCTGGGTAACTTCAGCTTCGGCGACTACTTCAAACAGGACGCTATCAAATACGCATGGGAACTGCTGACCGGTGAGAACTGGTTCGCCCTGCCGAAAGAAAAACTGTGGGTGACCGTCTACGAAACCGATGACGAGGCGTTCGACATCTGGGCAAATGAAGTTGGCGTACCGCGCGAGCGTATTATTCGCATCGGCGACAATAAAGGCGCGCCTTTTGCTTCCGATAACTTCTGGCAGATGGGCGACACCGGGCCGTGCGGTCCATGCACCGAAATCTTCTTCGACCATGGCGACCATATCTGGGGCGGCCCTCCGGGAACGCCGGAAGAAGACGGCGATCGCTATATTGAGATCTGGAATATCGTCTTTATGCAGTTCAACCGTCAGGCTGACGGGACAATGGAGCCGCTGCCTAAGCCGTCCGTGGATACCGGTATGGGCCTCGAACGTATTGCCGCCGTACTGCAGCACGTTAACTCCAACTACGATATCGATCTGTTCCGCGATCTGATTAAGAGCGTGGCTGACGTCACCGGCGCGACCGATCTCTCTAACAAGTCCCTGCGCGTTATCGCTGACCACATTCGTTCCTGCGCTTTCCTGATTGCTGATGGCGTTATCCCGTCGAATGAAAACCGCGGCTACGTGCTGCGCCGCATCATTCGTCGCGCAATCCGTCATGGCAACATGCTGGGTGCGAAGGAGACCTTCTTCTGGAAACTGGTCGCCCCGCTGATTGACGTGATGGGCTCCGCCGGCGAAGAGCTGAAACAGCAGCAGGCTCAGGTTGAGCAGGTGCTGAAAACCGAAGAAGAGCAGTTTGCCCGTACTCTCGAGCGCGGACTGGCGCTGCTGGATGAAGAACTGGCTAAACTACAGGGCGACACGCTGGACGGCGAAACCGCTTTCCGCCTGTACGATACCTACGGTTTCCCGGTTGACCTGACCGCCGACGTTTGCCGCGAACGCAACATCAAGGTTGACGAAGCCGGCTTTGAAGCCGCAATGGAAGAGCAGCGCCGTCGCGCGCGCGAATCCAGCGGTTTTGGCGCGGACTACAACGCGATGATCCGCGTTGACGGCGCCTCTGAGTTTAAAGGCTATGACAGCCTGGAACTGAACGGCAAAGTGACTGCCCTGTTTATCGATGGTAAAGCGGTAAATGCGGTGAACGCCGGTCAGGAAGCCGTAGTGATCCTCGACCAGACGCCGTTCTACGCTGAATCCGGCGGCCAGGTGGGGGATAAAGGCGAGCTGAAGGGCGCCGGTTTCTCCTTCCAGGTCAGCGATACACAGAAATACGGTCAGGCAATTGGTCATATTGGTAAACTGAATGGCGGTTCGCTGAAGGTCGGCGACGCCGTACAGGCAGATGTGGATCAGGCTCGCCGCCAGCGTATCCGTCTGAACCACTCCGCGACGCACCTGATGCACGCGGCGCTGCGTCAGGTTCTCGGTACGCACGTTGCGCAGAAAGGCTCCCTGGTCAACGACAAAGCGCTGCGCTTCGACTTCTCGCATTTTGAGGCGATGAAGCCGGAAGAGATCCGCGCGGTTGAAGATCTGGTGAACGCGCAAATCCGTCGCAACCTGCCAATCGAAACCAATATCATGGATATTGACGCTGCTCGTGAATCAGGCGCAATGGCGCTGTTTGGCGAGAAGTATGACGATCGCGTTCGCGTGCTGCGAATGGGCGATTTTTCCACCGAGCTGTGCGGCGGAACTCACGCCTCGCGTACCGGTGATATTGGCCTGTTCCGCATCACCTCTGAGTCTGGCACCGCCGCAGGCGTGCGCCGTATCGAAGCGGTCACCGGCGAAGGCGCGATGGCGCTGCTGCATGCGCAAAGCGATCTGCTGGGCGATATTGCGCAGCTGCTGAAAGGGGATACCCACAGCCTCGGCGAGAAGGTACGCGCCGCGCTGGAGCGTAGCCGTCAGCTGGAAAAAGAGCTGCAGCAGCTGAAAGAGCAGGCTGCCGCGCAGGAGAGCGCAAACCTCTCCAGCAAAGCCGAAGAGATTAACGGCGTTAAGCTGCTGGTCAGCGAGCTGGCCGGCGTTGAGCCGAAAATGCTGCGTACTATGGTTGACGATCTGAAAAATCAGTTGGGTTCAACGGTTGTTGTATTAGCTACGGTCGCAGAAGGTAAGGTTTCTCTGATTGCGGGTGTGTCTAAGGATGTGACAGACCGCGTGAAAGCAGGGGAACTGGTTGGTATGGTCGCCCAGCAGGTGGGCGGTAAAGGGGGCGGTCGTCCGGATATGGCGCAGGCCGGCGGTACCGATGCGTCTGCTCTCCCTGCTGCGTTGGCCAGTGTGAAAGGCTGGGTAAGCGCAAAACTGTAATAACTATAATCGCATAGATGCTGTGGTTCTCGGACTACAGCATCTTGCGCGAGAAGCACTGATAACGATAAAGTCGGGTTGAAGTTGTGTATATCGGCTAAACTTAGGTTTAACAGAATGTGATGCCGTGACTGCTTACACCGTAGGGTGTTTGTCATCGCTTACTTTTTGGCGTTATATGATGGATAATGCCGGGATACGAGAGACCCGACTCTTTTAATCTTTCAAGGAGCAAAGAATGCTGATTCTGACTCGTCGAGTTGGTGAGACCCTCATGATTGGAGATGAGGTCACTGTGACAGTTTTAGGGGTGAAGGGTAACCAGGTTCGTATTGGCGTAAATGCCCCTAAAGAAGTCTCTGTGCATCGTGAAGAGATCTACCAGCGTATCCAGGCTGAAAAATCCCAGCAGTCCAGTTACTAAGGTTTTCGCGCCTCGCTGTTTGGTGAGGCGCATCCCTCCCAGGTTCGTTTTTTCCACTTTTCTTCTCCGACAGCCTCTCTTTTTTGTCGTTTACGCGGATTCCGCTCCCGTTATCTTTTGCGTTAGCAGCAGCAAAATCAGCAATTTCTTGTTGATAAAATACTCTTTTTGCCGTTTTCACAGGCTAATTGCGCGGGAAGTGTGCAAACGAAAAAAAGGTCTCGAAAAAAGGTTTGACTTATAAGTACCAGAAAGTAATATGTGCGCCATCGCAGCGACGAAGAGCAGAAACAAGTTCTTCGAAGCACTCGTAAGAGGCGTGTGGTGAGGTGGCCGAGAGGCTGAAGGCGCTCCCCTGCTAAGGGAGTATGCGGTCAAAAGCTGCATCCGGGGTTCGAATCCCCGCCTCACCGCCATTTTGCATCCGTAGCTCAGCTGGATAGAGTACTCGGCTACGAACCGAGCGGTCGGAGGTTCGAATCCTCCCGGATGCACCATATTCTCCATACCTTCAGCAACGAAGGTGTGGATGAGGTGGCGGTATTAGCCGCAAGCACCAGGGGGATAACGTTGCTTTAGCAACAGCCCGAAGGGCGAGCCGCAAGGCAAGTCATCCTCCCGGATGCACCATCTTACTTGATACAGCTTTAGCAGCAGTATCAAAATCTGCAGTAAAGTAAGTTTCCCGATGCATCCGTAGCTCAGCTGGATAGAGTACTCGGCTACGAACCGAGCGGTCGGAGGTTCGAATCCTCCCGGATGCACCATATTCTCC